>NZ_JAVXIQ010000002.1:0-362986 GCF_036648275.1 Hafnia sp. | reverse complement strand
GGGTAAAAGTAAAGATTGGTATATAACATAGCGCTTTTGTAAAAAAGGGCAATAGGGAAACGCACTAACTGTTAACAGCGTCAGTGTTTATAAGGTCTTTGCCTTGGCTTGGGCGATCATTTGCGGATAAAACTGCCAAAATGTTTGTTCAAGAAGCGCGTAGTTATTTTCGATGTCGATAAAAGATCCCGCCAGCGCACCGAGTTTCGGCCTGCGATTTGCCATACCTTGTAACACTTTGGCAATAAATGGCAGTTCAGCGTAGCGTTCTAGCCAGCGTTCTTGCCACATATAGGCATTGAGGTTCTGAAAACGCTCAGGGGAATCTGGCAGCATTGGCACAATTTCAATTTGAGCGTGGTTGACGAACGCTTGCAGAGAGATTGCTGGCTCCAGCTCTTGCCAGTGTAGCGCGAGAAAATGATCCCATACGACATCAAGGGTAATGGGGGCAACGCGGCGAAACTCTTCGCGGAAGAAGCGTTTTGCCTCTAAGACTTGCGGGAGGCGATCGGTCATGACATCAACTCTGCGATGCATGAATATGCCGTCGATAACCTTATCTGAATAATTTCCTTGTGGGTTACCGCGGACAAAGTCGGCCAGAATATTGCCATACAGCGAGCTGTTGGCCAATGAGGCAAGATGAAGGTGTGCGAGAAAGTTCATTCAATCATTATAAATGAGAATGTAGATGTTTAATCCATGCTTTTTGTATGGTCACTAATTCCTATTAACGAAGACTAATAACATCCTTAACCGCTTAACAGTTGCAGCCGAACGCTTGCGGCTCTAGACTAAGCGGCCTGTTTTTTGCGTGCTCCTACGTCTGCTATATATAGAGTGAATACTAACCATGCGTGTTTCTGATTTTTCGTTTGAACTTCCCGATAACCTTATTGCTCGCTATCCACAAGCCGAGCGCAGCGCATGCCGTTTGTTATCGCTGGACGGGCCAACGGGAAAATTAGAGCACGGCGTTTTCACTGATGTTTTGGATAAAATCGAAGCAGGCGACCTGCTGATTTTCAATAACACTCGCGTTATTCCTGCTCGTCTGTTTGGCCGTAAAGCCAGTGGTGGCAAGCTAGAGGTGTTGGTTGAGCGCGTGTTGGATGATACCCGCGTATTAGCGCATGTGCGCGCCTCGAAGTCACCTAAGCCGGGGGCTGAGCTGTTGCTGGGTGATAACGAAGATATCCGCGCCACAATGGTTGCACGTCATGACACGTTATTTGAGCTGCGCTTTGACGACGGTCGTGATGTATTGACGATCTTGAATGCGGCGGGTCATATGCCATTGCCGCCTTATATCGACCGTCCTGACGAAGATGCTGACCGCGAACTGTATCAAACGGTCTATAGCTCGCGTCCAGGCGCTGTAGCTGCACCGACCGCGGGCCTGCATTTTGATGAGCCATTGCTGGAAAAGTTACGTGCCAAAGGCGTTGAGATGGCCTTTGTGACACTGCATGTTGGCGCGGGGACGTTCCAGCCAGTGCGTGTTGATACCATCGAAAACCACACCATGCATTCTGAATATGCCGAAGTGCCACAGGATGTGGTTGATGCTGTGTTGGCGTGTAAAGCTCGTGGTAATCGTGTTATTGCGGTAGGAACAACGTCGGTTCGCTCGATCGAAAGTGCAGCAGCGGCGGCAAAAGACGCACTCATCGCGCCATTTTTTGACGACACGCAAATCTTTATCTATCCGGGCTATCACTATCAGGTGATTGATGCTCTGATAACCAACTTCCATTTGCCTGAATCTACGTTGATCATGTTGGTGTCTGCCTTTGCTGGTTATCAAAATACCATGCATGCGTACCACGAAGCGGTGGCGAAAGAATATCGTTTCTTCAGCTATGGGGATGCCATGTTCATCACCCGTAGTGAGCTGGCAGAGCAAGAAAAAGTCTCTGCTGAGTGATTTCGTGGCCCGTGCAGCTGTTGATATGACGCAGCGCACGGGCCAATTTTTGCCCATATAATGTTTAGCTTCCCGCTCTGACGGGTATGTTGAATAGGGCTTCTTTCCATTAGGAATGCAACATCAGACTGTTTTTCTGATGCTGGAGGTTTTGAGTGAAGTACGAATTAGATACTACAGATGGCCGCGCTCGTCGTGGTCGTTTAATTTTCGAACGTGGCGTGGTTGAAACACCAGCGTTTATGCCTGTTGGGACCTACGGTACCGTTAAAGGAATGACGCCAGAAGAAGTAAAAGAAACTGGCGCACAAATTTTGCTGGGTAATACTTTCCACCTATGGCTGCGCCCTGGGCAGGAAATTATGAAATTACACGGTGATTTGCATGATTTCATGCAGTGGAAAGGCCCTATTCTGACCGATTCCGGTGGTTTTCAGGTATTCAGCCTAGGCAAAATGCGTAAAATCAAAGAAGAAGGTGTTCACTTCCGTCACCCGATCAACGGATCACCGATTTTCTTAAGTCCTGAAAAATCGATGGAAATTCAGTACGATCTGGGTTCTGATATCGTCATGATCTTTGATGAGTGTACGCCGTATCCTGCCGACTGGGACTATGCTAAGAGCTCAATGGAGATGTCTCTGCGCTGGGCAAAACGCAGCCGCCAACGCTTTGATGAACTGGGCAATAAAAACTCCCTGTTCGGGATTATTCAGGGCGGTGTTTACGAAGATTTACGAGATGTATCACTAAAAGGGCTGGTAGATATCGGCTTTGATGGTTACGCTGTGGGCGGCTTGGCCGTGGGCGAGCCAAAGGAAGACATGCACCGTATTCTGGAACATGTTTGTCCGCAAATTCCGGAAGATAAGCCTCGCTACCTGATGGGGGTAGGTAAACCGGAAGATTTGGTGGAGGGTGTGCGCCGTGGAATCGATATGTTCGACTGCGTGATGCCAACACGAAATGCGCGTAATGGTCATTTGTTTGTGACCAACGGTATTGTAAAAATCCGTAACGCTCAATATAAAGATGACGTCACAACGCTGGATGCAGAGTGTGATTGCTACACCTGCCGCAACTATAGCCGTGCTTATTTGCATCATCTTGATCGTTGTAATGAAATTCTCGGTGCTCGGTTAAACACGATCCACAACTTGCGCTATTATCAGCGTTTAATGGCTGGTTTACGTCAGGCCATTGAAGACGGTAAATTAGACGAGTTCGTGGCCGATTTTTATGGCCGACAGGGTAAGCCTGTTCCGCCAGTGGGCGCTAAATAAATTTAGGCCGGTAGGAGTGATACCTACCGGCTTTTAGAATGGCTTGTTTCTGGCTGTTTGTAGTTGCATTCAATCTGTAGTTAATAATGAGGGATATTTAGATGAGTTTATTCATTTCCGACGCTGTGGCATCTGCTGGGGCACCGGCTCAGGGCAGCCCGTACTCTTTGGTTATCATGCTGGTAGTGTTCGGCCTGATTTTCTATTTCATGATCCTGCGTCCACAGCAGAAACGTGCGAAAGAACATAAAAAACTGATGGATGCCATCAGCAAGGGTGATGAAGTTCTGACCAACGGTGGTTTGATCGGTCGCGTAACGAAAGTTGCTGAGACAGGTTACATTGCCATTGCTCTGAACGATACCACCGAAGTTGTCATCAAACGTGATTTCGTGACCGCTGTTCTGCCGAAAGGTACGATGAAAGCGCTGTAATTTTTGATTTTCCCTAAGGGAACTGCCGTGTTAAACCGTTATCCTTTGTGGAAGTACATCATGCTGATCGTGGCGCTTGCCGTTGGTCTGCTTTACGCACTTCCTAACCTTTATGGCGAGGATCCGGCTGTTCAGATCACTGGCGCGCGCGGTGTCGCCGCCAGTGAAACAACACTGGTCCAAGTCCGTGATGAGCTTGAAAAACAGCACATCGCCAGCAAGTCTATTGCGCTGGAAAATGGTGCCATTTTGGCACGCTTCAAAGATACTGACGTTCAGCTTCGGGCACGCGAAGTGCTGATGGATATGCTGGGCGACAAATACGTTATTGCATTGAACCTTGCTCCGGCAACGCCAAGATGGCTAGAAGCCATTGGTGCGGAACCGATGAAGTTAGGCCTGGATCTGCGCGGCGGTGTGCACTTCCTGATGCAGGTTGATATGGAAACAGCTCTGAGCAAATTGCAAGAGCAAAGTATGGATATGCTGCGCAGCGATTTGCGTGAAAAGGGCATTCCATATTCAACGATCCGTAAAACTGACGGCTCCTCCAATGGCGTTCTCATTACATTCCGTGATGCTGAAACTCGTGATAAAGCGAGCAGCTATCTATCGCCTCGTTACCTTAATAATCTCGTCTTTAGCAAGGTTGGCGATAATGGCCTGAAAGCGGTAATGACCGATCAGCGTTTGCAAGAAGCGCGTGAATATGCTGTTCAGCAGAACATCAATATCCTGCGTAACCGTGTAAACCAGCTAGGTGTTGCCGAGCCACTCGTTCAGCGTCAAGGCTCAGATCGTATCGTGGTTGAGCTACCGGGTATCCAAGATACGGCACGTGCAAAAGAAATTCTGGGGGCAACTGCGACCTTGGAATTCCGTTTGGTGAACTCTAATGCTGACAGCACCGCTGCTGCCAATGGACGTGTACCGGGCGATTCTGAAGTGAAATACACACGAGATGGACGTCCTATCGTGATGTATAAGCGCGTTATCCTGACCGGCGACCATATTACCGATTCTACCTCTAGCCAAGACGAGTTTAACCGCCCTCAGGTTAATATCTCGCTTGATAGCGCTGGTGGTAGCGCAATGTCTAACTTCACGAAGGATAACATCGGTAAACCGATGGCAACTCTGTTCGTAGAGTACAAAGACAGCGGTAAGAAAGATGCGGGCGGCAAATCAATTCTGGCTAAGCAAGAAGAAGTGATTAACGTTGCAACTATTCAGTCTCGTTTGGGGAATAGCTTCCGTATTACCGGTATCGATAATCCGAATGAAGCTCGCCAGCTTTCGTTGCTGCTGCGTGCGGGTGCGTTGATTGCACCAATTCAAATTGTTGAAGAACGTACTATCGGTCCGACCTTAGGTGCTCAGAATATCACTCAGGGTCTAGAAGCGTGCTTGGCTGGCTTGGTTGTCTCAATCCTGTTCATGCTGTTCTTCTATAAGAAGTTTGGTCTGATAGCGACTTCAGCTCTGCTGGCAAACCTCGTGCTCATCGTTGGGATTATGTCCCTGCTGCCGGGTGCGACTCTAACCATGCCGGGTATTGCGGGGATCGTGTTAACCCTTGCGGTAGCCGTCGATGCCAACGTACTGATAAATGAACGTATTAAAGAAGAGCTTAGTAACGGGCGTTCAGTACAACAGGCGATCAATGAAGGCTATCAAGGCGCATTCAGCTCCATTTTTGATGCTAACGTTACGACGCTTATCAAGGTCATCATCCTGTATGCCGTTGGCACCGGGGCAATTAAAGGCTTTGCGATCACGACCGGTATTGGTGTGGCGACGTCAATGTTTACCGCAATTATCGGTACTCGTGCCATCGTAAACCTACTGTACGGCGGCAAGCGCATCAACAAGCTGTCTATCTGAGGAGTGCGTTGTGGCACAGGAATATAGTGTTGAACAATTAAATTACGGCCGTAGAGTCTATGACTTTATGCGCTGGGACTACTGGGCTTTCGGTATTTCTGGTTTTCTGTTGATCCTTTCTATCGCAATTATTTGCGTGAATAAGTTCAACTTAGGACTCGATTTTACCGGTGGTACCGTCATCGAAGTTTCGCTGGAAAAACCAGCGGATATGGACATGATGCGTGATGCGCTGCAGAAAGCAGGTTTCGTTGATCCGCTGTTACAGAATTTTGGTAGCAGTCGTGACATCGTAGTGCGCATGCCTCCGACGACAAGCGCAGCGAGCGGTGAAGCGTTAGGCAGCAAAGTCATTGGCGTGATTAACGAAGCCACTAGCCAGAATGCAGCGGTGAAGCGTATTGAGTTTGTTGGGCCGAGCGTTGGTGAAGATTTGGCACAGCACGGTGCGATGGCGCTGTTAGTCGCGTTGCTGGCCATCTTGATTTACGTTGGTGTTCGATTCGAATGGCGTTTGGCTGCTGGGGTGGTTATTTCATTGCTGCATGATGTGATCATCACCCTAGGCGTATTGTCGTTATTTCATATTGAGATCGATTTAACCATCGTTGCATCGTTGATGTCGGTTATCGGCTACTCACTTAACGATAGTATCGTGGTTTCCGACCGTATCCGTGAGAACTTCCGTAAGATCCGCCGCGGAACACCTTACGAAATCTTCAACGTGTCTCTGACACAAACGTTGCATCGTACATTGATCACTTCAGGCACCACCTTGATGGTTATCCTGATGCTGTATTTATTTGGTGGGCCGATGTTGAAGGGCTTCTCACTGACTATGCTGATCGGTGTTTCTATCGGTACGGCTTCGTCCATCTATGTCGCATCCGCGCTGGCGCTGAAACTTGGCATGAAGCGTGAACACATGTTGCAGCAGAAGGTAGAAAAAGAAGGGGCGGATCAACCGTCAATTCTGCCGTAATAACCGTGAAATACGGTCGGTTACAGTGACAAAAAACCCCGCTTCGGCGGGGTTTTTTTATGGTTAGTATCAGCGTGAAAATTACTGACGTTCTAAGCCACTCAGACGAATGAAACCAAGGTTTTCCGGTGCAATATCGCTAAAACGGACTTCCATGCTGGTCACATTAGTTGGTGTCGCAGGGCTTGTGAAACTTATATTTTGCGACAGAATACTGCTTTGATCAGGTTCCAGCGTGGCCTGATTTAACGTACCCCACTCTAGAGAGCCGGTGAAGCTTGGCAAAATCGAACCATTGGCCGTTTTTATCTGCAGCACGGCTTTGCTACCGTCCGCTTCAGGTTCAAGATGGCTGATTAAGATGCGCAGTTGGCCCAGACTGGTAATCCCCAATGCGTCACTATTGGCCGCAGGGATCAGGTAAATACGCTGTTCGTTATTTTCGTTCATCGCTTTCTGACGCTCCAAATACTCAGCTTCAGTGCTCAGTTTCTGGACTTTTTGTGTCAGCTCCTGAACTTCAGACTGAAGAGCTTCAGTTTTAGGATCAGAAGCGCATGCCGTTAGCATCAATGCCAAAGGGGCAAGCACGAATAAAGGGCGGAATATAGACATAGATCGCTCGATTTATTATGGACATAGATAAAAGATTAATCGCCTTTGCTCTGAATGTCACATGCTAATTGCTTTGTTTCCGATATCAATAAGTATATACCCATCATACTGGGAGCTGTATTTTAGTTGACCGCACTCGCTGACCTGAGTAAGCGCCTCAGGATTCACTTGCTTGAAACGCTAGAATGATTCGCGCTGAAGTAAATCGTGGAGAAAACGCAGAAAATAGCTCTCATTGGTCAATGTTCAATGGAAATGTGTCATTTACCGCATAATTGGTAAACTGACTTCCTTTTGTTGTTATGTCACTTCGAGGTACACTAGTACTATCTCAGGCCTTTCAGGAAGAGCTATGCATTGCCCATTTTGTTCCGCCGTTGATACCAAAGTCATTGATTCCCGTTTGGTTGGTGATGGTACTCAAGTGCGCCGCCGTCGCCAGTGTCTGGTTTGTAATGAACGTTTCACGACCTTTGAGGTTGCTGAGCTGGTGATGCCACGCGTCATCAAAAGTAATGACGTTCGAGAACCGTTTAACGAAGATAAGTTACGCAGTGGCATCTTAAAAGCATTAGAAAAACGCCCTGTAAACTCAGATGACGTTGAAATGGCGATCAGTCATATTAAATCTCAGTTACGTGCCACCGGTGAGCGCGAAGTTCCTACCAAAATGGTGGGTAACCTCGTTATGGATGCGCTGAAAAAACTCGATAAAGTCGCCTACATTCGCTTTGCTTCCGTATACCGTAGCTTTGAAGACATCCGAGAGTTTGGCGAAGAGATCGCTAAACTACAGGACTAGGCTATCTCAGTATCTGAAAGTACCCGCTTAGCGTTTCGTTTTATTTCATTTTTGGACGATATTTATGCAGCAAGATCAGCAGCATGGTGACGAATTTTACATGGCGAGAGCCTTTGAGCTAGCACGCCGTGGGCGTTTTACCACCACGCCAAACCCCAATGTCGGCTGCGTTATCGTTCTGAACAATGAGATTGTGGGGGAAGGTTATCACCTGCGCGCCGGTGAGCCTCACGCAGAGGTTCATGCGCTACGTATGGCAGGAGATAAAGCGCGTGGCGCAACGGCCTACGTGACCCTTGAACCCTGTAGCCACCATGGACGCACACCACCTTGTGCTGATGCGTTAGTTGCTGCTGGTGTTAGCCGAGTGGTTGCTGCAATGCAGGACCCTAATCCCAACGTTGCAGGACGCGGTCTATTCAAGCTGCAACAAGCCGGTATTGATGTCAGTCACGGTCTGATGATGAATGAAGCTGAAGCCGTCAATCGTGGTTTTCTCAAACGCATGCGTACGGGGTTCCCATTCGTCCAACTGAAGATGGCGGCATCATTAGATGGAAAAACGGCGATGGCATCTGGCGAAAGCAAATGGATTACGTCAGCTGAAGCACGACAGGACGTGCAGCGATACCGCGCCCAAAGCTCTGCAATATTGAGCTCCAGCGCTACGGTACTGGCTGACGATCCGTCACTCACGGTGCGCTGGGATGAACTAGATGTAACGACGCAGCAGGCCTATCCGAAAGAACATCTTCGCCAACCACTACGCGTTATTGTTGATAGTCAAAACCGAGTTACACCAGCGCATAAAATTATCTCGCAGCCGGGCGAAACGTTGCTTGCAAGAATTCATCCTGATGAACACGAGTGGCCAGAAGGCGTTAAACAACTCTCTATTCCACAATACTGTCAAGGGCTGGATCTGGTTGTGTTAATGATGCAACTGGGCAAACAGCAGATTAACTCCGTATGGGTGGAGGCGGGTGCATCCTTGGCGGGAGCTTTGTTGCAGGCTGGTTTAGTCGATGAGCTGATTGTTTATATTGCACCAAAACTATTGGGCGACAGCGCACGTGGTTTATGTGTATTGCCCGGCTTGACTGAGCTCGCAGATGCGCCTCAGTTTGTATTTAGCGAAGTAATGCCCGTAGGTTCTGATTTGCGTGTGGTGTTACGTAACGCGTACTAATCATGCTCTGAGCATTGTTTTTACTGCTTTATTTTTGTTTCATCTCATCACCTGCGCCAAGTTAGCGAAATGCACCTGAGCAGGGGACGAAAGAATGTGGTAGAATCCGCCCCCCTATTAGCTCTGAAGAGAAATAGGGGTATTGAACATAAAGATTTTAAGGAAACTGTATGAAAACGATTGAAGGCGTTGTTGCTGCTCCACAGGCTCGTGTTGCTATCGCTATTGCGCGTTTTAACAATTTCATTAACGACAGCTTGCTGGAAGGCGCAATTGATGCCCTGAAACGTATTGGCCAGGTTTCTGATGACAATATCACTGTAGTTTGGGTTCCAGGCGCCTATGAACTGCCATTGGCCGTTCGCGCACTGACCGACACTAACCGCTATGATGCGGTTGTCGCTTTGGGAACCGTAATCCGTGGCGGTACTGCCCACTTTGAATTTGTTGCAGGAGAATGCAGCTCTGGTCTGGCAAGTGTAGCCATGAACAGCGTTGTGCCTGTCGCATTTGGCGTACTGACTACCGAAAGTATCGAACAAGCCATTGAACGTGCTGGGACTAAAGCGGGTAATAAAGGTGCAGAAGCTGCCCTGACCGCTCTCGAAATGATCAATGTTCTTAAAGCAATTAAAGCCTGATTTTTAGTAAGGGGAATTCCGTGAAACCTGCTGCTCGCCGCCGCGCCCGTGAATGTGCTGTTCAGGCACTTTATTCTTGGCAGATATCCAAAAACGACATTGCTGATGTTGAATATCAGTTCTTGTCAGAGCAGGACGTCAAAGATGTCGATATTAGCTACTTCCGTGAGCTGTTGTCTGGCGTCGCCACTAACGCAGAATACTTGGATGGCCTGATGGCTCCAGTATTATCTCGTCAGTTGGAAGAATTGGGTCAGGTTGAGAGAGCGGTTCTGCGTATTTCTCTGTTTGAACTGAGCAAGCGCGAAGACGTCCCTTACAAAGTTGCAATTAACGAAGGTATTGAGCTGGCAAAAACTTTTGGCGCTGAAGATAGCCATAAGTTTGTCAACGGTGTACTGGATAAAGTTGCTCCAACGATTCGCAAATCTAAAAGATAAGATTGCTTTTCAGGTTTACCTGACGGAAGCCCTCGGGCCATTTCGTTTACCCCAAAAGGCCGGTTTTCCGGCCTTTTTGTTGGGTAAAATTAGGTCAATCCAAAAAAGTAGTCCCATTAAACCAATCAGGAAATGTGTTATGGCATGCGGCGAATTTGATGTAATTGCCCGCTACTTTAACCGTCATCGGACGGCTCGTCGGGATGTACAGCAGGGTATTGGGGATGATTGTGCTCTGCTTTCTGTTTCTGAAAAACAGCTGATTGCAATCAGTACCGATACCCTCGTATCTGGCATCCATTTCTTACCTGATATCGATCCTGCCGATTTAGGCTACAAGTCTTTAGCTGTAAACCTGAGTGATTTAGCGGCTATGGGAGCCGATCCTGCATGGGTTTCTTTGGCGCTGACGCTCCCTGAAATCAATGAGCCGTGGCTTGCACGTTTTAGCGGCAGTTTATTCGAACAGCTTGATTATTACGGTATGCAGTTAATTGGCGGTGACACCACCCGTGGCCCGTTAAGCATCACCTACACTATTAATGGCTTAGTACCTGCTGGGCGTGCATTACTGCGCAGCGGTGCCCGTATTGGTGATTGGATTTATGTTACTGGTACGCTGGGAGACAGCGCCGCTGGACTGGCTATTTTGCAGAATCAGCTTTCGGTAAAAAACGATGAGGAACGCAATGCGTTAATTCATCGCCATCTGCGCCCACATCCGCGCGTGCTACAAGGGCAAGCGCTGAGAGATCTCGCCAGTTCAGCGATTGATATTTCTGATGGTGTTGTCTCAGACTTGGGGCATATTCTGAAAGCCAGCGATTGTGGTGCTAATCTCTATTTAGACGACCTGCCAATGTCAGCGAGCTTAACGAATAACACAACGCCTGAACAGGCGCTACGTTGGGCGTTATCCGGCGGCGAAGATTATGAGCTGTGTTTCACCGTTCCTGAGCTGCATCGTGGTGCATTGGATGTCGCACTAGGCTTGCTGGGCGCTGATTTTACCTGCATTGGGCAAATTGCCCCTGCGGCTGATGGTATGCGGTTCTGGCGTGGTAACGCTCAGGTGGAATTAGATCTTCAAGGATTTGACCATTTTGGCAAAGATTAGCAAGTACGATAGCCAGGCTGCGAAAGCGCGTCTACGCATGAGTAACCCGTGGCATCTGCTAGCTACGGGATTCGGCAGTGGTTTGAGCCCGATTATGCCCGGCACTATGGGTTCTCTTGCCTCAATCCCGTTTTGGCTATTGTTGATTCAGCTACCGTGGCAGCTTTACTCGCTGGTAGTGATGTTCAGCATTTGCATTGGGGTTTATATCTGTCATCGCACGGCTAAGGACATGAAAACCCACGATCATGGCAGCATTGTGTGGGACGAATTTGTTGGTATGTGGATCACGCTGATGGCCCTACCAGTCAATAGTTGGCAATGGGTGCTAGGCGGTTTTCTCGTCTTTCGTGTGCTGGATATGTGGAAGCCTTGGCCAATTCGCTGGTTTGATCGTAATATTCACGGCGGTATGGGTATCATGGTGGATGATATCGTGGCGGGTGTTCTCTCTGCGGTGATTATCTATGTGATTGGTCATCATTGGCCGATAGCGCTATTTGGTTGATGCATTTTCATGAGGTATCGCAGAGTGAGGACGCTGTGCGATTACCTTACTTAGGCATTTTCTTATAACTGTTTTATTTCTCTCCAATAACTATTCAAAATCTGTCAGCGAATATGGCTAACAAGTCATTTCTTACTCTGTAAATCCCCCGTGTTATGTTTAATTGATTATAAATTTTTTCACCTAATATTAAAACTGATTAATTTCTATATTGTATGTATTTGTTTCTAGCCATATCTATGATGTTTGTGTTATTTCTGAATGAGAATATATTTATCATTATTTAATTGTATTTATGTAACTTGATTTAATTGTATTGAATGAATAAATAAATTTTTCGAAATTATAATTGATGATTAAAAGTGTTATAAAACTTATTGCATAGATTGCTAGTAAAGCAATCCGTTTTTAGTTTTATTTTTTGTCACTGACTAATCGGATTATTATATGAATAAAAAATCAGAAGGTAGTGTCGCCCCCAAGGAACGTATTAACATAAAGTATGTTCCCTCTACGGGAGAGCAGCATGATGAGGTTGAATTACCTTTAAATCTACTTGTTATTGGCGATTTAAAGGGAACAACTGAAGATACTTCAATTGAAGAAAGGCCAGCGGTATCTATCGATAAGTATAATTTCTCATCGGTAATGAAAGAAGCTGACATACAGCTAGATATGGATGTACCAAATCGCTTAGAAGATAATGCTAAAGACGATCTACGCGTACGGCTTAATTTTGAGTCAATGATTGATTTCACGCCCGATCGCGTCGCTCGTCAGGTTCCTGAGTTAAATAAACTTTTAGAACTGAGAGATGCGCTGGTCGCATTAAAGGGGCCGCTAGGGAATATTCCAGCATTTCGTTCTCGCTTACAATCATTATTGTCTGATGAATCATTAAGAGACCAGTTGTTAAGCGAACTGAATATGGCTACTGGTGAATCTAAATAACATTGCTGTGTTATTTGTTCTGAGAATGTTTTGAGTGTAAAAAAGGAATTAACCCAATGTCATCAGAAACAGAATTAGAAGGATACAACGTTGAAGAACGAGAGTATTCACCTTCATTACTTAATGAAATAATGGCTCAAACACGACTGACCCCCGGCGATGATGCCTATGATATTGCTAAACAAGGAGTTTCAGCATTTATTAGCAATATTTTAGAAAGTGGAAGCAATAACGAGCCTATCAATAAACTATTAGTTGACCGCATGATTGCTGAGTTAGATAGCAAGCTCAGTAAGCAAATGGATGAGGTTTTACATAGTTCACGATTTAAAGAGCTGGAATCATCATGGCGGTCTTTGAAATTACTCGTTGATCGTACCGATTTTAAAGAAAATATTAAAATTCATGTTTTGCATGCGACTAAAAGTGAGCTTTTAGATGATTTCGAGTATTCACCTGAAATCTCTCAATCTGGTTTCTATAAACATGTCTATGCGAGTGGCTATGGACAGTTTGGTGGTGAACCGATAGCTTCAATTATTGGTAGCTATGAGTTTAATCAAAGTTCAGCAGATATGAAGCTGCTGCAGTATGTTAGCTCTGTGGGCGCGATGGCTCATGCTCCATTTCTATCTTCAGTATCACCCTCATTCTTTGGGTTGAATAGCTTTACTGAATTATCTGCAATCAAAGAGTTAAAAGCCGTCTTCGAAGGACCTGCTTATGTAAAATGGCGAGCGTTAAGAGAAACGGAAGATGCGCGTTATATTGGATTAACTGCGCCACGTTTCTTACTTCGTCTACCGTATGATCGCAATGAAAATCCAGTTAAGTCATTTGATTATCAAGAAGATGTGAATGCCGACCACGAGCACTATCTGTGGGGTAATACGGCATATTTGTTAGCTTCTAACATCACGGATAGTTTTGCTAAATATCGCTGGTGCCCAAACATTATCGGGCCTCAAAGTGGTGGCAGTGTTAATGATCTACCGGTACATATTTTCGATTCTCTTGGGCAACTGCAATCAAAGATCCCAACCGAAGTCTTGATTACAGACCGCAGAGAATATGAGCTTGCTGAAGAAGGTTTTATTACTTTAACTATGCGTAAAGGTAGCGATAACGCCGCTTTCTTCTCCGCAAACTCAATACAAAAATGTAAAGTTTTCCCACCTACTCGCGAAGGGAAAATTGCAGAGACTAATTATAAGTTAGGTACTCAGCTTCCTTATATGTTCATTGTGAACCGCTTAGCTCATTACATTAAGGTTCTACAGAGAGAACAGCTGGGGGCGTGGAAAGAGAGGCAGGACTTACAGCGAGAACTCAACCAGTGGATCCGCCAGTTTGTGGCCGATCAAGAAAATCCACCATCTGAGGTTCGTAGCCGCCGCCCATTACGTGGAGCATCAATTACGGTGAGTGATGTTGATGGCGATCCGGGTTGGTATCAAGTTTCAATGTCTGTACGCCCGCATTTTAAATATATGGGCGCAAGTTTTGAGCTATCGCTTGTTGGTCGCTTAGATAAGGAATAGATGCATGCCTGCACTCACCCCTTGGCAAAGAACTCGGGCGTGTAGCTTGTTTGGGCGTATTGATGAAGGTGCATCGATAGGGTCACTGGACAAGTCCAGTGACCTACTTACGTCGCTGAAACAAAACCTTAACGATGTGTTGAATTCACGGCCTGGATGCTGCCAAAGTAGTCCCGAACTAGGTGTTGTCGATTTTAATGATGCAACAGGAAGCTCTGTCGATATATCAGCTTCAGTTTGTAAAGCGATTCAACAATGTATTGAGAACTTTGATCCAAGAATAAAATCAGTGGATGTTGCTACCTTTAATAAAGACAGCGATCCCCTAACGTTATTTTTTAAGGTCAAGGCGCATATACAATTCGAAGATATAGACAGTGTCGTCAACTTTAATATTCAGCTTGATGATAGTTCTCGCTATCAGTTGCGCTAAACTAATTAATTAAATATGAAACTAGAAGATTATTTTAGAGATGAACTGGCGTATTTACGTAATCAAGGTGCTGAGTTTTCTCAGATATGGCCGCAGTTAACGCGTTTTTTATCTGAGCAAAGTACCGACCCTGATGTTGAGCGTTTGCTGGAAGGGTTTGCATTCCTCTCTGGAAGCCTGCGAGAAAAGATTGAAGATGAATTCCCTGAGTTGACTCATGGTCTTCTTAATATGCTTTGGCCTAATTATTTGCGCTCTGTACCAAGCATGACAATAGTTCACTTTTCACCAAAGGAGCAATCGATCAGCGAAGCTGCTTATATTTCAGAAAATGTTTTATTAGGCGCTAAAGCGATAGATGGATTATCCTGCCAATTTTCGACCTGTCGAGATGTATGGATCCTGCCAATTGAGCTAAATGATGTACAGTCAAATAACAGCAATGAAAATGGAAAGTTGATTCTGTCATTTGATGTCTTTGGTCAAATTAGTTTAGAAAAGATAAATCTAGATAAAATGAGGTTGTACCTTGGTAATAATGACCATAGTGCAAATCAATTATATTTATGGTTTTTGCATCATTTTAAATCTGCGACAGTACTACTAGATGGTGTTGAGTTTTCTGTACCAAATATAGATATCTCTCCTGTTGGTTTTAATAATCAAGATGCGCTTTTGCCTTATCCGAAAAACGTATATTCAGGCTACAGGATATTACAAGATTATTTTTGCTTTCCAGAAAGCTTGTTGTTTTTAGACTTTAGAGGATTCGGTTCTCTACCTCAAGAAAAACCAGTGAAAAAGATAGAGATATCTTTTAATTTTGATAAGCCGCTGCCAGCAGACGTAAAAATCCACTCTGATAGTTTACGGTTACATTGTGCCCCTGCTGTTAACCTTTTCCCTCATCATAGTGAACCTTTACAATTAGATGGGCGAAGTGTTAGCTATCCACTACGAGCTAGCCACTCACGCCCAGAATTTTATGAAATATTTTCAGTTAAGAAAATAGAAGGGTGGCTGACAAAGCATGGGCATGAACAACGCAATGAAACTCAGCCTGCTCGTATTTATCATCCATTTGAAAGTTTTCGTCATCAAACTGAATATGAAAAAGAGCGTTCAACACGTTATTATCATTTAGGTGTTCACAATGCGCTTAAATTTGATGGATTAGAACATAGTATTACATTTGTTCGTGGCGATGAGTCGATAATCACTGATGATGAAGAAACCATATCAGCCGAGTTGCTATGCTCTAACCGCCGAGTTCCTACAAAGTTAGGCATTGGTGATATTAACGTAAGCTATAGCGATACTCCTCCGTTTGTTAGCTTTAAAAATATCACTCATCCAACCTTGCCACTTAGACCTATTATGGATGGTGGATTACAATGGACGTTAGTATCAAATTTATCACTTAACTATCTGTCTTTACTGAACAAGGATGCACTGTTACAAATTATTCGTAATTATGATTTTCCAGCAATGAACGATCAACAAGCCTCTAAAATCTCCCAACGACGCTTGTCGGGAATTGAGCGATTAGAAACTAATCCTGTCGATAGACTGATTAAAGGGCGGCCTGTTAGAGGTATTCAGTCAACGTTGTATATGAAGCAATCAGCCTTTTCGAGTGAAGGGGATATGTATTTATTTGGTAGTGTCCTTGCTAGGTTTTTTTCTTTGTTTGCCAGTGTTAATGCTTTCCATGAGTTAACTGTAATTAATACAGACAGCCAAGCAAGTTATCGTTGGCCGCTTCAATTAGGAAGTCGGCCGCTAATATGACAGAACTTAAAAAGATTCAACATTATAATTTTTACCAACTCGTTGAGCTTCTATACCAAATAGAAAATCAACAGGTCGAATGTGAGAAGGAAAGACTCCCTAGTGAGGAGTTTATCCGTTTCTCTTCCTGTGCATCTTTGGGATTTCCCTCTAGCGATGTCGTATCCTTGCAAAAGGATAAACGGGGCTATGATTTAGAAGTGGCTTTTATGGGACTGCATGGCAGCCAGTCCCCATTGCCCGGCTATTACTTAGAACGATTGGCTTGGGAATATGCGCAGCAAGACGGCAATCTTTATCATTTTATTGATTTTTTTAACCATCGCTTTTTGATGTTATTACATCTTGCTTGGCGGAAATATCGCTACTATATCCGCTATCAGGCAGATGGTAATGATGGTTTTTCTCAGATGATGTTTTCGTTAGTTGGCTTAGGGAGCCGAACTTTAAGAGATGTTATCCCTGTTAATCACAGCAAAATGTTGGCCTATTCTGGCCTGCTTGCTGCACCGGGTCGATCACCTGACGTCGTGTCTGGGTTAATTTCTCATTGTTTTGATTTGCCTAATGTTGAAGTAGAAAGCTGGCAGTATCGCCGAGTCTCAATCGTGCCACATCAACAAAATCGTTTAGGCGAATTAAACTCGGATCTGCGTGGAAATTTTGTCATTGGTGATTACTCACCTGATGTTTGTGGAAAATTTACGCTGTGCATTCATGATCTTTCTCATGCTCACTTTTTGCGTTTTTTGCCTAATGGTGACCTTTTTCGCCCTCTAGTCACTTTTGTCGCATTTATTCTGCGAGACCAATTAGCTTGGGATCTACAGCTTGGCTTGGCGCCAAAGCAGTCAGTAAGAACCTGCTTGGGTCATGATAAAGGTTGCTTATTAGGATGGACGACATTTCTTGGTCAGCCTCCAGTCATTCCCCGTGTCATTATTAGCGTTCAGGAGTAACAACATGGATGGTTCTACATTTTCATCTGCGACATTAACTCTTTATATCAAAGATATTAAATCGTTGCGTGGAAGTATTGATAGGATGCATGTATTTACAACCGAAGGGGGAAGCTTTGGCTGTGAACCTATTAGCGTCGGTAACCATTGGTTATTGCAAGACTCGGCGCAGAAAGTTAAACCGCTAAATGCCAATATTATATGGAGTGATGGACAATTCTGTTTACAAGATCTTGTTGGTAATTGTCTTATTAATCATTCTAGCCATGGTTGCCCTTCTGAGACACTTATTGCTCTATCCCAGAGTGATTCTATCAGTATTGGAGAATTAAATCTTAGTGTTCATTTGCAATTAAATGAGCATTCCCCAGCGGCACCAGACTATTTACAGTTACAAAATATTATTAGCACTGAAGAGATGAATAATGTTAACCGTGTCATCAATGAATCAACAAATCTAGCTTCTTCTCAATATAATCTAAGCACATCAATAAAAGAAACAAATATGCAATCTTTTGAACCCAATACATTAGGTGTTAACCATAATTCTGTAGCCGATAACTCATCCTCCCATTTATTAGATAATCCATTAATGTCTCGTACAGAGCCAGTTGTTACTTCACAAGAAGAACATATGATGGATGATGAGTATCTTGATGTTCCATCCTCTTTTTATTCAGCGCCATTGAGTGAAAGCAATGCGGATATCTTTGAAAATGTTGCTTTGACGCCCGTACTGCGTGGTTTAGGTGAATTTTTACCTTTTAGAGATAGTCAGGCTGCAAATAGTTTTCTTGAGGAAGCGGGGAGAACATTGCATTCGACTATTCAAGGGTTATTAGATCTCCATCAAGCTCAAAAAGATACAAATAAACAGCTACAACCTATCGAAGATAATCCACTGCGTTTGGGACTGAACTATAAAGAAACGGTCGAGACTCTTTATGGAGATCAAAAAAGCCAGGTTCATCTTACTCCTTCAGCGGCAGTTGCAGAAAGTCTTACTCACATGCGATTGCATTATCAGGCTTCAAATCGGGCTATTGATGCGGCCCTTTCTTCTGTGATTCAGAGCTTTTCGCCTTCCGTTTTAATGGCTCGATTTCAACGTTATCGCAGAGACCATATAACGAGTATCAATGATCCAAATTGGGTCTGGGAAATGTATCAACACTATTTCAATGAGCTGCTCTCTGGGCGCCAAATTGGCGTAGAAAAATTATTTCATGAAGTCTATGAGCAGGTTTATGACCAGACTTTGCGTCAGCTTCAAGGTGAGGAATCTTGATGACTCTATGGCGAAAAATACCCGCAATTCTGCTATCGATATTGCTATTGAGTGGATGCGGAAAAGGGCCTTGGTTTGGCAAGGAAGAACCGGATGCAAGTAAGTTGTCATCTACTTTGGGATTAACATTGTTGGCAGACGATGACATAAACCCAAATAGTGATAATGAAGCCTCTCCGCTGGCTTTTCAGGTGATATTGATGTCTGAGGATTCGAAATTGCTAGCTGCGGATTATGACCAACTGACAGCAAAAGATATGAAAGAGGTTCTGGGGAAAAACTATATTGATCATCAAGACTTCACGTTATTACCGGGTCAGTACAAATATATTTATCCTACTGAGCTTGATAGCAAAGTTCACTACATCGGTGTGGCTGCTTATTACAGTAAGCCAAATGGCGCTCAGTGGAAGAAAGTATTAAAACTAGCTCCCATCGGACACAAATACCAAGTGCTAGTGCATTTGCGCAAGGCAGATATTGATGTACGCAAGGAAAGCGAGGATTAATTATGTTGACACGTAATCGTATTATTTGGAGTGAGGGCTTATTTATTAAGCCGCAGCATTTCCAACAGCAACAACGTCATATTGATTATCTATTATACAGCCGATTTTCTGCTTTAGGCGAGCACTTCTCGGGTGTTACCGAATTGAAAATCAATGATGATCATCTCAGCTTTGGCCGAATTACACTGAGTAGTGCCTCCGGTGTTATGCCAGATGGTAGTGTTTTTAGTCTACCCTATGACGATGTGATGCCTCTGCCGCTCGAAATTAATGATGCCAGTTTAGTCGGACAAACTGTTTATTTAGTGCAAGCATTGGCGAACGACCATGTTGCAGAAGTTAATCTGCAGAATCATTCTGGGCCAAACCACTCTCGTTATCAATCACACCAAGAAGATGTACGCGATCTCTATTCGCTGAGTGCTGATATAACCGAACTCCCGCTGGCAAAAGTGAACTTACGCCTTATGCTGGAGAGCCAAGATAGAAGTACCTATGCGGCGTTGCCAATTGCAAAAATTGCGGATAAACGTCCCGATGGCAGCATTCTGCTGGATAGTGAATTTATTCCAACGTGTCTTTCTATTAGTGCGACACCACGATTAAAAAGTTTCTTATCAGAAATTAGCGGGTTAATAACAGAAAGAGCCAAAAACTTAGCTGAGCGAATTGGCTCACCTAATCAACAAGGCGTTGCTGACGTTGCCGAATTTATGCTGCTGCAAATGCTAAATAGAGTTCAACCGCGGTTGCAGCATTTAACGCGTCGGGCAACGCTTCACCCTGAGCCCTTATTTCATGAATTGATCGGTCTTTGTGGCGAGATGATGACATTTACTGATGCTTCTCGATTACCCATAGATACGCCTGTTTATCGGCATGACAATTTACAACTTAGCTATACACCGCTGATGTTAGCGCTCCGCCAAGCATTGAGCACCGTACTTTCGCCGCGAGCGGTGTCATTGCAACTGCGCGAGCAGCGCTTTGGTGTGCTGGTTGCGGTAGTCGGTCAAGTTGAATTGTTGCAAGAGGCTGAGTTTGTATTAGCCATTCGTGCCAACATGCCGTTAGACATATTGAGCAAACAGTTTGTGCAACAAAGTAAAGTGGCCACGCCAGAGAAAATTATGCAACTGGTTAGCTCACATACCCAAGGTATCCAACTTCGTCTACTTACCTCAACGCCAAGACAGCTTCCTTACCACAGCGGTTATATCTATTTTTCTCTCGATCGTCAGAGTCCTCATTGGCCTGAACTGACTAAAGATAGTGGGTTTGCATTTCATATCGGAGGGAAATTCCCAAACATTGATATGCAGTTCTGGGCGATTAGGAGATGACATCAATGGATATCGTTAATAGCGACAAAGCGGGGAAAAATAGCGCTGAGTTTGTTGTGGGAGCGGCTGGTTTAGAGCATGCGACCAGCGACGATGCACTTTCTTGTCTCGTGCATCGAAACCCACTGATTGAAGCCTCTGCGCCGCTACTGGGTCTTATTAATCGGATTAAGTCATTGAATGAACCGCCGTTGATCCCTCCTTTGATTGCTCAAGTGGAGCAAGAAATTAGAAATACGCTCCAGAGGCTTGAGGTTGAAAACTATGAGCCAGGTATTTTGCTGTCTTGGAGTTACTTTTTTTGCACTTTCATCGACGAAATGGTGATGGCTAGACCGTGGGGGGTTGATGGTTGGGCGCAACATACATTATTAGTCCGTTTTCACAGCGAGACTTGGGGAGGGGAGAAGTGTTTTCAATTGATAGATCGGCTGCTTCTTGAACCGTCTCGGTATCGTGATTTGTTAGCGTTTATACATTTATGTTTGTGCTTGGGTTTCCAAGGGCGCTATCGGATGACAATGCAATATCAAGAAGATAGAGAAAAGATTCTGCGCAATATCCACCAAAAGCTACAGGTGTTAAATAAAATTGACCCAACGCGAGGCTCGGAGATCCTGAATGCTACCGTAGTGCATTTTGGGAAATCCAACGGTGAATCTCGATATCGCTTGAATCGATATTTAACCGGGAAAAAAGTTTTCTGGGGGCTGGTGACAATGGCCTTATTTGGCTACGGGGTTTTTGCGTGGGGCTTACACAATCAGACTCAAGACATTATTACTCGGTTAAATGATTTGTTGCCATAAATTGTTCATGGATGAGGAGAAGCGTGTATATCCCGCTTACCCCGTATTTTCACAAGGAGAAATACGTGATTAGAATCGATCTTCCTGCCTTAGTTGAGCGCCTTAACCCGGTAGCTCGCAATGCTTTAGAAAATGCTGCGGCTTCGAGTTTAAACCAGCAGGCTACGGAAATTACGGTAGGGCATTTTTTATATCAGCTGCTAGATACGCCTCTGTGTGATCTGTGGCTGATATTTGGTCAACTCGGCGTAAACATAGATTCCTTAAGGCAAAGCTTGTTAAATCAGCCGGTCGACCATTCACCATACCCACAAAGTTATCCGAGTTTTTCGCCTTTGCTTGTCGAGTGGCTACAAGATAGCTGGCTCCTTGCTTCTATCGAGCTAAAGCATGAAAACTTGCGTAGTGGCGTGCTACTTCTTGGATTATTGCACCATCGTCACCGTTATTTACCGATTGAAATTAGCTATCGTTTGGATGAATTAAATCGAGAGCAAATTGCGAAGGATTTTATTGCATTAACTCAAGACTCGGCAGAGATGCCGATGGTTAAAACTCAGGAAGAATCAACGCCATCATCTGTGAAAAATGGGAGCCCAGACGGCTCGCTTTTATCACGCTTTACCTTGAATGTGACTGAACAGGCTCGTACAGGAAAGTTGGACCCTGTGTTATGTCGTGATGCTGAAATTGATTTAATGATCGATATTTTGTGCCGCCGGAGGAAAAACAACCCTATCGTGGTGGGTGAGGCTGGGGTAGGGAAAAGCGCACTCATTGAAGGGCTGGCATTGCGCATTATTGCAAATCAGGTGCCTGAAAAAATACAAGGCAGTGAGCTGCTGAGTTTAGACCTCGGTGCAATGCAGGCAGGGGCATCGGTAAAAGGTGAATTTGAAAAACGTTTCAAAGGGCTTATGCAAGAGGTCCTAGAAGCTGAACATTCTATTATTTTATTTATTGATGAGGCTCATACATTAATAGGCGCTGGAAACCAACAAGGTGGGTTAGATGTATCAAACTTACTTAAACCAGCATTGGCGCGCGGCGAGCTTAAAACGATAGCGGCGACAACGTGGCATGAATATAAAAAATATATTGAAAAAGACGCTGCGTTATCAAGACGTTTCCAAGTCGTGCAGGTTAAAGAGCCTTCAATTGAGCAAGCAACGATTATTCTGCGAGGTTTACAGTCTCACTATGAAGAGGCTCATGGTGTCCTGATCAATGAAGATGCTATTCAGGCTGCAGCTCAGCTCAGTGCCCGTTATCTATCGGGGCGCCAGTTACCCGATAAAGCGATAGATGTATTAGATACAGCCTGTGCACGGTGTGCAATAAATATGACAACGCCACCTCGCAATATAAGCGCGTTGCAAACACAGCTATGTGAATGCCAGCTTGAAATCTCCAATATTGAGCGTGAACAGCGTATTGGATTAAACGATCATTCCAGTCGATTGAGCGATCTTTATCAACTTCAGCAGGTATTAAAAAATGAACTTGATGAACAGCATGCGGCTTGGCAAAAACAGCAAGCGTTGGTCATTGATATTATTCAACAACGACAAGCTATTTTAGCGGGTGAAAGCACGCCGCAGTTGGCTGAAAACCTAGTCAGGCTTGAGCATGAATTAGCTGAATTGCAGTCGCAAAACGTCAGCGTTTCTCCTCATGTTGACCGGCTTCTTATCGCCTCTGTTATTGCCGAATGGACTGGTGTTCCCCTAAATCAAATCTCGCGCAGTGAGCTTAAGGTTATTACTGAGCTACCTGACTTTTTGGGGGAAGATATCAAAGGGCAAAGTTTAGCCCTAAGTCATTTGCATCGTCACTTATTAACCGCGCGTGCAGATTTACGTAAAACGGGACGGCCTCTAGGCGCATTCTTGCTGGTAGGGCCAAGTGGCGTAGGCAAGACGGAAACCGTTTTACGCATTGCCGATCTGCTGTTCGGCGGGCGAGCTTGGTTAACCAGTATTAATATGTCGGAGTTTCAGGAAAAGCATACCGTCTCTCGGCTTATTGGCTCACCTCCAGGCTATGTTGGCTATGGAGAAGGCGGTATTCTCACAGAGGCTATTCGCCAAAAGCCATACTCAGTTGTATTACTGGACGAGGTTGAAAAAGCACACCCTGATGTTCTGAATCTTTTCTATCAAGCCTTTGATAAAGGGGAGCTTGCTGATGGTGAAGGTCGAATTATTGATTGCAAAAATATCGTCTTTTTCCTGACCTCAAACTTGGGATATCAGGTTATCGATGAATTGCACCATCGACCTGAAGAGATTCAAGATGCCCTTTATCCTGAACTCGCTGCATTTTTTAAACCTGCATTATTGGCACGCATGGAAGTGATCCCATATCTACCATTGTCTCCTGACGTCCTCAGGGAAATTGTTGCAAATAAATTGGCTCATCTGAATAAAACGTTGGCAGAGCGTTTTCATGCAGAAGTTGTCATTGACGAGGAGGTACATGAGGAAATATTGCAACGTGCTCACCGCAAAGAGAATGGCGCTCGTATGTTGGAATCGGTCATTGACGGCGTGTTATTACCTCCTGTATCGCTAGTTTTATTGCAGCGCCTGGCCTCCGGTGAAGCTATAACGAAAATTCATTTCGGTGTGAAAAGCGGAGAGTTCAGCATTGAGGTAGATAGCTGATGAATCTTTCAGTGCAGCAGGCCACGTTGGCACTGTTGTCATGTGAATGTTTAGAAACGTTAGGACAGGCGCTTTGCGAATGTATTTTGCAATGGGCGCCTGAGGCATATTTAATTGTGGGATATATATCGCCGAGTAAGCAAGATCTTGCGTGCTATTCAAATGGAAAAGGTGAATCGATATTAACGTTGCAGTTTGACGATTTTAGTCATCCATTCGCTCAAGTAATGCGTACGGGAAAGTCAGCTGTCTGGTCAACGTTAAACTATGGAGTGCGTATTGAGCATCCTGAGTTTAGAGCGCTAGTACAAAATATGGGGAAAGAGTGTGGCTTATCCGTTCAGCCTTTCTTTGATAATCAGCAGAGGCTCGTAGGGGTATTTGCTATTTTCGATATGCCTAAGGTTCTTAATACGTTAATGCAGCCAGAGCATGCGTTTCTCTATTTATTACAGGTGTACTTATTACAAGTTAAGAATTTAAAAAAAAACGCTGATTTAGTCTCAAAAAATAATGTCCGTTATGAAACTTCATATGTTCAACAGGTAGAAAAAAACAATATGTCGCATGTGGTGCACAAAGCATTCGTCGGCAGAAGTTCTTATGTTTGCCAATTACGCAAAAAAATCCAGGTGGCTATAACGCATGAAGCTCCTATCAGTATTGAAGGCGAAAGTGGCAGTGGTAAAAGCAGGCTGGCGGTTTTGCTACACACGTTATCTGGGCGGAAAGGCGCTTTGGTTATTGTCGATTGCAATAGCTTAGATGTACAGCAACAGGGTAGGCGCCTTTTTGGTGCAGATAATGTTAGTGAAAGTGCTTTGATAGAGGCAAACAACGGAACATTACTACTGGAGAATATTGATCAACTTGCGCCTTGTTGGTATGGCCGATTACAGCATGCTCTTGATTGTGGGGAGGTGCATTCAAGCCAAAAATATAATTTCGCTGTAAGCCAATTTCGCATGCTAACTACGAGTTGCCAATCCTTATCAGCTCTGGCAGCAACGGTTCCATCTTTTCACTCTTTATATTTACGACTTAATCACTACCCGCTGATGCTGCAACCGCTACGTTGTTGGCGTGAAGATCTCGAACTTCTGGTACCAAATATTATTTCAGAGCTTTGTCAGCAGCATCATAGACCGGTGTTTGTTATCCCTAACGAATGGCTTGCACCTCTTCATGGTTATCACTTTCCTGGCAATATCTTAGAGCTGAAAACATTGCTCGAAATTCTGATACTCGAATATTCGGATGCGGAATTATCAGCAGTTCACGAAATCCTCGCAGAACGATTAACTCATAGCCTGAGCACAGAGCCTATTGCCATGCCTGATTACACACAATCTGGCACTTTGAAAGAGGTGATTTCTGTTTTTGAAAAGGCCGTGATTAGTCATCGACTTATTAGAAAAAACTCAAATAAAGAGAGGGTTGCTAATAGTTTGGCAATTTCCCGCCGTTCATTAGATATGAAATGTAAGAAATTAGGGCTATCCAAATGACAATAAAACTAAGAAGAGGCCTGCTTTTTATTGCACTCATTCCGTGTTTGGTTTTTGCTGCGGAAAAACCTAAAAAGCCAGATGCCAACGCATCACTATCAGCGGATGTGCAGCGAGCAATGGAAGCGTGCCGTAATGAGCCTTTCCCGTTGCCACGTTTGCAGTGTTATGACCAAGCATGGCATCCCAAAATGCAGAATGTAGGTATACCCCTTGGTAAAACGAAAACAGATAAGCCTGATGAAACATGGCAGTTGGTGATGACTCAAGAACATCAACGCTCTGTAGATGCCCCTACCTTGCTATTGCGTGAGTTCAATAATACCAGTGGCGAGCCCGTTTTAATGATGACAACTCCGAGCCAAGAGGGAAGCACGGTGCCCGCTATTTTAGCCATAAGCTGCGTAGAGAATATTACTCGAATGCAGCTGGTATTTAGCCAGCCATTAGGCGATGGAGAAAGTCCTTTAACACTAAGAACCAGTAAGAATGACATTGATACCCGCTGGTTTTGGCGCTCGAGTGGCTATCGTCTCGAATCTAGCCGTGGACTTAGTGGCATAGCCGAAATTCAGCAGTTATTGGGTAGCACAACGCTCACTATCATTGCGGATAACAAGGCGCTAAACGGGCTCACCTTTCAACTCAATAATCTCCAAACAACGCTACAGCCGCTACGTAAGGCGTGTCACTGGTAATAACAAAATACTGGCAGGATAAGCCGGTAACTACAGGGATATGTAATAAAAATGACCACAATTGAAAATACGGTATTGATGGAGCATCCATGGCGTCAGCGGGTTTTGGCGTTATTACCAGAAGCAAATATCGTTGCTCGGATCCCTGATGATTTTCCTGAATGGGAGTTTATTGATACTGAGATAGCTAAGCTTGGATCATTGTCGCATGAGCAGGTAGATATTGCAGCGCTGCAAAATGGATGTTTGCGCTTGCTGGAGTCGGAATGTAAAGACATGCGGATCATGGTTCATTTACTACGGACGTTGCAGCATGGTGGTGAACCATCAAACATTGCCCTCGCTTCTACCTTGCTCGTTGATTATGTCAGTCATTTGGGGTCGCAAGCATGGCCTCAAGATAGCAAATTACGCCATCGCCTATTACTACAGGTTATTAAGCGCTTTGCGAGCAGTGCTGGGCATTTCTGTCAGCAGGCTGATGCCCATTCTCGTGAGCTGGTACGTAATGGCTTACTTCAACTGCAAAAGCTATTTGAGTCGACAGACCCTGCATTAGCAAATGAGGTCGATCATCTCATACCTCAGTTTGGACAGGTTGTGGCAGAGAAGGCCGATATGCCAGCACCGCAAAGCCAAAGTAACAGCAGCGCTGCGTCTTATACAGTCCAAAATGCTGCTACCTCACTGATGCCTAAAGTCGAAATTCAGCACGATTCAGATCGAGTTTGGAAACAAACATTGTTGAAAGTCGCCGAACTGCTTTGTGAAAACCAGCCTGATGATCCCGTCGGTTATAGCCTACGCCGACATGCAATCTGGTACACCTTAAAGACCGCCCCGCTGTGTAAGGATGGGCGGATTACTCAGCTTGCCGCTGTTTCTCACGACCGTGTTGCTGATTATCGAACTGCGCTAGTGAATGCTGGATTGCCTCTTTGGCAGCAGATAGAAACGAGTATCACGCTGGCTCCATATTGGTTTGATGGGCATTTTCTTTCGGCGCAGATTGCTCGCCAACTAGGGTATAGCGTCGTTGCTGAATCAATAAGGCAGTCGGTACAACGGTTGCTCGAAAAAATACCTGCGCTGAACGCCATGACATTTAGTGATGGAACGCCGTTTATTGGTGATGACACGCGTCAGTGGCTTGAGGAAAAACAGAAAAATACTGAGATTTCAGCGGGCTCTTATGAAAATGTTTGGGCGCAATATCGTGAAAATGGCTTAAGTGCGGCCTTAAAACAATTAGAAAATCAACAATCGCGTGAACAGGAACCTCGTGAGCAGTTTTATAACCAACTGACAATTGCACAACTGCTTATGGAAGCAGGGATGACGACATTATCCAACCAACATTTTGAGAATTTATGGCGTAATAGCCATGGTGTGACCCTTGCGGAGTGGGAGCCTTCATTGCTGTCACAGCTAGAAGAACACGTTGCTGAGCGCACTGTTGTTACCGCTGAGGAGTCAGTATCATGAATGTTCTTTCAATTATCTCGTCTATTTCCTCATTTGCCTCTAACGTGCTAACACCGGTGCGTTATTTACGTAATTTATTGCGTTTTCGGATTCCTTTTTCGTTACCACGCCCTACGTTTTCATTAACGATTCTCTGGGTATTATGGATTATTGGTCTATTTAGTATCTGGTGGTGGGGGCCTCGGTGGCATATCGGCGATATATCCCCGCTTAGCACGCCAAGCCGCCAAGTCGTTGCGACATTAAGTATGTTGTTGCTCGCGCTGGTGGTTATTCTTGTTTATCTCTATTCGCAAATTTCCAAAACGGTCTCTATTCATCAGCAGGATGAATCCGAACCCTATAAAAACAGCATGGAACAACAATCTGGATATTTGCAAACATGGTTAGCGCAATACCAGCAGCGAAGTCATCGTAGAAATGCAATGTATGCACGTCCTTGGTATATCGTGATGGGGGAAAGTTTAAGTGGGAAAACGAGCCTGATTCAAAAGTCTAATCAAATTATTCCCATTGGCACCGCTGATACACCCACTATTGCGAATAAAGAAGGCTCCGGCGTAAAAACATTACAACTTTGGCTAACACAGCAGGCCGTAATAATAGATCCTCCGGGTGAGTTTTTTGGCCAGAATAGTTCCGATGAAAAAAATAATGAAATTACTCGAGGGCATGCATTACGTTTGAACTTGCAAGACTGGTTAATGAAAGTGCGCCAGCGCCAGCCTCTCAATGGGGCGATTTTGACCATTAATATCCAAGAGATTATGGAGATGACGGCAGAAGCGCGACGTGAATGGTCCCAGAAATGGCAGGCTTATATTCTGGAAATGAGCGATCGTTTTGCTTGCCGTATACCGGTCTATTTAGTTTTCACTAAGTTAGATGTTATGACCGGTTTTGAGACAATTTATCCTGTTCTTGAGCGTTCACGACTTGATGAGACATTGGGGATCACGTTTGCATTAGACACGGTTGATGATGATTCGTGGCGCAAGGAACTGACTCAATTTTGGGGAGAGTGGCAGGAAAACTTTAATAATCTGATGCCGGATCAAATGGTGCATCGTACGTCGCTCGACCTTCGTTCTGCACTATTCAATTTTGTGGGGCAAATTGCGGGCGTGAAACTGGTTGTTGAAGAGCTAATTACAGGATTAAAACGACATTATAATCGTGACCCTGGCCGGCAAATGCTTATACGTGGCTGTTATTTTACCTCTAGCTTGCAGCAAAACAGACGCAGCGATTTTTTCAGTGACGCGGTATGCCGTCATTATAAGCTCCATGTTAGCCATAAAAACGTGTGGGCAAACCAAGATAATCAGCGCAGCTATTTCATACCTCAACTCTTTAATCAGGTTCTTTTTTCTGAGCCTAATTTAGCGGGGGAGAATCATGAGCATGTTAAAATTCGGCGTCATAACCTGACGCTTATTGCCGTGATTTCAGGTGGCTTTGCTCTGCTGCTACTGAGTGGCTGGTATTATTATTATTTGAAAAACTATCATGCTGGAGAAGTTGCGCTCAATAAGGTAAGTGAATTTCAGAAGCTAGGTGAACCGGTGAGCAAACTGCCACTGGGCGCCGATTGGTTACCTCATATGGATCTTATTCGTGATGCGACGATGTCTTACGGTGACTATCGTGAGAAAAATCAGTTCATGTCAGATATGGGGTTATATCAAGGGGCTAAAATTGGCCAATTAGTAGAGAAAACTTATTTACGATTGCTTGAATCGCGCTTCTTGCCCGTGCTGATGAAAGACCTCCAACAGCATCTTGATAGCGCTCCGGCAAATAGCGAAGAGAAGCTCGCTCTGCTGCGTATTATGCGCATGATTGATGATAAGAGTGGCCGTAATATCCCGCTAGTGGAAGATTATATGCGTGCGCGTTGGCAAACTGCATATACCGGTCAGCGTGATGTACAAGAGCGCCTGATGACGCATCTTGATTATGCATTGCAGCATACGGATTGGGCTCAGGATCGCAGCCAATCAAATGCAGAAGCTATCAAAATGTATGAGCCATTTGCTTCTTCAATTCGTTCTGCTCAGATTGAATTAAGCAAATTACCTCTGTACCAACGTGTTTACCAAAACCTCATTATTAAGGCGAAAACTCAGCTCCCTCAGGATATGGATTTACGCACGGAAATTGGCGCTCAGTTTGATACTGTTTTCGTTGCTGACAACGAAGATCTTCTTAAAGTACCTCAGTTCTGGTCTCGTTATGGTCTTAGCCGTTTCTTTGTAAAACAAACTGATAAGCTGGTTTCTATTACGGCGCTTGATTCGTGGGTCTTGGGCTTAACCGACAACGTCGATTATAGCGATGCCGATAAGGCCGAGATAGAACGTCAAATCACAGAGCGTTATGTCGGTGATTACACTAGCACCTGGCGTAATGCGGTCAATAATCTGAGTATTAGGCCTTTTGATGATGTTGAGCAGGCTTCAGATGCGTTAGATGCGGTACTCAACAACGGTCAACCGCTCTGGCGCACGCTTGTTTTGCTTGGTGATAATACTCAGCCTCATTTAGTGGCTGCGCTATCGAGCGAAGTCAAAACACCGTCAGTGGTGGTAGCCAAAGGGCAAAAAGACAACTCTGTTGCGAGTAAAGTTCTGAATTCAGCCCAAAAAGAATCGCTTAATCAGCTCGACAATCAGCCAGAGTACCTGCTACTCAATCGTATTAGCCGTTCGTTCTCCGAGCAAAATGCATTGGTCGAAAATGGGGATGATCAAAACGGTCAAGTCCAGCAGGCTTACAAAGCGCTCAATGAAATGAGCAATGAGCTGCATCGAATCAGTAATGCCCCAGAACCGGGTAAAGCAGCGTTGCTTCTGGTGCAGATGAGGTTGCAGCAGAATAATGCTGATGCCTTCTTTACCGCTCAACAACTCTCTAAGAATTTGTCTGATCCACTTGGGCGCTGGGTCGAGCAACTGGCAGAAAACAGTTGGAATACCGTAACCGCGTTGGCTTTAAAATCGCTCGAGGCCGAATGGTCTAAAACTGTTGTCACGCCATTCACAACGCAAATGGCCGACCGTTATCCGTTCGATCCTAAAGCAACTAAAGAAGTTGCATTGAGCGATATGGAGCGTTTCTTTGCGCCAAATGGGACTTTAGATAGTTTCTATAAAAACAACCTTAAAGTATTTATTGAAGACAGCGGTTCTTTGGATCGCGACGGTAATAGCCTTATTCGCCCTGAAATATTAACGGCGTTAGAACAGGGTGAAAAAATTCGCTCAACCTTCTTCTCTGCACAAAATGGTTTTGGTATCCAGTTTGCCGTTGCTCCGGTTGATTTGAGTTCAAACAAACGTCGTGCGGTGCTAAATCTGGACGGACAACTGCTGGACTACACCCAAGGAAATAGCCATACGGCGCATTTGGTTTGGCCAAATACTATGCGTGCGGGAAATGAAAGTAAGTTAACGCTGGTGCCTGACATCAGTGGAGGATCTCCGCGCAGCATGGGTTATGTTGGGCCATGGGCGATGTTCCGTTTGTGGGATAAAGGTGAACTGACCAACGTGCAGGATAGCAGTTTTGATGTCCGTTTCTCTGTAGATAGCGGCACGATGACCTACCGCGTATTTATGGATGCATCAAACAATCCGTTTGCTGGTGGCTTATTCAGTCAGTTTACCCTGACTGACCAACTTTACTGATGAGGAGAATATCAGTGTCGTTGGTGATGTATCGGCGGCACTGATGCTACGTATATGGCTAATATCGATTATCAACAAGTAGCAACAGGGAAAGATCCACGCGATTTTGATGAATTTGAGCGCATCCGAGGTGAGATTAATAAAATGACCCACCCTTTGCATCCTCCGGTTGATTGGAGTTTAGTGCAACGGCTTGGGGTTGCTCTATTTACTAAGAACGGCGTTGATTTACAAAGCGTGGTTTATTACTCGATGGCTCGAACGCGTTTAAATGGATGGAATGGGTTTGCCGAAGGGTGTGAGCTGATGGCGGTTCTTATTGTGTCTCAGTGGGATACTTTCTGGCCAAGCACGAGCGCGATGAGAGCACGTAATGAGATGCTTGATTGGTTTGCTGCCCGAGTGGGCGCACTGGTGCGGCAGCTCGTTCGTTCACCGGAAACGATGCAAGATGTATTTCGAGCCGAATATGCGCTTAAACGCGTGAGCGATAAATTACAACAACACAAAGAGATCAACGTTATGTTGATCAATAGTTTGCTCTATTTTTTGCAAGAGTGTGTTAAAGAAAGTAAAGCGGCAGCGAGTACGTATTCCAATGAACCCCCCGTTGTATTGCCGCTGGTTTACCTGCCTCAGCAAGAAGCCTCAACCAGCTCCTCTTTTTCCTCCTCGATACCGACCGCGGCAGATACCCAACAAGTCTTCACTTCGATTCATGCTCTGAAAACCAAAAAGCGTTTCCCCTGGATCCCGGTGCTATCCGGCGCGGTGGCGGGGTGTGTGCTAACGCTTGGGAGCGTATTGGCGTATCACATGTGGGAGCCGGAAGCGCCGGTAGCGCATTTTTTAGCGGCCGCACAGCCAGAGCCTGAGCTTATGCCAATTAATCAGGCTATGACATATAACGCTGAATTGCAGCAGCAAGAACAAAAGATTCTTCGTGTTTACCAGCAAAAATTAATGGATATCGCTCAAGCCTCTCCGGTGAGTGACTTACAGCGTGGACAAGAGATAAGTCAATTGCTACAAAAAGTTTATCCACAAAACAGCGTTTCTACTCAATGGCGACAGCAGTTAGATAACTTATCGGCAGTAGCCAAAGATACGGGTTATCTCTCGACACAGCAGGCCGTACAAGCCTTGCTTAATGAGCTCTTAGAATCAGAGAAGCTACACCGCGGTTATATGACGATCTCTAGCCTTAAAACAGGGCTATATAATATTCAAAGTCAATTAAGCGCCTCTCCACCGATTGCCTATTTACTCACGCAAATAGAACAGCAAAATCAGCAAGGCATTAAACCTTCTCCTGCCCAGTTGCATCAAATTGATGACCAACTGAAGGGACTACAGGCGCGTTATTTATTATTACAAGCGGTAAAAGAAAGAGAACTCCAAGAATAGAGTTTTAAATAATGTCACATAGCATATTTATTAACGAGGACGAGTTAATGAAAAAGAATACATGGATAAAAATAGGTGCACTGAGTTTGGCTATTTTAGCCAGCGCTAGCCAAGCGGAGAGCGGTACAACGCCATCCGTGCAAGAACAAATGAATGGATTGGCCGATTTAATCGGTAGTGCCGCTTTTCTGCGCGATCACTGTGGCGTGACAGATATACCCGCTAATAAATCCCTGAGCATGATTGCTATTGTTACCGCCATGGATATGGGATGGGATAGCCGCGAATACTACCCGAACGGTGAATCTACGGGGATGTATAATGCCAAGCTCGATCAGATGGGACAAAAGGTTGAGCAGAGTATAACCGTTGACGGCGTTGATGTTTCCGGCACCTGCCAATCGCTGGCAGCTAACCAGCATATCGCTGCATTCGTCGCCTTGGCTAAAGCCAGAGGCTAGGAGGTGATATGTCTGATAACACGGGATTACAGTTCACCTTCACCACTCAATCATTGCCTGAGCACACATTTAACGTAGTCAGCTTTGCCCTTAACGAAGGGCTTTCTCAGGTTTATTCATTATCGGTTGAGCTGTCGAGCATATTGTAGGAAATCAGTTTTGGTCGAATGCTAGATAATACCGCTGAGCTACAAATTTGGTTCAACGGCGTGCTTCAGCGGCGGATAAATGGGGTGATTAGTCGCTTTTCCCACAGCGATACGGGCAATGAGCGCACGCGATATAGCGTCACATTACGGCCTGCGATATGGATGCTGTCGTTAGAGCATTCGTCGCGTATTTTTCAGCAGCAAACGCCACAACAGATTATTACTACACTATTGCGCAAGGCTAATGTCATCCAGTTTAGTTTCCAGCTTCGTTATGAACATCCAATGCGTGAATATTGCGTACAGTACCGTGAGTCAACGCTGGCATTTATTGAACGATTAGCCGCTGAAGAAGGTATTTCTTGGTATTTTCGTTTTGAAAATAATAAACAGGAAATTGTATTTGTTGATGATTGTGCCTTTTTACCGATGGGAGAAATGCTTCCCTATAATCCACATCAGCGGGGATTGAATGAGGGCGCAAGTATTCAGCGTTTTAGCTATGAAGAAAACGTGCGTGCAGCGCAGGTATTGCTTAAGGATTACACCTTCAAAAATCCGGCTTGGGAAATGCTCTATCAAGAACATAGTCGGGGCGATCATCAGCGGAGTGAAGCGCTGCATTATGATTTTCCTGGGCGATATAAAACGGATTTCAATGGTCAGGCTTACACTGGATATCGTCTAGATGCGCTGCGTCAAGACGCGATGCAAGCGCAGGGGCGTTCAGACAGTCCTGCTCTGATGGCGGGTCAGTGCATTGCCATGACGTCTCACCCGCATGAGTCATTCAATCAAAAATGGCAAATTGTTTCACTTCAAACTGAAGGGCGACAACCACAATCACAAAAAGAAGAAGCCGGCGTCTTGGGGACTTTTCTGGAAAGCCACTTGGTCATGATTCCCGATGGTCAAACGTGGCGGCCTTTACCCAATGCGCGTCCGCGTGTTGACGGACCGCAGATGGCGGTGGTGGTTGGGCCTGAAAATGAAGAAATCTACTGCGATGAAGTCGGGCGAGTCAAAGTTCAGTTTCCTTGGGATCTTGAAGGCAAGGGCAACGAAACCAGCTCTTGCTGGATCCGTGTCGCCCAAGGTTGGGCCGGAAGTCGTTATGGTGCCATGGCGGTGCCACGTATTGGGCACGAGGTTATTGTTGATTTTCTTGAAGGTGACCCCGACCAGCCGATTATTACTGGTCGCACTTACCACGTGGTTAATGTTCCACCACACGCCCTGCCGATACATAAAACACGCACCGTGCTGCGCACCGCTACCCATAAAGGAGCGGGTTATAACGAGCTCTCATTTGAAGACGAGCAGGGGCAACAGCTTGTTTATCTACACGCGCAAAAAGATCAGCAGACTGAGGTTAAAAACAACCAATACCTCGTAGTAGAGCAAGATCGCTCTAAAACGATCAAACACGATCAGGTTGAGGAAATTGGTAACGATAAAACCAGCGACGTTACTCACGACCATATCGAACGCATCCATCACGATCAGATGATAAATGTGATGAATAATCAACAAATACAAATAGATAATCAGTATTTGTTTCATGTTCTTAATCAGCGTAAAGATAAGATGGGTGCTGATTTTTCCGAGGAGGTTGCGGGCGATCATCACCACACGGTAGCGGGAACCTATGAATTACTGGCCAATAAAAAGGTGCTGATCAACACCAATGATTTGGTGTTGCAGGGGGCAAAAAGCGTTGTACTGCAAGGCCCCGGCGGCAAGATTGTCATCGATAGCTCAGGTATTTCGCTATCGTCGAATTTGGTCAATATCAAGGCCGTTATGCATATTACCAGTGGAGGGAGCAGTTCAATGTCGGCCCTAAGCGCCACGGCGATGAACGGCGATCCGCTTTCAGAAATTTGTCCAATTTGTTTACAGTCATTGTGATAGGGAGAAAACAATGGGCGTACCCGTTGCACTACTTGGTCATCAACATGTTTGTCCGATTCCTTTTCATGTCGGCGGGCCAATCATACAAGGCGATCCTGCACTCACGGTTAATGGCATACCGGTTGCGCTGGTTGGTCACAAATGTGTCTGTGTTGTCGGCGGCCCTGATGTTATCGCTACTGGCAGTCCGTTACTAACGGTAAATGGGATTGCAGTAGCCGTTATGGGCTCATCAACAAAGCACGGCGGTGTGATCGTACAAGGCGATCCGGGTTTAATCATCGGCTAGGGACAGCGTGATGGAAAAGAAACACTGGTATTTGAATGCGCAGGATCAAGAAAACCTTCAGAGAGGACGCGAGAGAACGCTGATATGGAATGCGTTGCGTACGGTGATGGCCATACAGGATATTCCTCCCATATTGCTCGGAGAGGAGGGGGAAAGGTGGCTAGAGAGCATTATTACTTTGGCTCAACGCTACAAGGTAATGGATGATTACCGGCTCCCAATTTGGATTGAAATATCACACCGAGGTGGTGAGTTATTTTGGCAACTTGATGATGTGCGAGAGGTGCTACATACAGGGGAGATGGATAGCGTACGGCTAAACACGTTGCTACAAATGGCAAAGCTAGAACAGCTTAATACGGCTAAACAGACACCAACGGTATTAGATGTGACTCGCAGCGCTATCTATCGCTGGTGTGAGGCTGGATTGCCGCTGTGGGCCATCATTGACGGCGCATTAGATGCGGCTCCGCAAGGTTTTGCTAGCGGTTTGGATGTGGCCCATTATTCGTTGTTCAATGCGGCAGACCGCTCCTTGGAAAGCCATGGCCCGTGGCTGATAGCTGCATGGACTAAACCACGCATGGTGCAATACCTGCTATCACGCCCAAACTATGCAATTAATACCTTATGGCTGGTCGCAGACGGTGATGCCAACGACCTTGTTACCCATCTGCAAGGCCTGCTCTATGTCAAACAACACGATGACCAGAATAGTCGGTTTCGTTTTCACGATCCGCGCGTATTCTCTCATTGGCTTAATACGCTCGCCCCTCTCCGATTAACGGATTTCTTTGGCCCAATACAGCGCTGGATAAGCCCAGATCCTAATCCCTTGTGGTCACATCAACGACTCCATCGTTACAGTTTGATTGACGAGGCACTGGAGCATCAAACCTTAATGATGTATCCGCAGGACAAGGAGGTAACGGTATGAGCGATCATGAATGTCGCGGCGAATGCCAGTGTAAGAAAGTGGTTATTCCGGTGATTTTTGTGCCGGATATTTTAGGCACGCGTTTATCTAATGCCAGAGATCATAAGACGGTGTGGGATCCGATGGCGGGAATGGGCAGTTATCACACGCCGCTAGGGACCGCCGCGATTGATTTAAGCGGGATGATCACCAAACAAACAGCGATGGCTAATGCCTCCCCTTTGGTCAAAAAGCTGCTGGCGCTGCAGGAAAAATTGACCAAGTTACACGGTGCGTTGATGGCGCTGTATCAGATGAGCCAGAAAATTGCCAAGGCACTCGGCCTTAATAGCCTCAGTAAGCGGCTTGAGGGCGCTAGCACCGATGCGGTGGGAGACACCAAAGAAACCACCACCAAGCTTAAAGCTCAGCTCGCAGAGATAAAAACCAAAATTGCCCATATCGAAAAAGAGATCACTCATGTGTTCGAGGCGATGGGGAAAACTGAAGATATATTACGTATTGGGCGTAACGTGTGGGGAGCCATTTCGGTATTGGAATGGATGTTTCGCGATGCGAGCAAGCGGCGCGAAATGTTGGTTGGAGACAGCAGAAAAGTCATTGGCCGCGATGATAGCCTGCTTGAAATCAGCCAAGATGCAACTAAAGGCAGCGCAGATACCCTCTATTTCAGCACCATGACCTCGGTGCGCGTGCAGGATATTGACCAGCGATTTAAGCAGGGATGGGGAGAAGTGTGCTGGCATCAATACGGTGAATTTTTGATGACGCTGCAGCGGCATTTGGATGCGCGTTTTAATATCAAAGACGTTAGCGTTGCGGGGCAGAATTTGCCGGGTGATATCCCCCAGCCAGTGATGCCAACGGGAAAAGCGCTTAAAGACTTGTTGGCTGCCATTGAAGCTCTTTTTGATTTCGGCGATAAACCGGCATCCAAGCCTGCCGCGGCGGCCACTCCTAAAACGGTCACCTCCGTGTCAACGCCAACGCCAGCCCCTTCGGCAGAGCCTACGAGCAACTCAAGCAAACAATCGGCCCTGCCTTGGGGAGCGGATGCCAACTTTGCCAAGGTGATGGGAGGCTACGCGTTTCCTTTACACGTGGTGGGGTTTAACTGGATGCAAGGCTGTGCCGACGGTGCTCAGCGACTGACGACCCGTATTGCACAGATTATGGCGATGTACAAAACCTCAGATGACGGCGGCGACGGTACGTGGATGACCAAAAAGCCGGTTGAAAAGGTGCTGATTATTTCGCACGGGGCGGGTGGGCAAGTGGTGCGAGCGATGCTGGCGGATTTATCACCGGAGACGTCGGGTGGGAGTAGTTCCGGCGAAAATTCGTCTCCGAAGGATTCAAACTCGAAGGGGAATTTTGATAATGCTGATAGCCAAAATCACCCGGCGGCAGCAGCCAGTGATAAAAGCACACCGCGTGGCAGTACTGCTGTTATCAAAAAGGCTATTCCCCCTTTCAATAAGGAAAGCCTGCTTAAAGCAGTGCATGTTGGCCTGCCGATAAATGGTATGCCAGATATCTATTGTTGGTTCCGGGCAGGGATGCAAACGCCGGTATCGGTGGATTGGAGTAAGCCCGCTCAGGCTGCGAAAGACAAGACCTTAGCCTATATCAGTAATCAAGTGCTCGGTGCTAACGCGGCAGAAATTACCATGGTACTGAGCTATAGCCAAAGCGCGCTAGAAGTGTTGCCCAATAATAGCTATGAGAAGGGATGGATTTGCTATCAACCGCCGTCCATTTCGTTGGTGGAGGGCGAAAAAGCGCCAGCTCCCGTGGCGATGTCTGTGGAAGAGGATATTTATTCGGAGTATCAGAACAATAAACATTGGTATCAAACTATTAATGGGGAGTTACTCTGTCGCGATCCAGCTTCTATAAAACATAATTTTTCATCTGTGGCTGATTATTTTAAAAGAGCTTCATCATTTTATTCTATGTTGGGCGCTGGTGGTTTAGATAAAACTCAGCAACTGAGTGGTAAAAACAGCAAACCAATGTCGCGAGATAAAGCGGTTTGGCAGGCACAGAGCGTGACTCCACCGGGAACGCCGGATAGCTGGCAAAAGTTTGGTCAACGAGTGGCTAACGCCAGCTTTCTGCTCAACGGCATTGACTCCGTGTTAGGTACGCAACTGTTTAGCTCATTGGCAGATAGCGGGCAGGGTACGATGTATCTTACCGGAGCAACGGCGAGTTTAAGCGTGTTGCCAACCGAGTTTGTATTGCAAAAAGGCAGCAGCATCGGCGACGGCGAGCTGCCGCTGTCGGCGGCGAAAGGGGCTACGGAAGTCGAATGCAGTGAATATCACGACAGTCTGTATCAAGACGAGAAAATCCGCGCAGCGGTATATAAGGAGCTGCAAACCGCCAGTTGGGCCTATAACGCTGAAATTAGCGCGCCTAAAAAATAAAAGGAATTAGCTATGCGGCATTTATCGTGGTTATTACTTGGCACTTTGGTGTTATCAACAACCGGCTGTGGGCCACACTCTCTTCGTAAGGATACTGCTATGAGTACTCAACTTCCTACACAGAAGCACTGCTTTGGACGTTATGAAATTGAGTTGCCTAACTTTATGTATATGAATAGTGGAAGTTATTCATTTGAAAATTTTAATATTGAAATTGTAAGGGCTGTAAGAGCTGATTATCCCACTATTGAAAAAGACTGGGTTAATTATATTAATGGAAAAATTGCAACGGACGCAGTATCTCGACCTGGAAGTCGATTGGTTCATCAGAATATGAAAATTAATCCAAGAGTAATATTAGAATATTTTGATACATCAAAAGATATCTCCACTATGCTAAATGGGTTTTATATGTTTAGTCCATTTTATTTGAAAGCCTTTCCTGAACGAAATGAGTGGATGCTAGCGACAGGGGCATCCATTGAAATTCCACGCCCACAGCCTTCAGATAAACTCGATACTGAAGTCAAACGCCGGATGGATGCACAAATGCGTGATGTGGCGAAAATTGCTTACCATGCCTACCCGCACTATGAGCAAGGCTATTGTCTTGACAACGAGTATCAATATTATCCGGGGCGTCTTGAGAAGTAGGATAGTTATGGTATCACATGGCGTGGAACAACAGGACATGCCGATACAGCGAGCCGTATAACTATTGATGTTCAAAGTCTTAATAAAGATGAACAATCAGTGTTAGAAGACCGCACTTCTAAAGGCAAATTACTCAGAACCTTCTTCCCTAGCACCACGGTTGTTGTCGGTGGGATTAAAGGGGAACTCTATACCAGCCATGACAAACTTAACCCAACCGCTCGAGAGTTTCAGTGGCTGCCTAGCGGCACCGAACTGGGCAATCGCCTCAAGCCGCTGATTATGATCGACGGCAGAATTGATACTCGCGATCTTCCTGCTGAATACCGCGACAAAATCAGCGGCGAGGAGCTGATCCTATGGATACTGGAAAGCATCAAAATGCGGGTGGGTGGTGATGAAGATATACTGTCTCATCGATAAATAGTCTGCTTTTAGATAACGCCATTGTTTATATACATGGCGTTAGCGACTCAAACGTATATTTTTCTTTAATAGCTATATGACTAATGAATTTGTCGGATTGTAATATAAAATTGTATCGAACAGTCTTCTTATAGAGTCCATGCAAACCGCCAGTTGGGCCTATAACGCTGAAATTAGCGCGCCTAAAAAATAAAAGGAATTAGCTATGCGGCATTTATCGTGGTTATTACTTGGCACTTTGGTGTTATCAACAACCGGCTGTGGGCCACACTCTCTTCGTAAGGATACTGCTATGAGCACTCAACTTCCCACGCAAAAACACTGTTTTGGTCGTTATGAAATTAAATTGCCAAATTTTATGCATATGGATAGCGGTGTTTATTCATTTGAAAACTTTGATATAGAAATTGTTACTGCAGTAAAAACTACTCGTCCAACTATTGAAAAAGACTGGGCGAATTATGTTAATGGGAAAATATCTAAGGATAGTGAGTTCAATGTAGGTAGCAGGATTGTGCAAAAAAATATGGAGAGCAATCCTAGACTAATATTGGAGTATTCAAATACAGAAAAAAATCCCGATATTGAGATGAGCTCTTTATATCGCTTTCACCCGTATTATTTAAAATCACTTCCTGAACGAAAAGAGTGGTTCCTTGCAACAGGGAGAACAATAGAAATACCTCGCCCGCAGTCAGCCGAGAAACTTGACCGGGAGTTAAAAAGCAGAACTGATTCTCAAATAAGGGATGTGCAAAAAATAGCCTATCATTCATATCCCCACTATGAGCAAGGCTACTGTCTTAACAATGAGTATCAATATTATCCGGGACGCCTTGAGAAACAGGACAGCTATGAAATTACGTGGCGCGGTATTACAGGCGGAAAATATACCTCGAGCTATATCACCATCGATATTCAAAGTCTTAATAAAGATGAACAATCAGTGCTAGAAGAGCGCACTTCCAAAGGTAAATTACTCAGAACCTTCTTCCCAAGCAGCACGGTTGTTGTTGGGGGGATTAAAGGGGAACTCTATACCAGCCACGATAAACTCAATCCGACAGGGCGTGAGTTTCAGTGGCTGCCAAGCGGCACCGAGTTGGGCAACCGCTTAAAACCGCTGATTATGATTGACGGCGAAATTGATACGCGCGATCTACCTGCTGAATACCGCGACAAAATTAGCGGCGAGGAGCTGATCCTATGTATACTGGAAAGCATCAAAATGCGGGTGGGTGGTGATGAAGATATACTGTCTCATCGGTAATGATTAGCTAAGTGAAAAACTGAGTAAAAAATAAATGTCATGAGCTTCAACGTATGGCATTTATTTTGCTTGAAATAAAGGCTTCATTTTTTATGAAGCCTTTATGTTTGTTACGTGGATACAACTGCAGCAATGATCGATAGCGCTGTAGAGTCTGTGTTTGCCACATAACCCACTAAACTCTAATCTTTAACGGTGAACATTACTATGAGCGGTTACAATGAGGTCTTAGCAAGAAACACGCAGAATGCACCAAGCGATATCGGACTCTATTCACAAACTGTCGCATTTTCTCATTATAATAATTTTTCAGTTCAGCTACCTATTGATCCAAAATCAGGCGAATTAGTCGCTGGAGGTATAAACGAGCAGGCCGCGCAGTGCTTTAAAAATATTAAAGCCGTTGTAGAAAGCATCGAACATGTCATGAGTGATATTGTTCGCATCACTATATTCGTTAAGAATATCAAAGATGCTGACGCCGTGGGTGTAGTTTATAAATCATTCTTCCAAACCTATGTTCCCGCGCTAACGGTTGTTGCCGCTGATGCTTTGCCTATGGGGGCGTTAGTGCAAATTGAAGCACTCCTCTCAAATGGTGAAGGTACAATTCCAAATGCACCACAAGCTGGTGATCTTATAAAACTTATAAATAACACGGTAAATGCGCCAATCTGCTCCCTGTCTTCACAAACTGTCGCTTTTTCTCATTATAATAATCTTTCAGCCCAATTACCTATTAATCCGATAACCGGCAGAGTGGTCGAGGGAGGGATAAAAGAACAAACTAAGCAGTGTTTAAAGAATATCAAGGCCATTGTCGAGAGTATTGACGTGCCCTTTGATGACATAGTGAAGATAAGTGTTTTCCTGACCAACCTTGCGGATCTTGAAGCCGTCAACGAGGTTTATGCCACATTTTTCCCTGATTCGGCGATTGCCCGGACCATAGATTATGTCCCTGCACGGACAGTGATTGTTGCATCAGGCTTACCTATGGGGGCTTTGGTGCAAATAGAAGCCGTGGTGTCACACGGTGACGGTACACCGCCGCAGGCCGTTGAAGACAGACATGGGCTCATTATAGAACCACACAATACGGATAATGCGCCAAAATGTCCTCTATCTACACAGACCGTCGCTTTTTCTCATTACAATCATTTGTCAGCTCAGCTACCTATCGATCCTAAAACCGGTAAATTGGTTTCTGGTGGTGTAAAAGAGCAGGCTGTGCAATGCCTTAAAAATATTAAGGCAATTATAGAGAGCATCGAGCACGCAATGGGAGATGTCGTTAAAGTTAATATCGCCCTTAAAAATATTGCAGATATTTCCGCAGTAGATAGCGTTTACACAACATTCTTCCCCGGTGGTATTCCTGCACGAAGAATTATTGGCGTATCCGCGTTACCTAAAGATGCGCTAATCCAGATAGAAGTTGTTGTAGCAAATGAAGAAGGAACACCACCGAAGGCATAACACCTGAAACCGTTATTTCTGCGTGGGCTATCTTTACTCATCTGAATGACTGACTTAAATAAAGTTGTTCTGGATGCAGTCTCTTAATACCTTATTTCAATGAAGCCTCGCTCTGCAAAGGGCGAGCGCACGCTGTATTTAAAAGAAAAAATTCTATGGTTATGCAATGCCATCTACTGGGGCGAGGATGTTTTTTCTCTAGTGTAAAAAAACTTAGAATATTCATTTTGTAGCCGATTAATCTGTCTATTAGGATTTTTTAATCAAACTGGTCAGGATGGAAAATTTTTTCTAGTTTATGAATGATGTAATTAATATCTTCTTACATTCGTTTTAATGGTTGGCAACAAATTTCTCAGAGAGACAGATAGCATGGAGAAAGAAAAAGACGTACTCCTCTTTTTCTTTTAAGGAACACCCCTATTAACTTCGGTTCGATTTATTTATAAGGATATTGCAATGCCTACTCCATGTTATATCGCCATCCAAGGTAAAACTCAGGGAAATATTACGTCTGGCGCATTCACTTCTGATTCTGTGGGTAATATTTACGTCCAGGGCCATGAAGATCAAATGCTGGTGCAGGAATTTGAACACATTGTGACTGTGCCAACCGATCCACAGTCAGGTCAGCCTTCTGGTCAACGTGTTCATAAGCCGTTTCGTTTCACCGTTGCGTTGAACAAAGCCGTGCCTTTGTTATATAACGCATTAGCTTCAGGTGAGATGTTGCCGAAAGTTGAGCTGAAATGGTATCGCACCTCCATTGAGGGGAAACAAGAGCATTTCTTCTCAACTATTCTGGATGACGCCACTATCGTTGATATCGATTGCCACATGCCACACTGCCAAGATGCCGTAAAAGCTGAATTCACGCAGTTAGTTAAAGTGTCTTTGGCATATCGTAAAATTACTTGGGAACATACCGTTTCCGGTACTTCCGGTGCCGATGACTGGCGTGCACCAAGCGAGTCTTAATATTGGCTTAGCTTGTTTGGTAAGCATAAAAAATCAAAGCTACCGAAAGGTAGCTTTGTTATTGGTAGCTTTGTTATTTGGGAAGAAGTTTAATCTTGTAACCAGCGCGAGATCTGGCTAACGATGCCTGCTGAATCTAGCTCGATTTCATGCAAGGCTTCAGCCTGAGTCCCCTGTGGGATAAATTTATCCGGTAAACCAAGATTAAGCACAGGAACGACTTGGCGCTTCGCCATCAGCAGTTCATTCACGCCGCTGCCAGCACCGCCCATAATTGCGTTTTCCTCTAGCGTCACCAGTACGTCGTGCGTGGCGGCCAGTTCTAGCACTAATGCTTCATCGAGTGGCTTAACAAAGCGCATGTCAGCAACGGTGGCATTTAACTGTTCGGCGGCGACTAAGGCATCTGGCATTAGCGTGCCGAAGTTTAATATGGCGATTTTCTCACCCTGACGACGAACAATGCCTTTGCCAATCGGCAGACAGGCTAAAGGCTCTAACGTTGCGCCGGTGCCTGAGCCGCGTGGGTAGCGTACCGCCGTTGGGCCATCCTGATATTGATGTCCGGTATGCAGCATTTGGCGGCATTCATTTTCATCACTTGGCGTCATGATGACCATGTTAGGGATGCAGCGCAGGAATGAGATATCAAAGGCACCCTGATGCGTTTGCCCGTCAGCGCCCACGATACCGCTGCGATCGATAGCAAACATCACCGGCAGTTTTTGCAGTGCCACATCGTGAATGACTTGGTCATAGGCACGTTGCAGGAACGTGGAGTAAATGGCAACAACCGGTTTATAGCCACCAATGGCTAAGCCAGCGGCGAATGTCACTGCGTGCTGTTCGGCAATAGCAACGTCAAAGTATTGCTGCGGATATTCTTTAGAGAACCGCACCATGCCAGACCCTTCGCGCATGGCTGGCGTGACCGCCATCAATTTGCTGTCATCGAGCGCTGTTTCACACAGCCAATCGCCAAATATTTTGGAATAAGTGGGTAAACCACCGGCGTTTTTGGGCAACGTGCCGCTGGCTGGATCGAATTTAGGTACCGCGTGCCAGCTGATCGGATCCTTTTCGGCAGGAGCATAGCCTTTGCCTTTTTTGGTCATAATATGCAGCAGCTGTGGGCCTTTTAAATCACGCATGTTTTTCAGCGTGGCGGCTAAGCCTTGCACATCATGCCCATCAACGGGACCAATGTAGTTGAAACCAAGCTCTTCGAATAAGGTTCCAGGAACAACCATGCCTTTAAGGTGTTCTTCGGTACGTTTTACCAGCTCTTTGATTGGCGGCAAGCCTGAGAGTACTTTTTTTCCACCTTCACGCAGGCTGGAATAGAGTTTGCCTGAGAGCAATTGAGCCAGGTGATTATTCAACGCGCCTACGTTCTCGGAGATCGACATTTCGTTATCATTCAGAATAACAAGCATGTCTGCTTTGATATCACCTGCGTGGTTCATGGCTTCAAAAGCCATACCCGCCGTGATAGCGCCATCGCCAATAACACAAACCGTACGACGGTTTTTGCCTTCACGCTCGGCGGCAACGGCCATCCCCAATCCAGCACTGATGGATGTCGAAGAGTGGCCCACGCTGAGCACGTCGTACTCACTTTCATCGCGCCATGGGAACGGATGTAAACCGCCTTTTTGGCGGATGGTGGCAATGCGATCGCGGCGCCCGGTCAGGATTTTATGCGGATATGCCTGATGGCCGACATCCCAAATCAGTGAATCGAATGGGGTGTTATAGATATAGTGCAGCGCGACCGTGAGTTCTACGGTCCCTAGCCCTGAGGCAAAGTGTCCGCTAGAGCGGCTAACGCTATTGAGCAGATACTGACGAAGTTCGTCGCACAGCTTTGGCAGGCTTTCTTTTGGCAGTAGGCGAAGATCGTTAGGATCTTCAACCAGTGCGAGTGTCGGGTATTTGGCTATATCAAAACTCATTAGCGGCTCATGTCTGAATTACATTTTTCAATATATACCCGGCATATTTCGAGCTGCACATGCGTTGTCTAAGGCGTTGGCCTGACTGCAACTCGGATTATTTAGGGTATAGACTCCAATCCATCGGCGTTTTAACCTGCACGAAGGGCGGTTTCTATTTTTATTGGCTTAATTATCGCGCTCAATGATGAAACTGGCTAAGGATTTTAATGCCAGAGTATCAATGCTGTGGTGTTGCTCAAGCTCTTCAAGAACATGTATTGCATCTTTGTACAGAACGAGCGCTTTATTTTGGGCCTGTTCGAGGCCGAGCAATGCAGGGTAAGTACTTTTCTCTAATTCTTGATCTGAACCCTGAGGTTTACCCGTTTTAGCGCTGTCGCCGATCACATCTAAAATGTCGTCTTGTACTTGGAATGCAAGCCCGATGGCGTGAGCATAGCGATCTAACAACGGTAGCGCAGCGCGTCCGGCATCACCAGCGGCCAAAGCGCCCATTCGAATCGCACAGCGGATTAATGCACCCGTTTTGTGGCTGTGAATTTGCTCAAGCGCCTGCAAATCAACGTGTTTGCCTTCGGCTTCTAAATCTAACGCTTGACCACCGCACATGCCTGCCACGCCGCTGGCCTGTGCCAGTTCGCTAAGCATTGCCAATCTATCGGTAACGGCAACCGCAGGCATTGGGCTATCGGCCAGAATGGAGAACGCCAGCGTTTGCAGGGCATCGCCGGCCAAAATCGCGTGGGCTTCGCCAAATTTAATATGACTGGTGGGCTGACCACGACGAAGATTATCGTCGTCCATCGCGGGTAAATCGTCATGCATCAGTGAATACGCGTGAATGCATTCAACGGCCGCAGCGGGGGCGTCTAGATTATCTAATGAAAGGCCGAACATTTCGCCGGTGGCATACACCAAGAAAGGACGAAGACGTTTGCCGCCGAGCAGCGCGCCATAGCGCATCGCAGCAACCAGCTGCCCATCAGAAAATGGCAGTGGGTCAATATAGTGTATTAACGCGGCATCAGCGCGTTGATGATAGGTTTTGAGTAACTGTTCAAAAACAACCATGTTTTATTCTTGATCCGCGTTAAAAGGGGATAAAGGGGCGTCCTTATCGTCATTGAGTAGGATCTGTACGCGCTGTTCAGCCTGTTGCAGCGTCTGCTGCCCTTGACGCGCGAGCTGAACGCCACGTTCGAACTCATTGAGTGCGTCTTCTAATGGCAGTTCGCCAGATTCTAAATGAGTCACAATCTGTTCTAGTTCGCTCAGAGCTTGTTCAAAGCTAGGCGCGGCGGGTGCTTTTTTTGCCATAGTCTTCTTTTCTTCGCTGTTCTGTAATGGTGTTCTGCAATAAATAGCGGTTCTGCGATGGAGTGACAGAATTTTTTGCCACGTTACCGGAGTCTGTAGGACTTGGCAAATTACGGATTTTAAACTCGTGAGATGAGGTTCAGTGCGCCAGTGAGCAAGTTAGTGCTATACTGCGCGCCTTGTACATTGCGTCCTCAATTTCTAAGCATGCAGTGTAAGCCCTTTTAACGTAAATCACGACGAAATAGCCACTGCCATCATGAAGTTTATCATTAAATTATTCCCAGAAATTACTATCAAAAGCCAATCAGTGCGTTTGCGCTTTATTAAGATCCTGACCGGGAACATTCGCAACGTTCTGAAAAAACAAATTGATGAAGTGGCTATCGTACGCCATTGGGATCATATCGAAGTTCGCGCTAAAGATGAAAGCCGCACTGAACAGGTTCGTGACGCTTTAACGCGAATCCCTGGGATCCATCACATTTTAGAAGTTGATGACTGTCCTTACACCGATATGCACAACATTTTTGAGCAAACGCTCGAAATGTACCGTGACAAGCTGGAAGGCAAAACCTTCTGCGTGCGTGTTAAACGCCGTGGTAAACATGATTTTACGTCGATTGAAGTTGAACGCTACGTCGGTGGCGGTCTGAATCAGCATATTGAAAGTGCTAAGGTCAAACTGTCCCATCCTCAGGTGACCGTTCATCTAGAAATTGAAGACGACCGTCTGCTGCTGATTAAAGGTCGCTACGAAGGCTTAGGTGGCTACCCAATCGGTACGCAGGAAGATGTGCTGTCGCTGATTTCTGGTGGCTTCGATTCTGGCGTTTCCAGCTATATGCTGATGCGTCGTGGTTGCCGCGTACATTACTGCTTCTTCAATCTGGGCGGTTCCGCGCATGAAATTGGCGTCAAACAAGTCGCTCATTATCTGTGGAATCGTTTTGGCAGCTCTCATCGTGTGCGCTTTGTTGCCATCGATTTTGCCCCGGTAGTGGGTGAGATTTTAGAGAAAGTCGATGATGGCCAAATGGGTGTTATCCTCAAGCGTATGATGATGCGCGCAGCGTCAAAAGTAGCAGAGCGTTATGGCGTTCAGGCTTTGGTCACCGGTGAAGCACTGGGACAAGTTTCAAGCCAAACGCTAACCAACCTGCGTTTGATTGACGGCGTAACCGACACGCTGATCCTGCGCCCGCTGATTTCACACGATAAAGAACATATCATTGATATGGCTCGTGAAATTGGGACTGAAGATTTTGCCAAAACCATGCCTGAATTCTGCGGTGTGATTTCAAAAAGCCCAACCGTAAAAGCCGTGAAGTCCAAGATTGAAGCCGAAGAAGAAAACTTCGATTTCGAGATTCTTGAACGTGTGGTGGCCGAAGCGCAAAACATGGATATCCGTGAAATTGCCCAGCAAACCAGCGAGCAGGTTATTGAAGTTGAAACCATTGATGCATTAAGCGGTGATGAAGTAGTTCTAGATATTCGTTCTAACGATGAGCAAGAAGACAAACCGCTGAAGATTGAAGGGTTAGAGGTGAAAAGCCTGCCATTCTACAAACTGGCGACCCAGTTTGGCGATCTCGATCAGAATCGCAACTATGTGCTGTACTGCGATCGTGGTGTGATGAGCCGTTTGCAGGCGTTGTATCTGAAAGAGCAGGGGTATAACAACGTTAAGGTGTATCGCCCGTAATTGAACCCCCTCCCGGCCTCCCCCTTCGCAGGGGGAGGGGCAGACCGAGCACTGAAGTTAACGTAGAGCTAGGTTCGGCTCCCTCCCCTGAGAAGGGGAGGGTTGGGGTGGGGATTGCGTGCTACCACTCCTGATAGTCATAGATTCCCGATGCGGGAATTAACTGGGCTGCCACTTCGGCGGCTTTTTCTTTGCCTAAAAGTACGTCGATAATTTTTAGCGCAAAGTCGATACTGGTTCCTGGTCCTTGGCTGGTTAGCAGGTTAACGCGTTCATCGAAGTAAGCGCGTTTGTCGATCCACTGATTCTCGGGGATCTGATCTTTTAGTGTTGGGAAACAGGTGATATTCCCTATTGGGAATAGATTATGATGAGCTAAGACTAATGCGGGTGCTGCGCAGATTGCGGCGACCAGTTTTCCTTCAAGATGCATTTGGCGCACTTTCTCTACGACCAATTCACTGTCTCGAAAACACTCTGCGCCTTGCATTCCACCGGGCAAAACAATCACGTCATAAGACTCATCGGCAACCTGAACCAACGGTTTATCCGCTAACAGTTTTACGCCACGTGAACAGGTTATAACTAATTCGCCATCGCTGGCGGCACTTGCCGTAGTGACTTTAATGCCCGCGCGAACAAGCAAATCAATGGTCGTTACTGCTTCGGTTTCTTCGCTACCAGGAGCCAGACACACCAGAGCCGATGCGCTCATAGGTTTGTTCCTTTCGTTTAATGGTTTCAAAAATATGGGCATTCTCAGTGACGCTAAGTCCATGCTTGCGTGCTGCCCTGAGCAGATAGCCAGTGATGTAATCAATTTCAGTATGTCGCTGAGCCTGCACGTCTTGGTACATAGAAGAGTAATTATCGGCGGTCATGCACATCACGTTGGTCACGTAATGCAGCAAGCTTTCGGGAGATGTTCGATACCCTTCAGCCTCCATTACCTCGGAGATTTCTTTTACAATGGCTTCTACGTGTGGCATGTATTTTTGCAAATCGCCGTTGCGGCAGTTATAGATAACTGACAATGGATTAATGACGCAGTTAACGGCTAATTTTTTCCAGATAGCAGGCATGATATTGTCATGCCATGCCACATCAGGAAGCGCCTGATGCAAGACTTCAGCAACGTTGCTTTGCCCAATAGCCGCTGAATTCGTTGGGCCGATATGTGTTGTGCCCGCGGCAACGTGGATAATCGTATTGCCATCACGGCGCGCCGCATGGGTGGTTACCCCTTGAAACAGGGGCTGTTCAATCAGGTTTGGAAACTCATCCTGACTGCCCATCCCATTATGTAGCAAGATAATTCGGCAGTGAGGCGGAATTTTCGCCAGCAATGGAACCAGACCGTTGTAAACCTGCCAGGCTTTTAGCGTTACTAATAAGATTTGGCTTTCCGCTAAATGTAGAGGGTCGTTCGCCGCTAGGTTTTTATTGTATGACTGTCCGTTAAGTTGGATGATGTTAACCGGACAATAGGGCTGAGGTACGCGTAACCAGCCTTGAACATCGTGCCCAGCTTGTTCTAATGCCGATAACCATAGCTGCCCTAGCGCCCCGCAACCAAGAACTGTTATTTTCATTTGGCCTCCTTCCCGATACATCAGGCGATTTGCGCGCAAAGCAGAAATATTCAATCTAATCAGTATAAACTTTTATGACGCAGATCGCAGTGAGAAGCATCGGTTATGGTGTAAGGACTGTGGCTGATCTTGCATCGCCGGAGGAAGCCGCTATTATGCTCGGCATTCAACCGAGAGGAGATTTAACATGCCTTCATTCGATATCGTTTCTGAAATTGATATTCAAGAAGTTCGTAACGCCGTAGAAAACGCTTCACGTGAGCTAGGAACTCGTTGGGATTTTCGCAACGTTGAAGCCAGCTTTGAGCTAAATGAGAAAAATGAAAGTATCAAAATCTCCAGCATCTCTGATTTCCAAGTTAACCAGCTCGTGGATATTATGCGCGAAAAACTGGCGAAGCGTGGCATCGATGGTGCTGCATTAGAGATCCCAGAGCAGATCGAACACAGCGGTAAAACGTACAGCATTGAAGCCACGCTGAAAAAAGGCATTGATAGTGCAATGGCGAAAAAAGTCATTAAGCTGATTAAAGACAGCAAGCTGAAAGTGCAGGCGCAGGTTCAGGGTGAACAAGTGCGTGTAACGGGTAAATCACGTGATGATTTGCAGGGCGTGATGGCGCTTATTCGCGGTGCTGAATTGGGTCAACCATTCCAGTTTAATAACTTCCGCGATTAACGCTTGGTTTTGAATCAGATACTCGATCTGCTCCTCCCCCTGCGAAGGGGGAGGCTGGGTGGGGGTCATGGAAGAGAACAACATCAAAACTAAACTGTCTGCCCCGCAACAAACAGCTCAATATCGCCACGGTTGGTGATTTTAGAATCAATCTTCACATAAGCCGTTTTCTCTTCAGGAATCAGTACTACATCGGCCACGCCGTGCAACTGTTTAAGCGCCAGTTCTAATGCTGGTGTTGCAGGAATTGTGTCTGGAATGACGATGCGCAAACTGCTGACGTAAGGAGGCTCTTTCATCGTCATGCTAACTGCGAGCCAGATCACGGCTAACACTGCGCACCCGGTAAACACGGTTGCCGCGCCGTTATGCGAATACAAGAATCCGCCTAAGCTCCCGCCGATGGCCACACCGAGAAATTGGCTGGTGGAATAAATTCCCATTGCCGTGCCTTTATAGCCCGCGGGCGATTCTTTGCTGATCAGCGAAGGCAATAATGCCTCCATCACGTTGAAGGCAATAAAGAAGACTTGGACGCCAAAGATAATGCCCCACAAATGTAAATCGGCGTACCAAAGTATCACCTCAGCGGCGAGCATTAAAATAACGCACACCTGAAACACCTGCTTCATACGACGTTGTTTTTCAGCATAAATGATGAAAGGGATAACGCAGACAAACGCGATCAGCATGGTAACTAAATAGACTTTCCACTGATTATCTCGTGCTAGACCGGCTTCTTCCATCAGCGGTGGTAGTGCCACAAAGCTCGACATCAGTAAAATATGTACGCACATAATTCCAAAGTTAAGCTTAAGCAATCGGCTGTTTGCCAGCACTTTGCTAAAGCTTCCCTTTACCATGCTGGATTCACGGTTCAGCACATGATGGCGCGGCGTTGGAATGCAAAATAGCGTGATGATAACGCCACCTAATGCTAACAGCGCGATCATCCAGAAAAGGCCAGAGAGGCCAACGGCGTGGGTAATAATCGGGCCTGCGACCATTGCAATGGCAAAAGTGACGCCAAAACTGACGCCGATAAATGCCATGGCCTTAGTGCGATTTTGCTCACGGGTTAAATCGGACAACAGCGCCATAACAGCCGCAGCAATCGCCCCCGAGCCTTGTAATGCACGGCCAAGGATCACGCCCCATATTGAGTCTGTTATGGCCGCAATGGCGCTGCCGAGAGCAAATATCAGTAGCCCGCCGACGATGAGCGGTTTACGTCCAATTCTATCAGAAAATAGGCCAAATGGGATCTGGAAGACAGCCTGTGTTAAGCCATAAATCCCAATTGCAATTCCGATCAACGTTTCGGAAGCGCCCGCCAAAGACATGCCATAGGTGGTGAGCACCGGCAAAACCATAAACATCCCAAGCATACGCAATGAGAATACGGTTCCTAGACCCCAGGTGGCTTTCCGTTCCTCTGGTGTCATCTGAAAATCATTCATTACAACCTCAGTTTCTTTTAGTGCGGGAACAACCCAGCGTTTTCACTGCGTCGAAATTATTCTTGTTATTGGTGCTTTCTGATGAGCACTGCTCTGGTGGCAGTTGGTGGAAAGCATTCCCGAGGAATAGTATCTATTGTTATTACAGCCGAGCTAGATTACTTGACCTTACCCGTTTTGAACAGACTCAGGACGAAGTGGGGGAGGGGAAAAAAGAAAGCCGGATGAGATATCCGGCTTTTCACGATTAATCATTAAGACTCAATGATCAACGCAGCATCGTTAGCAGGCTTTCTGTTGCCGGAGACTGGAAGTCAACCGACATCATGACGCTCAGGCAAGTGATAGTCACGATGGAGAACACAAACAGTTTGCGCGCCCATACGCGATCGTCAACCGCTTTCTTATAGCCAGAAAGTGCCATACCTAACCACCACACGCTTACCGCTGCTGCAACAACCAGATATTTATAGCCAGCATACCCGCCTAGAGACAGCATCAGCGTGGCAACCATAAACGCGACGATGTACAGCGTGATGTGGTTTTTGGCTACCGAAATCCCTTTAACCACCGGCAATACAGGAATATTGGCGGCTTGGTAATCCTTGAAGCGGAAGATGGCAATCGCATAGGAGTGCGGCATCTGCCACAGGCTGAAAATAGCCAATAGGATCAGCGCGCCAGCGTCGAACTCATTGCTAACGGCGCAGTAGCCAATAACCGGTGGAGCGGCGCCGGACAGGCTACCAATCAGCGTGCCGTATACGGAATGACGCTTCATATACAGGCTGTAAACGCCAACGTAGACGATGAAGCCAATCACTGCCAACAGTGCGGCTAACGGATTAGCCGCAACATATAACAGTGCAACACCGGCAAGGCCCAACAGCGTAGCGTAGGTCAATGTCACTTTAGGCGCGATTAACCCTTTCACCAAAACACGGTTTTTGGTTCGCTCCATAATTTTATCTATGTCTCGGTCAATGTAGTTATTAAATACACAGCCCGAGGCGACAACCAGCGACACGCCTACCATGGTCGCGATGAACAGGGGAACATCTAAGCTCCCCTTCGAGGCCAGGAAGAATCCACCGATAACCGAAATCAGGTTACCGAAGATAATGCCCGGTTTTGTTACTTGCAGGTATTGCTTCATCATCACAGGCAGCTCTTTAGTGGACCATCATATTGATGTTGAGGTTGTACATAATCCAAAGTGAGCCAACGACAACAATGGCGATAATCAAGGCGGTAAATGCCAGAGCTATCAGGTTCCAACGTTCTTCAGACGAGGTGTTCATGTGCAGGAAGTACACCAGATGAACAAAAATCTGAATCACGGCCATCGCAACCACGGTAATCAAAATCGTTTGGTGCGAAGCGGTACCTTCCATCACCATCCAGAACGGAATGACCGTTAGGATGACAGATAGAATAAAGCCAATCATGTAAGACTTTGCGCTGCCGTGGCTAGCACCGTTGTTGTCTGTAGAATGGTGACCCGTTGTAGGTGAGTGACTCATTACATTGCCCCCATCAGATAAACTACGGTGAATACGCAGATCCACACCACGTCCAAGAAGTGCCAGAACAGGCTCAGACACATCAGGCGAGTACGGTTACGCGCGGTCAGGCCTTTTTTGCCTACCTGAATCATCATCACGATAATCCAGATCAGGCCGCTGGTAACGTGGATACCGTGCGTGCCAACCAAGGTAAAGAAGGCAGACAGGAATGCACTTTTGTCTGGACCAAAACCTTCGGCAATCAGGTGATGGAATTCGTAGATTTCCATCGCGATGAAGCCGGCACCAAACAGGAAGGTCAAACCTAACCATGTATTTACGGTGCCTACTTTACCTTTGTTCATCGCCAGCATGGCGAAGCCATAGGTGATGCTGCTAAATAACAGCAGGAAGGTTTCAACCAACACAAACGGCAGTTCAAAAATATCTTTGCCGGATGGGCCGTCAGCGGTGCCGTTGACCAAGACTGCATACGTTGCGAACAAGCTCGCAAACAAAATACAGTCGCTCATCAGGTAGACCCAGAAGCCGAACACTTTCGTGTCACCGGCGTCGTGGTGCCCATGCTCCGCATGGGCCTCCTGACCGTGAGTATGATGTAAAGTATCAGTTGTCATATTTCACGCCTGCTTTGCTAATTTGTTCAAAGTGTTGGTTCTCAATACGTTCAATTTCAGGAACTTGAACGTAGTAATCAACATCATCGTTGAAGCTGTGCACGATCCACGTGGCAATCATGCCCAGGAAGCAGACAATCGCCAGCCACCAGATGTCCCAAATCATGGCAAAACCAAAGACGAGGCTGAAGCCAGCAATGATGACGCCTGCGCCAGTGTTACGTGGCATATGAATTGGTGCATATTTCTCTGGTTTCTTATAAGCGATACCTTCTTCTTTCAGCTCCCAGAATGCATCACGCGAGTGAACCTGTGGCTCGATAGCGAAGTTATAGAACGGCGGTGGAGAAGACGTTGACCACTCCAGCGTGCGGCCGCCCCATGGATCGCCAGTCAGGTCGCGGTTCTGATCGCGGTCGCGAACAGACACGAAAATCTGAATCAGCTGGCAGGCAATACCACATGCAATCAGCGCAGCGCCGCCCGCAGCAACCATCAGCAGAGGATGGAATGCAGGGTCAATTTGCTGGCTCAAGCGACGAGTCATGCCCATGAAGCCCAAGCCGTACAGCGGCATGAAGGCAACGAAGAAGCCGATGATCCAGAACCAGAATGCGCGTTTGCCCCAAGTTTCGTTTAGCGTGAAGCCAAATGCTTTCGGGAACCAGTAAGTCATACCGGCGAAGCAACCGAATACCACACCGCCGATGATCACGTTATGGAAGTGCGCAATCAGGAACAGGCTGTTATGCAGAACAAAGTTTGCACCAGGAACAGCCAGCAGAACGCCGGTCATACCACCTACGGTAAAGGTGATGATGAAGCCGATAGTCCACAGCATCGCAGAGTTAAACACGATGCGGCCTTGGTACATAGTGAACAGCCAGTTGAAGATTTTTACCCCGGTCGGAATCGAGATAATCATCGTGGCTATACCGAAGAACGCATTGACGTTCGCGCCAGACCCCATGGTGAAGAAGTGATGCAGCCAAACGATGAACGACAGAATGGTGATACACACGGTCGCCCATACCAGCGAGGTGTAGCCAAACAGACGTTTCTTACAGAAGGTTGCCACTACTTCGGAGAACACACCGAAGACAGGCAGAACCAAGATATACACTTCCGGATGGCCCCAGGCCCAAATCAGGTTGATGTACATCATCATGTTGCCGCCCATATCATTGGTGAAGAAATGGGTGCCGAGGTAGCGGTCAGCCGTCAGTAAAGCAACGGTAACGGTTAAAATCGGGAAGGCAGCAATGATCAGAACGTTGGTGCACAGTGCGGTCCATGTGAAGACCGGCATTTTCATCAGCGACATGCCAGGGGCACGCATTTTGATGATAGTGGCAAAGAAGTTAACACCCGTCAGCAAGGTACCTAAGCCGGATATCTGTAGACTCCATATCCAGTAATCGACCCCTACGCCAGGGCTGTACTCCTTACCTGACAGCGGTGGATAGGCCAACCAGCCGGTTTGAGCAAATTCGCCCACACCCAGCGACAGGTTGATCAGAACCACACCGGCAACGGTGAACCAGAAGCTCAGGTTGTTCAGGAATGGGAATGCCACGTCGCGAGCACCGATTTGCAACGGTACAACGACGTTCATCAGACCTACCACGAACGGCATCGCCACGAAGAAGATCATGATAACGCCGTGAGCGGTGAAGATCTGGTCGTAGTGATGCGGTGGCAGGAATCCGGCTTCACCGGCGGACGCAAGCGCCTGCTGGCTACGCATCATGATGGCATCGGCAAAGCCGCGCAGCAGCATGACAAATGCCACGATGATATACATGATACCCAGACGTTTATGGTCAACCGAAGTTAGCCACTCCGTCCATAGGTATTTCCATTTTCCAAAATAGGTAATCAAAGCCAGAAGGGCCAGACCGCCTAAGATAATGCCGGCAACCGTAACCATAACAATCGGTTCATGGTACGGGACGGCGTCGAGTGTTAGTTTTCCAAACATCTGTTATTCCTCGGCTCCTGCGTGAGCGTGCTCACCCATGTCCATATCCATATGCTCGTCTTTCTTCATGTCCATCTTCTTGCTGCCCATGAATTTGTTGATCACATCGACAAACAATTCAGGATTAGCGCTAGAGAAGTATTCAACCGGATGGTATTCACTTGGCTTCGCTAATGCGTCGAACTCTGCCATGGTAGTCAGCTGATTAGGTGCTTTCTTAACGTTGGCAACCCACTGATCAAAGGTGGCATTATCGGGCGTTGCGATGGCGGTGAACTTCATTCCAGAGAATCCTGGACCGCTGTAGCTGCTGGAAATCCCGTTATATTTACCCGGTTCGTTGGCAATCAAATGCAGTTGGGTCTGCATGCCTGCCATCGCGTAAATCTGCCCACCTAAACGCGGAATGAAGAATGAGTTCATCACCGAGTTTGACGTGATGCGGAAATTAACCGGAGTATTGGCTGGGAAAGCCAGTTCATTAACGGTTGCAATCCCCAAGTCTGGATAAACGAATAACCATTTCCAGTCGAGTGAAATTACATCGACACGGATCGGTTTAACGTCAGAGACCAGTGGTTTATACGGATCCAGTTCGTGAGTCGTTTTCCACGTTAATGTTGCGAGGATAGCGATAATGATAATTGGCACTGTCCAAACGACAGCTTCAATTTTATTAGAGTGAGACCAGTTGGGAGTGTATTTGGCATCGGTATTTGACGCGCGGAATTTACGCGTAAATACAATTGTCATTACGATTACTGGAATCACCACGATTAACATCAGCCCAAGGGCAGTCAGTATCAGGGATCTCTGCTCTAGACCTATTTGTCCTTTAGGATCCAGAAGCGCCATATCACAACCGCTCAGCAAGGCTGAGGCTGCGATTAAAGATAATATCCCAAAGCTTTTATTTAATTTACTGAGTCTCATCTAACGACCTCAATCGAAGGCTCTCTGTCGTCCCAAATGTAGGGGCATTTTACGGGAAGGTTGCAGATCTGTAAACATTCTTAAAGGTCTGTCACTCCATTGTTTAAAAAGTCCAGTTTGTTTGTTCAAAATGTCGCATTCCATGATGGATTATAGTCAGAATGTAGCTATTAAATCAGAGGTTTAATTTCACTTTGTTGTAACAAACTAAATGTAACAAAAGATATTTTCCTACCTCTGAAAATCACGTTTTGTCACTTTTAGACTAGCCCCTAATCTGTGGTTAGCCCATGTATTAACAGCTTAAAATAGGAATATGTGACACAGATCGTAGGGGCATGTAACTCGTTACATTTAGGCTTATTTCTTCTTTTAGAAGGCACGAAACGTGAAAGAGATCTCTATTTGTTAATTTTTTGTTCTTCATTTTTCTGACGACTAAATGAATTTAGCGTGAAAAATGAGCAGCTATTGAGGCGTGAAAATACAGAGAAATATCAGTAGAAAATTATTTAATGGATAATTAAGCGGCAAAATTGAAGAATAAAAAAAGCACTGTCTAAAATACAGACAGCGCTTTTTTATTATTTTAAGACTTAAATTAATTTAGCTACGGAATTAAATTGGCTGCGGTAGATCGCGTTGGCTGCGATAATCCAAACCTGCGCCAAGTAAAATGCCAAATAAGCTCAGCAATAAGCCAATATTTAACAGCCAAGCCATGATGACTTCAGCACTTAAACCAGAGAGGCTCTCTGCGAGCAGCCCAAGCAGCCATAATGCAATCAGAATGCATCCGATCAACAGTGATTGAGAGGCCAGCTTGTAGGCTCGAGCAAAACGGGTTCGGCGTGAGAATTCACCGGTTGTTTGCGTGTACTCCAAGGTTTTGCGGCAGGCGACTAGCAGCAAGAGTCCAGGAACAGCGGCGACGATTGAGAAAAGATAGAACAACGGCCAGCCATGTAATTCAACAAACCAACCCGCAACCGGCCCTACATAGACACGACCTACGGCTGAAAGCGCCGAGAGCAGGGCGAACTGCGTTGCTGAGAATGACTTGTTACACAACGTCATTAACAATGCGACAAACGCCGCGGTGCCCATTCCCCCGCAGAGGTTTTCGAGAAAAATGGCGCTGCCCATGGTAAGCAGATTTTTATCGGTCACCGCCAGCAGCCAGTAGCCAAAATTGGACACCCCTTGCAAGATACCAAATAGCATCAATGCGCGGAAAAGGGATAAACGCTGCATCAGTACGCCGCCAAACAAAGCACCTACGATGGTGGCAAATAATCCCAGCGTCTTATTGACGATACCAACTTCACCCGCGTCGAATCCGACACCGCGAATCAGAAACGTCGTGCTTAAACTGCCGGCGAAAGCATCACCCATTTTGTACATCACAATGAGCAATAAAATTAGCCACGCATTGTTTCGGCCAAAGAAATCTTTGAGCGGCTCAATTACTGCCTGTTCAAGCGTGCGTGGTGCAGGTGCTGATACCTGAGGTTCTGGCGCAAATAACGTAGCCAATATGCCGATCAGCATTAAGCCCGCCATCAGCCAATAGGTACCTTGCCAGCCAAAATAGCGATCGGCTAACCACAGCGCTAACCCACCGGAAACCAGCATGGCAAGTCGATAACCCAAAACGGAAACAGCTGCGCCGGTTCCACGTTCTTCGGCGCTAAGCAAATCGGTTTTATAAGCGTCGAAGACAATATCTTGGGAGGCTGAGCAGAATGCGACAATGACGGCCAAACCAGCGAGCCACCACAGATGCTGGATAGGATTGAGTAATCCCATGGCAAAAATAGTGATTAGCAGCAGGATTTGCGTGACTAAAAGCCAGCCACGGCGGCGACCAAGGAAAGAAGGCGTATAGCGATCCATCATCGGTGACCAAAGGAATTTAAACACGTAGGCCTGGCCAACCAGTGAAAAGAAGCCAATCGTTTTGAGATCGACGTTGGCAACGGTCATCCAAGCCTGAAGTGTACCGGAGGTTAATGCGAGAGGAAGGCCTGAGGCAAAACCCAACAGTAATAAAATGACCGTGTTACGTTGGGTGAAAATAGCTAAGTTTGAATTAGACATTCAATTGATTCCCATGCACTGCCCAAAGTCGGGCAGTGCGGGGTGAAAACGGTGTATGCCCATTATCATTCGATTGCGCTTTTATCCAACGGTTCGAATGACTCTGAGCATAGAGATTAACGTGCGTTGGCTTTGATGAAGTCGCTGATACTAGTGTCTTGCGCCATGTTAGACACGATATCCGACATAGTATTGTTGACGGCATTAGTGATTTTGCTGTTTGACGCGGTAAATGCACCTTGCTCGTTGTAAACAGAGCGATAGTTTTTCACCTGCTTATTGCCATTTTTCGCCTGTGCGATAATGGAAATATCAGCATTGGTGGTGATGTTGTAACGCAGGTTGCCTTCTTTTACATCGGCATACAGCTGGTTGACTACGATCTGCAAATCAACGGCACCGCTTGGCCCCACCATATAACCGCGCTGGGTCATTTGGTTTTCCAGCACTTCTTGCAGCAAGAAACGCAGGTCGCGTGAAGGTGTTAGCGTGACTAATGCGCCATCGCGATTCACTTTTGCCAGCGCTTTATCTTGGCGAACGTCGGCACCGTTAATGCTGATCGTAATGCCTTGCAAGGTTGGATCCTGCTGCGGCAACGTCATCTTAGGGTTAACGTCTATCGTATTCGAGCTGGTTGCGCATCCGGCCAAAGCGAAAACGGCCAAAAGCGGGAAAAACAGTTTTGTGATCATATTCATCGAGTTAATAACCATTTTTACGTGGGAAGATGCCGTGCTCATCCTTCATCTATGACCGAGTTAAGACTGAGTATGACTAACTGAGTATGACTATGATGAATCAACGGACTTTACGGACAAAATATCCGCCATCATAGCATTGCCATTAGGATGTTGAAGCCCCCAATAAATATTTTTATCTTAAGGATAGTTAAATCACTATCACGGTGGCATTTTGCCTATCTGCTTAAACATTAAACTGACTTTCCATGCCACCCATTTGAATGATAGACAGAAATTTTTTATAAGTTACGCTACGCAAAACACGATAAAAATGTTTCGTAGCGGCGTTAGTTGCGAAAAAACAGCTACGCTTAACGTTAAGATGTGTTTTTCAATTGGGCGTTTGTCCGCGCCTAATACGGGTTGTCACTGATAAATAACGGTGACGGCTTAGCGGTTCCGAGAGGGAAATACATTCCATTAAGAGCAGCGCTCTTTCTGCCGATGCAGTATGAGGGGATATCTTATGATGAGAGAACAGATAGAAGCAAAGTTACGCGCCGCGTTTGAACCTTTCTATCTTGAGGTGGTTGATGAAAGCTATCGCCATAACGTACCGGCAGGTTCTGAAAGTCACTTTAAAGTTGTCATGGTTAGCGATCGTTTCCAAGGTGAGCGCTTCTTGACGCGTCATCGTTCTATATATGGCGTTCTGTCAGAGGAACTGGCTGACGGTGTGCATGCGCTAGCCTTACATACCTACACCCATAAAGAGTGGGAGGCGTTGCAAGATACGGTTCCTGCATCTCCGCCCTGTCGCGGGGCTGGCACCCTAGCCTAAGCTAACTTGCTTAAATAGGCGGCGAAAAGGCAAGTAAATTACCACGAAGGTGGAACTCTTAGCCGTTTTTGCTGTATTAATAGCGTGTTTGACGAGAAACGGCCCGAGTGGCCGTTTCTTTTTGCGTAGCAACTTTATGACTTAGGTGCGCACGCGATTTCGTGACTTTGGCCCGTGGACTTGGTGCTACAACGCTCTAATTTTGTACCCGAGTTGCTGAGGTATCGCTCGAAACTGTGAATCACGCCGCGGACAGTTGGCGTGCGGTTCTCGACTCATTGCTCATGCATCGCTATAATGTCGCGTCTATTTTTTCCTGAATGTATTCGGGACGCTTCTACGCCCAAAGTACTTGATGTTGTTGCTAAGCGGCCAGCGAGTGAATCCCGATGAGCTTACACCGGTAAGTGATTAGGGTGAATAACCGCAGCCAGCACCGTAGCGGCTTCAAGTAAGAAGGGATAAACAGGGAACACGGTTCTGCTGAAAGCGGCCGTCCCGGTTCTGTGAAGTCTGGTTTTCTTCGTTGAAAATGACTTCTGGAGTTGACCGAGCACTGTGATTTTTTGAGGTATAAGATGCAAGTTTCTGTTGAAACCACCGAAGGCCTTGGCCGCCGCGTAAACATTACTGTTGCAGCCGACAGCATTGAAAAAGCAGTAAACAGTGAGCTGGTCAACGTGGCTAAAAAAGCACGTATCGACGGCTTCCGTAAAGGTAAAGTGCCAATGCACATTATCTCTCAGCGTTATGGCGCTTCTGTTCGCCAGGACGTTCTGGGCGATCTGATGCAGCGTAACTTCGTTGATGCGATCATCAAAGAAAAACTGAACCCAGCTGGCGCGCCTAACTATGTACCAGGCGAATACAAACTGGGCGAAGACTTCTCTTTCGCAGTTGAATTCGAAGTTTACCCAGAGATCGAACTGAAAGATCTGGAAAGCATCGAAGTTGAGAAACCAGTTGTTGAAGTCACTGATGCTGACGTTGACGCGATGCTGGACACTCTGCGTAAGCAGCAGGCGACTTGGACTGCAACCGAACGTGCAGTTGAAGCTGAAGACCGCGTCACCGTAGATTTCACCGGTTCTATCGACGGCGAAGTTTTCGAAGGCGGCAAAGCCTCTGATTTCGTTCTGGCAATGGGCCAGGGTCGTATGATCCCAGGTTTCGAAGAAGGCATTCTGGGCCACAAAGCGGGTGAAGAATTCGCTATCGAAGTGACCTTCCCAGAAGATTACCACGCTGAAAACCTGAAAGGTAAAGCGGCTAAATTCGATATCGTTCTGAAGAAAGTTGAAGAACGTGAACTGCCAGAATTCACCGAAGAATTCATCAAACGTTTCGGCGTTGCTGATGGCTCTCTGGACGGTCTGAAAGCTGAAGTGCGTAAAAACATGGAACGCGAACTGAAAGGCGCGGTACGTAACCGTATCAAGTCTCAGGTTATCGACGGTCTGGTTAAAGCAAACGACATCGACGTTCCAGCTGCACTGATTGACGGTGAAGTTGACGTTCTGCGTCGTCAGGCTGCACAGCGTTTCGGTGGCAACGAGAAACAAGCTCTGGAACTGCCACGTGAACTGTTCGAAGAGCAGGCTAAGCGTCGTGTTGTTGTTGGTCTGCTGCTGGGCGAAGTTATCGCTAAGAAAGAGCTGAAGGCTGACGAAGATCGCGTTAAAGCGCTGATCGAAGAGATGGCTTCTGCATACGAAGATCCAAAAGAAGTGATCGAGTTCTACAGCAAAAACAAAGAGCTGATGAACAACATGCGTAATGTTGCTCTGGAAGAACAAGCTGTTGAAGCACTGCTGGCTAGCGCTAAAGTGTCTGAAAAAGCGACCAACTTCAGCGAACTGATGAACCAGACTCAGGCTGCGTAATATTGCTCTGAACGGCTTATTCGTTCCGAAGTAATAAAAACCTTCGCTCTTGGGCGAAGGTTTTTTTATGGGAAAAGGTTTATTTCTTTGATTACTGTCCCCAAATATTGGCTAAGTGTCTAACCTATAACAACAGACACAGACAGTTGGGCATGGTCAACGATGGTCAACGATGGTCAACATAGTTTATCTACAGTAGAATCAAAGCAAATAATGCCAAAGTGATTTCTATAGGAGACGGTTAATGTCATACAGTGGCGAGCGTGATTTAGCACCGCACATGGCTTTAGTGCCAATGGTTGTTGAACAGACTTCGCGTGGCGAACGTTCATACGATATTTTTTCCCGTCTGTTGAAAGAACGAATCATCTTCCTGACTGGTCAGGTTGAAGATCACATGGCAAATCTGATCGTGGCTCAGATGCTGTTCCTCGAAGCAGAAAACCCAGAGAAAGATATCCATCTTTATATCAACTCACCGGGTGGCGTCATTACTGCGGGCATGTCAATTTATGACACCATGCAGTTTATCAAACCAGATGTGAGCACCATCTGTATGGGACAAGCGTGTTCCATGGGCGCGTTTCTGCTGACTGCTGGGGCGAAAGGTAAGCGTTTCTGCCTGCCAAATTCACGCGTGATGATTCACCAGCCGTTGGGTGGTTTCCAAGGGCAGGCGACGGATATCGAAATCCACGCCAAAGAAATCCTGAAAGTTAAAGCTCGTATGAATGAGCTGATGGCAAAACATTCAGGTAAATCGCTCGAAGAGATCGAGCGTGATACCGAACGTGACCGCTTCTTGTCAGCGGACGAAGCTGTAGAATACGGCTTGGTTGATTCGGTAATGACTCACCGCGGCTGATTGTGTCAGACTACGGCCTAGATTCAGGACGTCTGTGGAACCAAACGCATACGCTATTATCTCGTCCAACCGCCGATAGCGTGACTATCATGTTACGGCGGGTTGCCGATATACTATAGTGAATATAAAGCGTGGAGCGATGCTCGCATCGCGCTAATGGGTTGCATAGACTACGCTGATAGACCGTTTTGCGCAGATTGGTCGCACTGCCGTTGAGCGGTCTTAGCCGTAATAGGCTGATTCGACGGGACAGATACTTAATGAAAGAGGTTTACTGATGACAGATAAGCGCAAAGACGGTTCAGGCAAGCTGCTGTACTGTTCTTTTTGCGGCAAAAGCCAGCATGAAGTTCGTAAGCTGATCGCCGGGCCGTCAGTGTATATCTGCGACGAGTGTGTCGATCTGTGTAATGACATCATTCGCGAAGAGATTAAAGAAGTTGCTCCGCATCGCGAGCGCAGCTCTCTGCCAACGCCGCATGAAATTCGTAACCATTTAGATGATTACGTCATTGGTCAAGAACAGGCGAAAAAAGTCTTGGCAGTAGCGGTGTATAACCACTACAAACGCCTGCGTAACGGCGACAGCAGCAACGGTGTAGAACTGGGCAAAAGTAATATTTTGCTGATCGGTCCAACCGGTAGCGGTAAAACTTTGCTGGCTGAAACGCTGGCACGTTTCCTTGATGTGCCATTTACCATGGCTGATGCGACGACCCTAACCGAAGCGGGTTATGTGGGCGAAGACGTTGAAAATATCATTCAGAAGCTGTTGCAGAAGTGTGATTACGACGTTCAGAAAGCACAGCGCGGTATCGTGTATATCGATGAAATCGATAAGATTTCTCGTAAGTCTGATAACCCGTCTATCACCCGCGATGTTTCAGGTGAAGGCGTACAGCAGGCATTGCTGAAGCTGATTGAAGGTACTATCGCTGCGGTTCCACCTCAGGGCGGCCGTAAGCATCCACAGCAGGAATTCTTACAGGTTGATACCTCTAAGATCCTGTTTATCTGTGGTGGTGCTTTTGCCGGCTTGGATAAAGTGATTGGCCAGCGTGTGAATACCGGCACCGGTATTGGTTTTGGCGCAACGGTTAAAGCATTGTCTGAAAAAGCGACCGAAGGCGAGTTGCTGGCTCAGGCAGAACCAGAAGATTTGATCAAATTTGGTCTGATCCCTGAGTTCATCGGTCGTTTGCCGGTTGTTGCTACCCTGCGTGAGCTGAGCGAAGACGCGCTGATTCAGATCCTGAAAGAGCCAAAAAATGCCCTGACCAAACAGTATCAGGCATTATTTAATCTGGAAGGTGTAGATCTGGAGTTCCGTGACGAAGCCCTGACGGCTATTGCGAAAAAAGCGATGGCGCGTAAAACAGGTGCTCGTGGTCTGCGTTCTATCGTTGAAGGCGCGCTGCTGGAAACGATGTACGACTTGCCATCAATGGAAAACGTCGAAAAAGTGGTTGTCGACGAAAATGTCATTGAAGGTCAGGCGGAGCCAATGCTGATTTATGGTAAACCAGAAGCACAAGCTTCTGGCGAATAATTAGCCAGTAAACTGATGGGTTATCAATAAAATGGGGGATTTTATCTCCCATTTTTTTTTCTGTTGTTGTTTGCGTTGAATCCCTGGTAAACATCCCCATATACTCAGATACAAACTGGGTGAAGCAACAACGTAAAACGGGTTGTAAGATTCCCATAACCTGGCGGAAGCTAAACTAAGAGAGAGCTCTATGAATCCTGAGCGTTCCGAACGCATAGAAATCCCCGTATTGCCTCTGCGCGATGTGGTGGTTTATCCGCACATGGTGATTCCATTGTTCGTGGGCCGAGAAAAGTCTATCCGGTGCCTAGAAGCCGCAATGGATCACGACAAGAAGATCCTGCTGGTCGCACAGAAGGAAGCGTCGACGGATGAACCTGGAGTAAATGACCTTTTCTCTGTAGGTACCGTTGCCTCTATTTTACAGATGCTGAAATTACCCGATGGCACCGTCAAAGTGCTGGTCGAGGGGCTTCAGCGTGCGAAAATCACTACGTTATCTGACAGTGGTGAGCATTTTGCTGCACAGGCTGAATATTTAGAAATTCCAGAAATGGACGAGCGCGAACAAGAAGTGCTGGTTCGTACTGCCATCAATCAGTTTGAAGGCTATATCAAACTGAATAAAAAGATCCCACCAGAAGTGCTGACATCGCTCAACAGTATTGACGATGCGGCTAAGCTGGCAGATACCATTGCTGCACACATGCCGTTGAAGTTAAACGACAAGCAGGCCGTGTTGGAAATGTCAGACGTGACTGAACGTCTGGAATATCTGATGGCGATGATGGAATCTGAAATCGATCTGCTGCAGGTTGAAAAACGTATTCGTAACCGCGTTAAAAAGCAGATGGAAAAGAGCCAGCGCGAGTACTATCTGAATGAGCAAATGAAAGCGATTCAGAAAGAACTGGGCGAAATGGACGATACGCCAGACGAATTCGAAGCGCTGAAGCGTAAAATCGAAGCGGCAAAAATGCCGAAAGATGCGCGCGAGAAAACGGAAGCAGAGCTGCAAAAGCTGAAGATGATGTCGCCGATGTCTGCTGAAGCAACCGTAGTGCGCGGCTATATCGATTGGATGATTCAGGTTCCATGGAATGCGCGCAGCAAGGTCAAAAAAGATCTGAATAAAGCGCAGGAAATTCTGGATACCGATCATTACGGCCTTGAGCGCGTCAAAGACCGTATTCTGGAATATTTAGCGGTTCAGAGTCGCGTTAGCAAAATTAAAGGGCCTATCCTCTGTCTGGTAGGGCCTCCAGGGGTCGGTAAGACCTCTTTGGGTCAGTCTATTGCTCGTGCTACTGGGCGTCAGTATGTGCGTATGGCGCTGGGTGGCGTGCGTGATGAAGCCGAAATTCGTGGCCATCGCCGTACCTATATCGGTTCTATGCCGGGCAAACTGATCCAGAAGATGGCAAAGGTTGGGGTGAAGAACCCACTGTTTCTGCTCGATGAGATCGACAAAATGTCTTCGGACATGCGTGGCGATCCGGCTTCAGCGCTGCTGGAGGTTCTGGATCCAGAACAGAATATCGCGTTCAACGACCATTATCTGGAAGTTGATTACGATCTGTCTGACGTTATGTTTGTGGCAACATCGAACTCGATGAACATTCCTGCGCCGTTGTTGGATCGTATGGAAGTGATTCGTCTGTCGGGTTACACCGAAGATGAAAAACTCAACATTGCGAAACAGCATCTGCTGCCAAAACAGTTGGAACGCAACGCACTGAAAAAAGGTGAGTTGACGGTTGATGACAGCGCGATAAGCGGCATTATTCGCTATTACACTCGCGAAGCGGGCGTGCGTAGTCTGGAACGTGAAATCTCAAAACTGTGCCGTAAGGCGGTAAAAAACCTGCTGATGGATAAATCCGTTAAGCATATTGAGATCAACGGCGACAACCTGAAAGACTTCTTAGGTGTGCAGCGCTACGACTATGGCCGTGCGGACAGTGAAAACCGCGTGGGTCAGGTTACTGGCTTGGCATGGACTGAAGTGGGCGGCGATCTGCTGACGATTGAAACCGCATGCGTACCAGGTAAGGGCAAGCTGACTTATACCGGTTCTTTAGGTGAAGTTATGCAGGAGTCCATTCAGGCTGCGTTGACCGTGGTTCGCGCTCGTGCTGAGAAATTGGGCATCAACCCTGATTTCTACGAAAAACGCGATATTCACGTCCATGTGCCTGAAGGTGCAACGCCGAAAGATGGCCCAAGTGCAGGTATCGCGATGTGTACCGCGCTGGTTTCATGCTTAACCGGCAATCCTGTGCGTGCTGATGTTGCGATGACCGGTGAAATTACGCTGCGTGGTTTGGTGTTGCCTATCGGTGGTTTGAAAGAAAAACTGCTGGCGGCTCACCGCGGTGGAATTAAAACCGTGCTGATCCCAGACGAAAACAAACGCGATTTGGAAGAGATTCCAGACAACGTATTGGCCGATCTGGATATCCATCCGGTGAAACGAATTGATGAAGTTTTAGCCTTGGCGCTGCAAAATTCACCATTCGGAATGGAAGTGGTTACCGCGAAATAGTGATATATCGCATAAACCGCTGATAAAACCTATGCTGGCAGTCTATTTCGGACTTGCCAGCATTTTTTTGTGCAGCTAACTTAGAGCCCTGTCAAATTAGGAAAAGCCGCATCTCATGTGTCTTGCCATGAACTGACAGGATTGATATAACAGCAGCGCAGCCGTACCCTAAGGACAATATTCCAGTACGGCATAAGATTTCTAAAGGGGATGAAAGAGTGAATAAGTCACAACTGGTCGATAAGATTGCCGAAGGCGCAGATATTTCTAAAGCAGCAGCTGGCCGTGCATTAGATGCGATTATTGCGTCTGTTACTGAGTCTTTGCAGAGCGGTGATTCTGTTGCTCTGGTCGGTTTTGGTACTTTTGACGTGCGCGAACGTTCAGCACGTACTGGCCGTAACCCTCAGACAGGTAAAGAAATCAGCATTCCTGCTGCCAAAGTACCTGGCTTCCGTGCTGGCAAGGCTCTGAAAGACGCTGTTAATTAATAACGCGTCCGACTCAACCGTCTGAATTTGTTTGTATGTTATGAACCCACGTGAGTGGAAACAATGAAACATTAGACTGACGTGGCTGAGTTGCTAGGGTAAAATACAAGGCGCATCATAACCGATGCGCTTTTTTTATGGCTAAAGTTTCATGGAAACAGAGCCTTTCCCAGTAGGTCGATTCGGTTAATGGGATAGGTTTTTGATCTTATAGCCCAATTTTATCGTATTACGTGTGCAGTGTTGGCTACGAATCAGATAGACTGAGCCGACAAAAATTACTGTATTACCCACAATCACAGCGGAGTGTTGCCACACTATGATGGACAATTTACGCGCGGCCGCTAATCACGTCGTGCTCAAAATCATCCTGGGCCTAATCATCGTGTCATTTGTTTTGACCGGGGTAGGGGGTTATTTGACCGGCGGTTCCGGTGACTATGCGGCGAAAGTCGATGGTCAGGAAATTAGCCGTGGTCAGCTTGAGCAAGCGGTTCAAAGCGAACGTAGTCGCTTACAGCAGCAATTGGGCGACCAATTTTCAGTGTTGGCAGGTAACGAAGGCTATATGAAAGAGCTGCGCAAGCAGGCTCTTAACCGCCTAATTGATGACACTCTGCTTGATCAGTACGCCAAGAAATTGGGTCTGGGAATTAGCGATGAGCAGGTGAAAGAAGCTATCTGGGCAATGCCTTACTTCCAGACTAACAACCAGTTCGATAATGCTAAATATCTGAACATTATTGCCAATATGGGATTGAGCCCAGATACCTATGCGCAGTTGGTTCGCCAGCAGCTCACCAGCCAACAGCTGATTCAGGCTTACACCGCAACGGGCTTCACGCTGCCGGTAGAAGTTGAAGCGATGGCAGCGCTAACGATGCAGCAACGCGATGTGCGTTTGGCAACGATTGATATCAAAGCGTTGGAGAAAGCTCAGCAGGTTACTGATGAAGAGCTGAAATCCTACTACGAGCAAAACCGAAATAGTTTTATTGCGCCGGAAGAAGTGAAGGTTAGCTATATCGAAATGGATGCCGCGGCGATTCAGGACAAAATTGCCGTTTCTGATGAGGATATCGCAGCTTATTACGATCAGCATAAATCCAGCTACACCCAGCCGGAGCGCAAAGATTACAGCGTTATTCAGGTAAAAACTGAAGCTGATGCTAAAGCGGTATTGGATGAACTGAACGGCGGAGCCGATTTCGCCAAAGTCGCTGCTGAGAAATCTACTGACATCATCTCGCGTAAAAACGGCGGTGAGTTGGGATGGTTAGAACCGGGTACAACGCCAGATGAAATTCTGGGTGCCAAGTTAACCACCAAAGGTCAGCTGTCAGGTGCAGTAAAATCAAGCGTTGGCTACCTCGTTATTCGCCTGAATGACGTGAAACCAGAGCAGGTAAAACCGCTGGCCGAAGTCCGTGCGGATATTGCTACTCAGGTTAAACAGCAGAAAGCGCTGGATGCTTACTATGCGTTACAGCAAAAAGTGAGCGATTCTGCAACCAGCGATAATGAATCACTGGCTGGCGCAGAAGAAGCCGCTGGCGTGAAGGCGACTGAAACTGGCTGGTTCACGCGCGACAGCGTTCCTGCTGCGCTGAACTTCAAACCAGTTACTCAGGCAATCTTCGATGGTTCTCTGATCGGTGAGAATGGCGCACCAGGAAGCAACTCTGATGTGATCAGCGCTGAAGGCGACCGTGCTTTCGTGATCCGTATTTCTGGTCATAAGCCAGAAGGCATTAAGCCGATGGATCAGGTTAAAGATCAAATCACCAATATGGTGAAGCGTCAGAAAGCCATCCAACAGGCACGTAATGAAGGCGACAAGTTACTGAGCGCCTTGCAGTCTGGCAAAGGTGATGAAGCGCTGAAAGCGGCGGGGATTAGCTTTGGAGCAGTACAGACGTTGACGCGTGCCTCTGAGGATCGCCAGTTAGCCGATACCGTGTTTGCCATGGCGCAGCCAAAAGATAACAAACCGGTTTATGGTTTGGCTCAGGATCGCCAAGACAACATCGTTCTGATCCAACTGGACGCGGTTAAGTCGGGTCATTTGAGTAATGAAGAGCTTAAAGCCTTCTCTTCTCAGATGTTGACTGGTGCAACCGGGATTACCTTCGATTCACTGATGGATAATCTGCGTTCAAATGCCAAAATTAAATTAGGCAGCGCAGCGAGCGAAATGCAGTAAGCATCGCAATAAATTTGCATCCTGATGCAATCACAAAAGGCCGCTTATGCGGCCTTTTCCATATCTGGAGAATGGTGTTTGTCATGTTTTTTATCCTGCTGCACTCTGTGTTCGCTGACACACAACAGGAGAATTTCAGCATGAAAAAGCAAAAAATGATGGTGCAATTAATCGGGGTATGGGCTGTGCTTACAGGGGCCTTACTGCTGCCGTTACAGGCTCAAGCGGCGACGACCGCTAAACCAACAACCCCTAGCGTTGAACAAACGCAAAAAGCCACAGATCCTCAACCGGTAAGTAAAGATGCCTCACCGGGTATTGTGGGAACCAGTATCAATATCAATACGGCCAGTGCGGAAGAAATAGCGACGGTGCTCAACGGTGTTGGCCTGAAGAAAGCACAGGCGATCGTGGAATATCGTGAGAAAAACGGGGCCTTTACCCAGATCGAACAGTTAGAAGAGGTGAAAGGAATTGGCGCAGCATTAATCGCACGTAACCGCGATCGTTTAAAATTGTGATCGAGCACAAAATTCAGTGGTCTAACCAGTTTGGTTTTTTAGCGCTCTGCTACTTTCAATAGTGCGCTAAGAATTAAAAATAGCTGAGCAGGCGACTGCAAACATGCAGTCGCTTCAGTCAAATACTGGAAAAGGCCACATGAACGATGAGCAATGCAACCATCATTAAGGTTCGAGGATATCATTTAGATGTCTATCAGCATGTTAATAACGCCCGTTACCTTGAGTTCCTTGAAGAGGCGCGTTGGCAGTGGCTTGAAGACCACGGTGCTTTTGATTGGATGATGAAGGAGGCCATCGCGTTTATGGTGGTGAATCTCAACATCAACTATCGTCGCGGCGCGGTGCTAAATGATGAGCTGGTGGTGGAAAGTAAACTGCATCAGCTTAATGGCCGTAGCGGCGTGTTAAACCAAATCATCACTCGCACTTCGGATAATGAAATTATCATTGATGCTGCTTTAACGTTTGTTTGCACCGATCTTAGAACGCAAAAAGCATTGCCTTTGGAAGGCGCATTACGCGATCGTCTGCTGGAATTGAGCGGAGATAAGTGAAAATCATAAAATGAGCCGCCAATACGAGAATATAGCGGCTCATTGAACGTGATCTTACAGGTTGATGCTGATCGTTTGAGAGATCGAGATACACGGGGCTAGCACACCGCGGGGCGCTCCGGCAGCTAAAGCTGCTACGACCCCATCGGTGTACTTCCCCTAAAATCAGGCTTAAGTGACCAACATTGATCTTACAGACCGGTTTTTTCTTTCAGGCTTGCAGAAACCGCCGCGCGGTTTGCTAAATAATCATTTAGCCCGTGCGAACGCAAATGGCAGGCAGCGCATTCGCCGCAGCCGTCACCTTGAATACCGTTGTAGCAGGTGAGCGTTTCCTGACGAACCAGATCAAGTTTTTGGTAATGATCGGCTAACGCCCAGGTTTCTGCTTTATTCAGCCACATCAATGGGGTTTCGAAACGAACGTCGCGCGCCATGCCTAAGACGATCGCTTTATTTAACGCTTTCACAAATTCGTCACGGCAGTCTGGGTAGCCGGAAAAATCAGTTTCACATACGCCGGTAATTACGGCCTCGGCCTGTACTTGATAAGCATAAATGGCTGCTAAGGTCAGAAACAGAATATTGCGGCCAGGGACAAAAGTATTTGGAATGCCGTCTTCACTTTCGGTTGGAACCGGAATGTTGTCGCGGGTAAGGCTGCTTATCGCTAGTTCGTTAAGCAAACCAACATCGAGTACTTTATGCGCTGATGCGCCAAGCTTAATGGCGAGATCGCGTGCGACGTCAATTTCAGCACGATGGCGTTGGCCATAATCAAAAGTGATGCAATGCACTTCGTCATAACGCTCCAAAGCTTGAATTAGACAAGTTGTGGAGTCTTGACCGCCACTGAATACTACCACCGCGCGTTTCATTGCCTTACCTCTATCAGTCTAAAAAAAAGAGAGGCAGACAATAAATTGTCTGCCATAACGTGGTCTATGGTAACGGCTATGGGAGGAGATGAACAGCTTGACTATTCATCCGTGGGGGCGGGAACCCATGCCCGGCAGAAGTCGAACCACCCATAGGCGGTAAGCGTCACGCCTTCTACGCGAGGAGGCGCACTGATTTGATACTGGTAATTAAACAGCGGCATGATGATGCTTTGCTGCATGAGGTGGGTGTAATAATCTCGCAGGGCATGATGGCGATCCGTTTCATCCGCTAGCTGCTGCACACCATCTAGTACCCTACGGCATTGCTGTTGCTCTTCATCGCTCAATATTGCCTGCCAGAGAACATCAATACGCAGCCAATTCTCCAAGGCCACTTCCGGTGATTCACCGATTAATCTATCGCCTAAAATAATATCGACTTCGTCAAACTGTTCGCTAGATTCCCAACGTTTACCGTCATAAAAACGGACTTCTAGCTTACATCCGGCCTGTGCGAGACGTTCCTGTAGCCGGTCGGAAAGCGCGGTGAGCTCGGCCGGTGGATGGTAAAGCAACGTGAGTTTTGAGGGCAACGACATCGGCTCAAGGGTAGGTTCCGGCAGCGGCCATCCAGACAACATTGCGCTGCTGCGCGCAATCAAACCATTTTCAATCGGGAGATGATTGAGCGTATTTTCTTCTCGAATCAGCGTCGTGAGGTAACGCCTCTGAGCCACTGTAAGTTTTCCGCGCTTCTGGTTGAGAGCGATATAACAAAAACCAACGCTGGTGCTGCGTTGTACCGGACGAACGCTGTCTAATTCTTCATACTGCCCGATGGTTATTTTTACCGGATGCTGGCTGCTGGGGGCTGCTGATGTTTGTTCTGGACTGGATGTAATCCAATATTCAATCGCATGCAGGTAAGGGCGGTGCAGATGATAGCTGCTGTGCTGCTCAAGCCTAATGAGCATGTCTGAAGAGCTGATCTGGCGGAAAGGTCCCGCGCCGATTTCAGGATAATCAGGATGAGGCAAAAGACAGAGTAAATCAGCCAGACGGTGAGCAAGCCAATAGTCGGCACACTTTAAGGTAAAACGAATGCACAGCGCATGAGGCAGAGAAATATCCGCGATGCTGCTCAGAAAACTACCGCAGCGAGGGTGATGGCACAGTTGTTTTAGCCGCTGAACCAACTGTTCTGCAGTGATCGGTTGCCCATTGTGCCAGCGTAAATCGCTGCGCAGTAAAAACTGCCACCGCAGACCATCGGCGCTGATTTGCCAATGATGCGCTAAATCGGGCTGTGGATGTGGATTACCGGTTTCAAAGCGAGTGAGCCCCGCATGGATGGTATGGGCAAGATGTTGTTCGGCGCGTCCGGTTAGTGCTAACGGCTCGATAGGTTCAAGAGTTCGATAGTACGGAATACGTAGCGTAGGAAGATCTGAATCCCATTGCCCACCCAGATGTGGCATAAGCAGTTCATTGAGATGAATGGGATCTCGTTCAGCCAGCTTTAACGCATTTTGATGATCGCCTGCGTTGAGCAGTTGCTGCATCAGATTAGCCCGAAGCTGCTGTTCAGGAATGACGCAGTGCAACCGCGCGCGTTTCCCACGTCCTGCTGTGGCATGCCATTCCAACCATTTCAGCGCCTGAAGTTGGGCTAACAATGTACGCACATGGCGTTCACTACAGCAGAAAACCCCCGCCAGTTCAGCCACGGTTGTTTGAATTGGATCGTCACCAGCAAACTGGTTTAAACGTTGGTATTGGCTAAGCCTCTGTAGCAGACGCATTGCTAAATCCTGAACAATTTTCTTTAATTGTTCACTATTAGTTCCGTAAATGCCACGCCATACTGTTTATCTCACTGTATTCGTCACAAAAATTACTCGTCACAAAAGAGGTTTCGGTATGGTTCGTTTAGCGGCCTTTGATATGGACGGCACTCTGTTGATGCCTAACCATCAGGTTGGGGCTGAAACCTTGGGTGCGCTGCATCGCTTGTCTGAAAATCAGATTGCGCTGACGTTTGCAACGGGGCGGCATTTTCTCGAAGTGCGTACTATCGCGCGTCGATTAGGTCTACAGGGCTACATGATTACCGGCAATGGCACGCGGATACACGATCGCGAGGGTAATAATTTATTTTCCAGCGACTTGGTGCCAGAAATTGCGCTTGAGGTTTTGCATTCGCATTGGGAAACTCCCGCCTCGGTTCACGTTTTTAGAGATGACGGTTGGTTGACCTCAGTTGAGTACCCTGAGCTCTTAGCCCCGCATGTGGAAAATGGTTTTGGCTATCAAATTACGCCGCTGCGTGCTCTACCGGCTTATGGCATAAGTAAAATCTGTTTTTGTGGCGATCACGATGCTTTAACGATTTTACAAACACGCCTGCGCCTGCATTTTGGCCAGGCTGTTGATCTGTGTTTTTCGGCCTACGATTGCTTAGAAGTTTTGCCCGCAGGAACTAACAAAGGCTCTGCGCTCAGCCATTTATGCAACCATCTAGATATCGATCTTGCTGATTGTATGGCGTTTGGTGATGCGATGAATGACAGAGAAATGCTGGGCATGGTCGGAAAAGGTTACATCATGGGTAATGCGTTGCCGCAGCTCAAAGCCAGCCTGCCGCACTTAGAGATTATTGGTCATTGCCAGCAGCAGGCGGTGGCACAACAGTTAAACAATTGGCTGAGTTCACCAAAAAAACCTCACCATTCCCCCGAATAACGAGGATTCTTTTACAGCCGCCGGGCCTACACATAGTGTGTATAGCCCGGTTTTTTATTTCTGCTTTAGGCAGAATGGGTAAGCTACATCGCTTCCAACTGTTGGGTGTATTGGCTTAAGTCGCCAATATTCGTTTTCACCCAATCAGGATCATAGTAGGTGTCTAAATAACGTTCACCGCTGTCGCAGAGCGGGGTAACGATAGCGCCTTGTTCGCCGCGATCGCGCATTTGACGTGCCAGCGTTAATGCTCCCCACATGTTTGTTCCTGTCGAAGCCCCGACTTTGCGGCCTAATACCTTCTGCAACCAATGGATGGTGGCGATGCTAGCGGCATCTGGAACACGCATCATGCTATCGATGGCCTCAGGGATAAATGAGGGTTCAGCACGTGGTCGTCCGATACCTTCGATTTTGCTGCCACAGGTGCCCGTAATGGTGCGGTCTTTTTGCAAATAGCTATCCATAAACACCGAGTTTTCAGGATCCACCACCATCAGATGAGTCGGGTGCCCTTGGTAACGAATATAACGGCCTAAGGTTGCGGACGTGCCGCCGGTGCCTGCGCTCATGACGATATAAGCGGGAACCGGATGCGGTTCTCGTTCCATCTGGCGGAATATGCTATCGGCAATATTATTGTTGCCACGCCAGTCGGTTGCTCGTTCAGCGTTGGTGAACTGATCCATGTAATGGCCGTTTAATTCTTTGGCTAATTGCTCTGACGCTGCATAAATCTGGCTGGCGCTGTCAACAAAATGGCAGCGTCCGCCATAGAACTCGATCTGTTCGACTTTTTTACGTGCGGTGCATGAAGGCATCACGGCGATAAACGGCAAATTCAGCAGTCGAGCGAAATAGGCCTCGGACACGGCGGTGCTGCCTGAAGACGCTTCGATAATCGTGGTGTCTTCTTTAATCCAACCGTTACATAGCCCATACAAAAAGAGTGAGCGGGCTAGACGATGTTTCAGGCTGCCGGTTGGATGTGTGCTCTCATCTTTCAGATACAAATAGATGCCGGGAAAGGTAGGAAGATTTAGACGAATAAGGTGTGTGTCTGCCGAACGTTGAAAATCGGCTTCGATCTCGCTGATAGCGTGCTTTACCCAAGCGTTGTTCATGATAATGGCCTATGTGAGTCAGTCTGAACGTATGGGATAAGACTATCGGATTTTGCAGAAAAAGAAGTTGCTATATAGACTTCATATTGGCCTAATAAGAGAAAATATTTCTCCATAAGTGATATATGTTAGATAAAACAGACCGAAAACTGTTGGAGCTCTTACAGCGCGACTGCACTCAGTCGTTGCAGGTGTTGGCCGATGCGGTCAACCTGACCTCTACGCCCTGCTGGAAACGCCTAAAACGCCTAGAAGATGAGGGCTATATCGTTGGGCGTGTAGCGCTGCTAGACAAAGATAAACTTGGCCTTGGTCTGACCGCGTTTGTTATGATCAAAACTCAGCATCACAGCAGTGAGTGGTATCATCATTTTGTGCAGCAGGTTGAGCACATGCCTGAAATCCTTGCGTTTTATCGTATGGCTGGAGAGTACGATTATTTAATGCAGGTACAGGTTGCGGATATGAAAAGCTACGATGCGTTTTATAAGCGATTGGTGAATGCGGTGAAAGGCTTAAGTGACGTCACTTCCAGTTTTGCGATGGAACAAATCAAAAGCACCACGTTTTTGCCCGTGGGTGAATAAAGCACGCAAAATTTACCCATCACGCGGTTACCTAAGTTTCCTATCGGTGTTATCCTAGTGCTGTTTATATATACAGCATTTAAAATCAAAGCCCACAGCGGGCTATGGAATAAAAATACGTGAGATTATTTGCCCAACTAGGCTGGTATTTTCGTCGTGAATGGCGGCGATATCTGGGAGCCGTACTTTTATTAGTCGTTATCGCTATTTTGCAACTGGTGCCGCCGCGCATTGTTGGCATCGTGATTGACGGCGTGTCAAAACAGCATATGCCAGCTTCAACGCTGGCATTTTGGATTGGTATTTTACTGCTTGTCGCAGTGGTGGTGTATCTGCTGCGTTATGTGTGGCGAGTGCTGCTCTTCGGCGCATCCTATTTGCTGGCCGTTGAACTGCGTGAAAAATATTATCGTCAGCTCAGTAATCAAGCCCCTTCATTTTATCACCGCCACCGCACCGGCGATTTAATTGCCAGAGCGACCAACGACGTCGATCGCGTTGTTTTTGCCGCGGGGGAAGGCGTATTGACGCTGGTGGACTCGCTGGTTATGGGCTTGGCGGTGCTGTTTGTGATGAGCACCCAAATTAGCTGGGAGCTAACGCTGCTGTCTCTTATTCCGATGCCGATTATGGCTCTGGTGATTAAGCATCAAGGCGCGCAGTTGCACTCGCGGTTTAAGTCTGCACAGGCGGCTTTCTCCATGCTCAACGATCAGGCTCAAGAGAGCTTGACCAGCATTCGCATGATTAAATCCTTTGGTCTAGAAAATCATCAGTCGAAGCGCTTTGCCGATGTCGCAGCAGAAGCAGGTGCCCGTAATATGCACGTGGCTAAAGTCGATGCGCGCTTTAACCCGACCATTTTTATCGCGATTGGCTGTGCCAACTTATTGGCGATTGGCGGCGGTGGGGTGATGGTCATTCATGGTCACCTAACGTTAGGGCAATTGACCAGCTTTGTGATGTATCTGGGCTTAATGATTTGGCCTATGCTGGCATTAGCGTGGATGTTTAACATCGTAGAACGTGGTAGTGCGGCCTATAGCCGTATTCGCAGCATGCTGTCTGAACCGTCAACGGTTCAAGACGGCGAACGCTCGTTGCCTCAGGGGCGAGGTGTGCTCAGCGTGGATGTTGAGCGTTTCGCCTATAGCGAAGGGACTAATCCCGTACTGCATAACATCCAGTTCAATCTCGCGCCGGGTCAGATGCTAGGCCTATGTGGGCCAACGGGGGCGGGTAAAAGCGCATTACTCTCATTGATTCAGCGACAGTTTGATCCCGACCAAGGGGAAGTGTGTTTCCACGGCATCTCTTTGCGTGAACTTCGTCTAGATGAATGGCGCGCTCGCCTTGCCGTTGTGAGCCAAACACCTTTCCTGTTCTCGGATTCTGTTGCCATGAATATTGCATTAGGTAAACCTGATGCAACACAGGAAGACATTGAACGCGTGGCTAAGCTGGCCAGCGTGCATGAGGATATTCTGCGCTTGCCTGAAGGCTATCAAACCGAAGTGGGAGAGCGCGGCGTGATGCTGTCCGGTGGGCAAAAGCAGCGCATCTCTATTGCTCGCGCATTGTTACTGGATGCAGAAATTTTGATTCTTGACGATGCGCTATCGGCGGTAGATGGCCGTACTGAATACCAAATTCTGCATAATCTGCGCGAATGGGGAGAGAATCGAACGGTGATTATCAGCGCGCATCGCCTTTCTGCGCTGACAGAAGCCAGCGAGATCCTCGTTCTGCAGCAAGGCGCTGTCGCTCAGCGTGGCTTGCACAGTGAGCTGAGTCAACAGCGTGGTTGGTATCGTGATATGCACCGCTTCCAGCAAATTGAAGCTCAGCTTGATGAGCCAGACTCGCAGATTCAGGAGCCAGATAATGCGTAATATCAAACAACTCTGGCCGACTCTGAAACGCCTGCTCGCCTATGGTGGCCCTTATAAAAAACCGTTAGCCATTGCCGTGGTGATGCTGTGGGTGGCCGCGGCTGCGGAAGTTTGTGGCCCGATTATCATCAGCTACTTCATCGATAACGTGGTTGCCAAAGGCGATCTCAGACTTGGGTTGGTGACAGGCTTAGCGCTGTTATATCTGCTGCTTGAGTTTACCGCAGCGGGTTTGCAGTATGCGCAGGCCTTACTGTTCAACCGTGCGGCGGTTGGGGTCGTGCAACAGCTACGTACAGACGTTATGGATGCTGCGCTGCGTCAGCCTTTATCAGCCTTTGATAACCAGCCTGTTGGGCAGCTTATCTCGCGAGTGACCAACGACACCGAAGTGATTAAAGATCTTTATGTCACGGTGGTGGCGACGGTGCTGAAAAGCGCGGCGCTGATTGGTGCGATGCTGGTGGCCATGTTTACCCTTGATTGGCGAATGGCGCTGATTTCTATCTGTATTTTCCCCGCCGTATTTGTGGTGATGGCCGTTTACCAGCACTACAGCACGCCGGTGGTACGCCGTGTTCGTAGCTACCTTGCCGATATCAATGATGGTTTTAACGAAGTGATCAACGGCATGGGGGTTATCCAACAGTTCCGCCAGCAGGCGCGCTTTGGTGAAAAAATGGGGGAGGTTAGCCGCTCTCATTATCAGGCGCGTATGCAGACATTGCGTTTGGAAGGCTTTTTACTGCGTCCGTTGCTGAGCCTTTTCTCTGCCATGATCCTCTGTGGGCTGTTAATGCTGTTTGGCTTCAGCGCCGAAGGCTCGATTGGCGTGGGCGTGCTTTATGCTTTCATTAACTATTTAGGCCGTCTGAATGAGCCTTTGATTGAGCTCACCAGCCAACAGTCCATGATGCAGCAGGCCGTTGTTGCCGGAGAGCGCATTTTCGAGTTGATGGATGATGCCCAGCAGAATTACGGCGGCGATATACAGCCTTTGCAGAGCGGGCGCGTTGATGTTAACAACGTGACTTTCGCCTATCGGGAAGGTCGCCCTGTTTTGCAGGATATCAATCTGCACATTGCATCACGCGGATTTGTGGCTTTAGTCGGGCATACCGGCAGCGGTAAATCGACGCTGGCTAACTTGCTGATGGGCTACTATCTGGTTAATCAGGGCGAGATCTGCATTGATGGTCGTCCGATCCCTACGCTGAGCCATCAGGTTTTGCGCGAAGGCGTAGCAATGGTTCAGCAGGATCCTGTGGTGATGGCAGAGTCGGTTATGCATAACGTAACGCTTGGCCGTGATATCAGCGAAGCTCAGGTTTGGAAAGCACTGGAGGACGTGCAGCTTGCAGCGCTGGTCAGAAGCTGGCCGCAGGGTATTCAAACCCAGCTGGGTGAACAGGGAAATAATCTGTCCGTGGGGCAAAAACAGCTGTTAGCAATGGCGCGTGTGCTGGTTCAGGCTCCTCAAATTCTTATTCTGGATGAGGCTACGGCTAATATCGATTCCGGTACCGAGCAGGCAATTCAGAAAGCGCTCAATGTGATTCGCCAACAAACAACCTTGATTGTTATTGCTCATCGATTGTCGACCATCGTAGATGCTGACTCTATTCTGGTCTTGCACCGAGGACAGGCAGTGGAACAAGGTTCGCATCACGAGCTACTGGCTAAGCAGGGACGTTACTACCAAATGCACCAGCTGCAATTAGTAGGAGAAGCGTTAGCGGCTGGGTTGCATCAAGAATCGCCGACAATCTAAATATTTTCCGCAGCTAAAAAGCCGGTTGTTATGCCACGAATGCATAGCACCGGCTTTTTGATTTCTACTGCGTTCATTATGGCAATCCAGCCTGTGCATTTGCAGTGCATAGTCGCCTAGAATTGTGTAAAAAAAATGCACCGTGTTTTTCCCGATTGCACGCTATTGGTGCGTTTTTGAGAAATACCTCACGTTTTATCTGCGGTAACCGAGTCCCTCTTTCCCTAAAACCAGCATTTTCTTCTATCAACTAGCCTTATGCAAAGTTGGCATAGCCTTTGCTCATATCAATGCGTAGACGAAATTATTCGGAGTCATGTGAGGAGAGGTCGTATGAAGCTTGTAACCGTGGTGATTAAGCCGTTCAAACTGGAAGACGTACGTGAAGCCCTTTCCTCTGTTGGGATCCAGGGATTGACCGTTACCGAGGTGAAGGGATTTGGCCGCCAGAAAGGCCACGCCGAGTTATACCGTGGGGCAGAGTACAACGTGAATTTCTTGCCCAAAGTAAAAATTGATGTGGCGATTGCTGACGATCAGCTCGATGAGGTGATCGATGTCATCAGCAAATCAGCCTATACCGGAAAAATTGGCGACGGGAAAATCTTTGTTGCCGAACTACAGCGCGTTATTCGCATTCGTACCGGTGAAACCGACGAAGCGGCTCTGTAATTAATAACTCACACAGATAGGGATGGATTAATGATGAAAACACGCTTATCCACTTTAGCTCTGGGGAGTGCTTTATTACTACCCGGTGCCGCCATGGCCGCAACGCCAGCCGTAGCAGATAAGGCTGATAACGCCTTTATGATGATTTGTACTGCGCTCGTTCTGTTTATGACCATCCCCGGTATTGGCCTATTTTACGGTGGATTATTACGCTCCAAAAACGTGCTGTCATTGATGACGCAGGTGATGGTGACGTTTGCCGCCATCTGCGTGCTGTGGATTGTCTATGGCTACTCTTTGGCATTTGGTTCCGGTAACGCCATTTTTGGCAACCTAGATGAAGTGATGCTGAAAGGGATTGGGCTAACCGATTTAACCGGCTCATTCTACAAGATGATCCACGTTGCGTTTCAGGGCTCATTCGCCTGTATTACTGTTGGTCTGATTGTGGGCTCGTTTGCAGAACGTATTCGCTTTTCGGCGGTGCTAATTTTTGCCGTGCTGTGGTTCACGATCTCTTATATTCCGATGGCTCATATGGTGTGGGGCGGTGGATATTTAGCGGCAGACGGAGCGCTGGACTTTGCGGGTGGGACGGTTGTGCATATTAATGCGGCGATTGCAGGTTTGGTTGGTGCGTATCTGTTAGGTAAGCGTGCAGGATTTGGCAAAGAAGCCTTCAAGCCTCATAACCTACCGATGGTCTTTATGGGAACTGCGATTCTGTATATCGGTTGGTTTGGCTTTAACGCAGGCTCGGCAAGTGCAGCGAATGAAATTGCCGCGCTGGCCTTTGTGAATACGGTGGTAGCGACGGCAGGGGCGATTCTGTCTTGGGTATTAGCTGAGTGGATGACGCGCGGAAAGCCGTCTCTGCTGGGCGCGTGCTCAGGTTGTATCGCTGGGCTTGTTGCGGTGACGCCTGCCGCGGGCACCGTTGGTGTAGGAGGCGCGCTGTTGCTCGGCCTGATTGCGGGTGTTGCTGGGCTGTGGGGCGTGGTTATGCTGAAACGCTGGTTGAAGGTGGATGATACCTGTGACGTATTCGGTGTACATGGCGTGTGCGGTATCGTGGGATGTTTAGCCACGGGGATCCTAACCGCAACGTCATTAGGAGGAACCGGCTATGCCGAAGGGGTGACCATGGGCCATCAGTTAGGCGTGCAGGCACTGAGCGTTGTGGTCTGTATCGTTTGGTCTGGCGTGGCTGCGTTAATTGCCTTTAAGATTGCTGATGTTTGTGTAGGCCTGCGTGTGCCGGAAGAACAAGAGCGCGAAGGTCTGGACGTCAATAGCCACGGTGAGAACGCGTACAACCAATAGTTTTCTTCTTCATCGTGCAATTGCAGATGCGAAAAGGGCGGAGAAATCCGCCCTTTTGTTGTATGGATGGTATTCGGATTTTACGAACGCTGGCGGATCACGCCTTCCTGAACCGTAGAGGCAATCAGTTCACCCGCACGGTTGTAGAATTGCCCTCGTACAAAACCGCGAGCGCCAGACGCAGAGGTGCTCTCAACCGCATAAAGCAACCACTCATCCAAGCGGAACGGGCGATGGAACCACATTGAATGGTCAATCGTTGCGACCTGCATGCCTGGCTCTAAGAACCCTTTACCGTGTGGCTGTAAGGCGGTTGGCAGGAAATTGAAATCGGACGCATATCCTAGCAAATACTGATGAATGCGTGGGTCGTCAGGCATTTCGCCATTGGCTTTGAACCAAACGTTACGGATAGGTTCTTCTATTTTGCCCATCAAAGGGTTATGGAAACTCACCGGACGCATTTCCAACGGTTTTTCGCAGGTAAATTTTTCACGCACGGATTCAGGGATGAGGTGCGACATGCTGCTGGCAATTTCAGATTCAGATTTTAATGATTCAGGCGCTGGTACATCGGGCATCACGTTCTGATGTTCGAAACCCGGTTCGGCAGTTTGGAAAGAGGCCGTCATGTAGAAAATAGGTTTACCGTGTTGCACCGCCTTTACCCTGCGCGCGCTGAAACTATTACCGTCACGCAGATTTTCAACGTCATAGATTATCGGCTGGCTGCTATCGCCGGGGCGGAGGAAATAGCTGTGAAAGGAGTGAATATTGCGTTCTAAAGGCACCGTTTGTTTTGCGGCATAGAGCGCTTGACCAACCACCTGACCGCCAAAAACTTGACGTAAGCCAAGATCTTCACTCTGCCCGCGATAGATCCCTTCTTCGATTTTTTCCAGATCTAACAGATCGAGTAAATTTTTTAATGCCTGACTCATGAGTGAGATCCTAATTAACCAGTGTTGAAAACAGGAGCAAAGCCCCCAACTGCATTATCAATTATGGCAGAACTTATCACAAAACTATTTAAGGGGTCGCCATCGTTTCTAGGGTTCAATTATCTGAAAATGTTAATGTAAAGTAGATAAAACTGGAAAACTCAGCGCTTTGTGCCATGCTTATCAGGTATCTTAGTTTAAGAAACTATTTTAAGAGGCTCGTGTCGGTTGCTCAATATGCTTTTGTAGATAGGCATTCGACAACAAAAATAAAAGGAAGGAGACCGAACTTATGAAACTCTGGAAAATTGTAGGTGGTGTACTGATGACCGCAACGGTTGCTGGCTGTTCTTCAAATGCCGCTGATGTCCCAACGCCTGCACCGGGTAATCAAGTGACTGCAGATGCGTCGCAGATTAGCGGCCCAGCGGTGCGCGGTAGCGTGAATATTCGTCAGCGTATCGCTCTGCCACCAAATGCGGAAGTTACGGTCACCTTAGCCGATGTTTCTCTGGCGGATGCGCCTGCTCGCGTGCTGTCACAGAAAGTGTTCCGCACCGATGGCAAACAGCCACCTTATAACTTTGTTCTGCCGTTCAATCCTCAGGATATTCAACCAAACCAGCGCATTAACCTGAGCGCGGCAATTAAAGTCGACGGTCGCTTAGTGTTCATCACTGATACGCTGAATGAAGTGGTGAATAACAACGCGGGTACGCAGAAAGATCTGGTCTTGGTGCCTGTTTCTGCTGATGGTGCTGCCACCGTGCTGAGTGAAAAAAAGAAGGTTGAAGGAACATCACCTTTCTAATATTCGTTTAGGCGATATGAAAAACCTGCCCACTGTGGCAGGTTTTTTTATGGCTGCGATGGATCCCATCCATAAAGAGCCAAATCGATAACGCCGCTCGCGTTGAAGGTGATGCCTTCATCTTGCAGAGCAGTGCGTTGGCGCGTGTAGTCAGGGCCAACTAGAGAGATGTTGCCGCTGCGATTGACGACGCGATACCAGGGAATGGATGAGCCCTTAGGGAGCTTGCGTAAAATACCACCGACCTGCCGTGCCGCGCGTGAAGACCCCGCAAGGCGAGCTATTTGCCCATATGTTGCCACTTTTCCATAGGGGATGGCGTGAATTGACATCAAAACACGTTGGCGAAAGTTATCTTCAGGCACCGATGGGATATCGTTTGGCATAAGGCATTGAAATTCAAAATGAGTGGCTCATGGTATGAACGCAGTTTGCCATAAGGGGCTGATGGATAAAATGATTGTTTAATAAAACGACGTTCGGCAGCCTTAGCCTTGCTTTTCGCCGAGTCATCACTGATAATGCCCCCGCACTGAAGTGATGCATGACGTTATGCATTAGTCATTCAGTCGCTCATCAATGGAGGCCCTGTTGGTTCTCCCGCAACGCTAACTTGTGAACTCGGTCAGATCCGGAAGGAAGCAGCCGCAGCAGGCGACGTGTGTGCCGGGATGTAGCTGGCAGGGCCTCCACCCATTTAAACCCTCTCTGTTTTCTTAGCTTTAAACCATTCAACACTTTCACCCTTAGCGATCTATTTTCAAACCCTTGGTGTTGCCTACCCGTCACCGTTTTATTGCAACAGAAATAAGCAATAGCGAGAAAAGTTGTATATATTCTTTCTATTGGATGTATTGATGAGGTTGTCATGATGAAAAAGGGGTTACTGACGATAGTGCTGTTTTTATGCAGCGTATCAGCACATGCAAAAGCGCCTTTGGGCAAAGATATCGATGATTCCTTGGAACGCTGTAAAAATGTGGCCTCTGCGACACAAGCTATTTCTAGCTGTTACCAGACTGCCATGAAAGCGTGGGATGCCGAGTTAAATAATCAATATAAGTTATTACTCAAAGATCAATCAGTGCCTGCTCAGGAAAAACTAAAAATTGCGCAAAGAGGGTGGGTTAAATATAAAGATGATTACTTTCTAGCGATAAATGCGTTTTACCAACAAGAGCAGGGGACCGTGTGGGGGCTGGTTGCGGCTGAAACCAAACTCAATGTGATTAAAGAAAAAGCTATTGACCTAGATAGATTGCGTCGTAGTACGAACTTATCGGGTGAATAGAGCAAGCAAAGGCCAGCGTATATAAGCGTTATTGGCCTTTACTGTTTTTTCTTTCTGGCTGCAGAAACAGTAGCACCTAATGTAAGATGCAAAAATACAAATGGAAAACCACAGATGATTAATCCAATTGATAAAAGTGTTTATTAATCGTTAAGCAATAAATAAAGGTAATTTCTTAGGTGATAATTTAGGTTAACTATTTAGCGAACATACTTCCAAACTTCAGCAGGGATCTTATCATACAGTTTGTTCATGGTGAGTTCGGCCAAACGATGGTCGGCGGCTGAGTAGAAAGTTTCTAGCTCGTCGTCGGAGAGCTCGTATTTGTTTTTTTCAATGACACGCTCTAAAGTTTCTAACGTTGTACACTTGCGTAAGCGCATAAGGTAATCAATTTTAGTCATAAGAACTCCTGATCTAAGGTTAAAAGTTCAACGCGGATGCTGGTTTTTCACCCGCTAAATAACGCAAAATACGGCCTTTTACTTTAAGCCATTTTTTTAGTTCTGGTTCGTTTATGCTGTAATTACTAAACAGACTGTAAGTTTCGTCAAGATACTCATCTAATATTTCAGTTAATTCTGAACTCTTTGGATACTTAATCTTGAACGTTAAACCGAACGTTGCGATATGTTCGTTTAATTCATTGAGTTGCAGATTAGCTACAGCAGTTGGGTCATTAACCCAGCCATGATGGCTATCACTCAGAACTTCCATTCCCTGATTATACAGCATATTACAAAGGTATTTCAGTTCAGTTATATCGTGCTGATAAGACGTGTACTCATCCATATCATGCCTCCATCTTGCTCAACGTTGTCTCAACGAATTAGTCTATGTTGTCGTGAAGCACAACAATAAACATCAAAAGCAGTGTACAACCATCAGCATTACTAAAGGCCGCAGCATCATAGCAAAAGCACATCTAGATTGGCGATAATTTGTGTTAATAAGTATTTAATTAAGACGCTTCGCGTGTTTTTTAAACACTTTTCAGAAAACTCTAAAGCAAATCATCCTTGCGATTCTAAAGGTGTTTAACTAATTAAGCATAGGGTAATGACTTGAAGATAATTATCTCTTTATGATTATTGCACAAATAGGCATCTAACCAAGGGAATTTTACCTTTTATTACGCAGTGTTTATGTGTCTTGGTGTGCTGACGAAGTGTTAGAAAGCTGATTTGTTTTTTTTCAATATGTTGGATGTAAGATTGGGCATAACGCAGAGTAAACAGGATAACGAGTTCAAGAGGTAGTAGCAGCCCCACGATTTGGGGCTGTGGTGAGTTAAAAGGTTTATATTCAGCGTTTTTTCTTTCCTCCCTGCACGGCTTTGAAGCGTGGGTTTGACTTACAAATAACGAATATGCGGCCATGACGTTTAACGATTTTACAATCTGGGTGGCGCTTTTTTGCGGATCGTAATGAGCTTAAGACTTGCATTAGTTGGCCTCTACGGTTTTTTTCTTCGTCATAAAGTGACCGAAACGTTGCTGGAATTTGGCTGCGCTGCCTTCTTTAGAAAACTCTTTCTGCTTACCTGTGTAATACGGATGGGAAGCGGAAGAGACATCTAGCGTGACATACGGATAACTTACCCCATCCAACTCGATAGAACGGTCGGATTGGATCGTTGAACCGATTTTGTAATAGGCGTCTGCCGTTGTGTCGTGAAAAACCACGGTGCGATAGTTTGGATGGATATTGGCTTTCATTTTTCTGCTCTTTATTGATGTTATAACATAACAATTATTATGCGACGCATTTTTTGCCGTTGCAAGCGGATTGTTGATCAAGATTTTTAAATTGATGAAAAGCGGGCGAGAAGGGCAATAAAAAAGGCCGCATACGCGGCCTTTTTAGGAGGGCTATCGATCAAGGTCTATTTAGACTGTGATTTGGGTTTAAACCGCAACAGACGGTTGGCGTTACTCACCACGGTAATGGATGACAGCGCCATGGCTGCTCCGGCAACTACTGGGCTAAGCAGTGCGCCGGTTAACGGATACAACACGCCGGCAGCAATCGGAATACCCAGCGAGTTGTAGACGAATGCGCCTAACAGGTTTTGCTTCATATTGCGCAACGTGGCACAGGAAAGTTCCACCGCGTCAGCCACACCATTCAGACTATGGCGCATCAGCGTAATCGCTGCGGTTTCAATGGCGATATCACTGCCACTGCCCATCGCAATACCCACATCAGCCTGAGCCAAAGCAGGGGCGTCGTTGATACCATCGCCGACCATCGCGACTTTATGTCCTTTAGCCTGCAACGCTTTAATTGCATCGGCCTTACCTTCAGGGAGTACGCCCGCGATAACCTGATCAATACCCGCTTCTTTAGCAATCGCATTCGCCGTGAGTGGGTTATCGCCGGTTAGCATCACCAACTGATAGCCCAAACCATGCAAGCGTTGTAATGCTTCCACGCTGTCGCTTCTTAGCGGGTCACGGATAGAAAGCAATGCGGCAGGTTTCCCGTCTGCGGATAACAGTACTGGCGTTATCCCGCGTTCGGCCTGCTGTTTAAGCAGGGATTTAACCTCAGTAGTATCAACCTGTTGCTGCTCCATTAGCGCGTCGTTCCCCAACAGCAACGTATGTCCATCAACGTCACCGCTTACGCCAAGACCACGTAACGTGCGGAACTGGGTAACTTCAGGTATGACTAAACGATCTGCTCGTTCTGTGATTGCGCGTGCCAATGGATGGTTTGAACCCGCTTCTAAGGCCGCAGACCACTGCAATGCCTGCGCTTCGCTGACGCCGTTAAAGGTGTGAATTTCAACTACTTTTGGCTGGCCTTCAGTCAATGTACCGGTTTTATCGAATACCAACGTATCAAGTTCACTGGCGCGTTGTAAGGCGTCGGCATCACGAACCAATACACCGAGCTCAGCGGCTCGCCCAACACCGGCAATGATCGACATTGGCGTTGCTAAACCTAAGGCGCATGGGCAGGCAATAATCAGTACCGTTGTCGCCACCACCAAGGTGTACACAATTTGTGGCTGTGGGCCGAAGAAGTACCAGATCAGGCCGCTAAATACCGCAATCCCAACCACGGTGGGAACAAAAACTGCGGAAATACGGTCAGCCATTTGCCCAATTTCAGGCTTGCTGCTCTGCGCTTGGCGCACCAGTTTAATGATGCGTGCCAGCGTCGTTTGGCTGCCGATGGCTCCCGCACGGAACAGAACGCTACCGTCTTGAACTACGGTACCTGCATGCACCGGATCGCCTGAAGATTTCTGCTGTGGAATCGGTTCGCCGGTTAGCATGGCTTCATCCATCCATACTTCGCCGGAAATAATCTCACCATCAACCGGAACCCGATCGCCGGTGGTTAAGCGTAGCGTCATGCCAAGCTTAACGTCGGCCAACGGCAACGTTTTCTCACCCTCTTCGGTGACGACGCGAGCGGTCGGCGGGGTTAAATCTAACAGACGCTCAAGTGCTTTCGAAGAGCGTTGGCGTGCTCTGGCTTCCATGGCATGACCGAGGTTGATCAAACCAATAATCATCGCACTGGCTTCGTAGTAGAGGTGGCGCGCTTCCATCGGGAACACATGCGGCCACAGCGTTACCGTGATGGAGTAGAGCCAGGCGGCGCCGGTGCCTAGTGCCACCAAGGTATCCATGGTAGCACTACGGTTCATCAGGCTACGCCATGCGCTGCGATAGAAATGCCCACCGGCAAATACCATCACGGCAAGGGTAACCAGCCCGACGATCAACCAGTTATTCTGGTTACTCGCCGTGAGCTCCATCGATCCACCGAACAGCCCCCACGCCATCAGCGGCACACCCAGACCTAAGCCCAGAGCGGCCTGCCAGCGGAATTTTTTCACTGACTTTTCCGCTGATTCCTGCTGGCGTGCACGACGCTTCTCTTCATCTTGAATGATTTCAGCGCCGTAACCGGCTTTTTCAACGGCGTGTATCAAAGCGTCTGGATCGCTACGGCCTATGACCAATGCGCTGCGCTCGGCAAGGTTTACGCGCGCTTGTTCAACGCCGGGTACGCTCTGCAAAGCATTCTGCACTTTTAATACACAGCTTGCGCAGCTCATGCCGTCGAGCAACAGCTGAACGCTATCGTCATCGTCAGAAGCGTTTGGAGTTGCTGTCGCCGGAGAAGTTGTTTCAGCCGCTGCCAGAGTTTCCGGCGCTTGTGGTGCTGTCGAGTTTGCTGTTGCAGACTGTGTCAGCGGCTCAGTTTTTGGGTGGCTTTCTCCACTTGCCAATGAAGCTTCATAGCCAGCGGCTATAACGGCATTAATCAGCGTTGTTGAATCGGCGGAACCATAGACTTTGGCGTCGGTTAATGAAACTTCAACCGCATCAACGCCAGCAACGGCCTCCAACGCTTTGGTGACGCTGGCGGTGCAATGGCCACAGCTTAAGCCGCCTAGCGCCAGCTCTACGTCAGGCGTTCCCGCAACCGTTGCATGGTAACCCGCTTGCTCTACGGTTGTGATAATCGCCTGAGCATCGGCGTCGCCGGTGACTTTGGCATAGCGTGGATTATTCAGCTGAGCCAGTTCAATATCGGAACGAGCTTCCAGCGCGGTTTTGACTTTTTTCGCACAGTTCATGCAGGACAAGCCTTGCAGCGCGAATAGTTGAGTTTGTGACATAATAAAATCCTCTCGAGTATTGCCCAATGAACACGTGGTGTTGATGGGCGAATCACATGGTATTCTTCACTTGGACTAAGCTTAAACCTTCCTGCAAGGGTAAGGTCAAGAGGGGAGGCAGAATGAACATCAGTGAGGTTGCCAAGAAAACCGGACTCACCAGTAAAACCATCCGTTTTTACGAAGAAAAAGGGCTGATGACTGCGCCAAATCGCGCTGATAACGGCTATCGGTTCTACGGTGAAAAACATATTGAAGAGCTCACGTTGCTGCGTCAGGCGCGGCAGGTGGGCTTTACGCTGGACGAATGCCGTGAACTGGTAGGGCTTTTTCATGACAAAAGCCGCCACAGCGCTGACGTTAAGCGGCGCACGTTAGAGAAAGTGGCCGAACTGGAACGGCATATTGAAGAATTGCAGCAAATGCGTCACCGATTGATGGCGTTAGCCGATGAGTGTCCCGGCGATGAAAGCGCGGATTGCCCGATCATTAATAATCTGGCGGGGTGCTGCCACGGGCATAAGGCTTAAGTGGTTTATCCCCCGGCAAACCTCTGCGCGGGGGGAGGGAGCAACTTAAATACTTTTCACCACTAACGTAATACCTTCCACGTCGATAACTTCAACGACGGCTCCGAGCGGTAATTCCTGCGAACAGGTGACTCGCCAACTGCTGTCGCCGATACGAATGCGCCCATTGCCGTTGACGATCGGTGCTTCAAGCGTGGCACGCGCACCAATAAGCTGGCGGCTACGTTGATTAAGCAGGTCATCATTGTTTCTTGATACCGGCTGACTGCGCCGTAGCCAGCGCCACCAAAGTAGCGCAGTAGCGACGGTGAGGATCGCAAACAGCGTTGCCTGCCACTCCCAGCCAAATGGAAGTACCCATGTCAGCAGGCCGACCAACAGTGCTGAAATGCCGCACCACAGCAGATACCCGCCAGCGCCTAACAACTCCGCAGCTAATAGCACACCGCCCAGCGACAGCCAAAAGCCATGCGGATTTTGGGCAATGTAATCAATCATTATGATTTGCCTTTAACGGGGCCTGTTTCTTTCAGTAATTCAGCGATACCACCGATGGAGCCCATCAGGTTGCTGGCTTCCAGCGGCATCATGATCACTTTGCTGTTAGTGGCAGAACCGATTTTTTGCAGCGCGTCAGTATATTTTTGTGCCACGAAGTAGTTAATCGCCTGAATGTTCCCTGCGGCAATCGCTTCTGACACCATTTTGGTGGCCTGAGCTTCAGCTTCCGCGGCACGTTCGCGCGCTTCTGCCTGCAAGAATGCAGACTGACGCTCACCTTCGGCTTTCAGGATCTGAGACTGCTTTTCACCTTCGGCACGCAAAATAGCTGCCTGACGAACACCTTCCGCTTCGAGAATATCTGCACGTTTGGTTCGCTCGGCTTTCATCTGGGCGTTCATGGAGGCAACCAGTTCGACCGGCGGACGCACGTCGCGGATTTCGATACGCGTTACTTTTACGCCCCAAGGATTGGTGGCTTCATCAACGATATGCAGCAAACGGCCATTAATATGGTCACGCTGTGACAGCATTTCATCCAATTCCATAGAACCCAGAACGGTACGGAAGTTGGTCATGGTTAAATTGACGATGGCGCGTTCTAAATTGCTCACCTCATAGGCGGCGCGGGCAGGGTCGATAACCTGAATAAAGCAAACGGCATCAATGGTGACGTTGGCGTTATCTTTTGAAATGATTTCTTGAGCAGGGATGTCTAAAACCTGTTCCATCATGTTGATCTTACGACCAACGCGATCCATGAATGGAATGATTAAATTCAGACCAGGCATTAATGTTTTGGTGTAGCGGCCAAAGCGCTCGACGGTCCACTGGAAGCCTTGCGGCACGATTTTAATCCCTGACCATACGATGACCAACGCAACAACCACTAAGACGGGAATAACGGTAAACATCGACAACCTCCTGTTAGCGAACGGCCTCATACCGCACGATTGATAATAGTTTAACCAATCGTGCGTAAGACTGACATGATTAACAGGAATAAATCATATTAGGTTAACGAATATTAAGACTTCTCGGGTTTATTCATCAAATCCGGTTAATTCAAAGACCCCAAGATGACCGTGACCGTCTAAATCAACGGTGTGAGTTTGTGGGCGAGGCGTGACCAGCACGGCGCTGTCGTAGCGGTTTAGCGTAATTGACTTACCGCCGCCAACCGGCGTGAGTGAAATTTCGCCGTCGTGGCAGAATAAAATAATGGTGCTAGCGTGGCAGCGCAGTGGCGGCATATTCGGGCTGGTGGTGACCCACTGAAGGCGTGCGCCATAATAGCGTGGGTCATAAATCAAATTCAGATCGCGTACTTTGCCATTGAGCAACGTGCTGCTCACGCGACTGTCGCCGGAAAAACGCTGGATCCCACAGGTCAAAATCGGTGGTTCAATACGTCCATCGATTTTTAGCTGCAAGCCATCGCCTTCCAAAATGGAAAGGATGCGCTGATATCCCGTATAGCTGGAGAAATCACCGTCAGAGGAAACTTCTGCCATGGATAAACGCCAGCGGAAATCGCGCCCGTTTGGGGAGTCCACTCGCATGATCTCCTGCGTAACGCCTTGTCCATTTTTCCAAGGCATCGCGTGATAATCAGCCCATCGTATGATCTGCCATTGATTCATGAGGTGAAATGTCCTTTTAAACGATGTCGAGTTCCGGGAAACAGCAATTTTGCAAAGGTAACATTATGATGTTTAGACCAAGTTCGACGTTCGATCAATAGGCAAGGCTCATTCGCCTGAATGTGCAGCCATTGGCTTTCTTCAGCCGAAGGCAGCAGAGCTTCAACAATATGTTCCCCCTCGGTTAAGGGAGCCACGCGCGATAGGTAGTCGTGCGGCGTGATTTTGAGAAAGTCCTGCTGTAGGTAATCAGGCGCAACGATAGGATTCACATAGCGATTTTCAATCTGCACCGGCGTGTCATTTTCGTAATGCACGATGATGGAGTGAAATATTGGCGCGCCTACGCTGAGATTTAACGCAGCGGCTTGTTCGCTATTAGCCTGTACTTTATCCAGCAAGATAATTTTGCTGTGATGGCGGTGATTGCGTGCCAGAATTTCGTCACGAATGCTGTGAACTTCAAACAGCGCAGATTGCCCTTTCGGCTCCGCAACAAAGGTGCCAACGCCCTGCATGCGCACCAGTAATCCTTGATGAGTTAACTCTCGCAACGCCCGGTTGATGGTCATTCGGCTGAATCCCAGATGCGCGACCAGCTCGGCCTCTGAAGGAATGCGATAATTTGGCGGCCAAGCTCCGTTACTGATGTTATCGGTAATCATTTTTTTGACCTGCTCATACAGCGGCGCAGGCGTTGATAGCGGTGATAAATCAGCGGGAAGAGTCATGGATAACATTCCTTATGGGCAATCGCCGATGTTCCATTGATGTAGAATTTGCCATGCAATGCGTGCCGCAGTGCGGGCACCGAATTGCTGAATATCCAAAGAGGGATTGTATTCCACCAGATCCGCTCCCCACAATGACGGACTTTCACATATCGCACCCACTAACGGCAAAAGTCGTTCAATTGGCAATCCCACGGCGGCGGGCGCTGAGACGCCGGGCATTTGCCACGCTGGAAGAACATCCAGATCGACCGTCAGATAGACGATCTCACACTTATCCATAAATACGCCGATCTGGCGATGCAGATCGTCAAGCGATCGCGTAAGCGCGTCGGTATCCCATACGATCTCAACGTTCAAGCGCTCGGCCTCGGTGACCAACGCCTGCGTGTTCGCCGCGAGGCTGGCGCCGACGCAGAGATAATGAAACGGTCGCTGGTTCTGCTCGCAGTAATGAGCGAGCTGGCGAAACGGCGTGCCCGACGTCGCCACGTCGTTGCGGCGCAGATCCAAATGAGCATCAAAATTAATAATGCCAACGGTTTTGTCGGGATGCGCCTGATAGAGCCCTAAACCGTGGGCGAAGGCGGTCTCATGGCCGCCGCCAAAGACTAAGGTTCTTACGCCTTGTTGGTGGTATTGCGAGACTTTTTGGCTAAACAGCGCCTGCGCTTCTTCTAGCGGGGTATCGCCAACGCGCAATGTGCCGCCGTCGGTGATGCGGTCATGTCCTGCATGCGCAGCAAGATTAGCCAGCATTTTACGCAGCGCATCGGGTGCTGCGGCGGCTCCGGTGCGGCCATGATTGCGTTTGACGCCTTCATCACAGGCAAAACCGAGCAACACGATAGGGCGAGGCTCATTGTGCTGTCCAACGGTTTGAAATAAGCGTAGCGCTTCGGGAGACTCGGCTAAATCGTTACGTCCTTGCCAAACGTCATCAGCGGTGGGTTGCCAGTGGCTCATTGCATTTCCTCATTTTTGCTCTGTTTTAGTGTCGCCTGACCTTGGTAAACCCGCTGATACAGTGGATTTCGCCCCAATTCATAAATCACTTCAACCGGTTTTTCTGCTTCCCACACCGCGAAATTAGCCTCAAAACCGGCGGCAAGCTGCCCGTGGGTGTGCTGACGATTTAATGCCTGAGCCGCATGTCGTGTCACGCCTAGCCACGCTTCTTCCGGCGTGAGGCCAAATTGTACGCAGGCCATATTCATCGCTAGGCGCAAAGACGCAAAAGGGCTGGTGCCGGGATTGAAATCGCTGGCTACCGCCATAGGGACGCGATATTCACGCAGCAAATCCACCGGAGGGCGTTTGGTTTCGCGTAAAAAATAGAAGGCACCGGGCAACAGAACCGCCACGGTTTGGCTGTGCGCTAAGGCTTGAATACCGGCTTCATCCAGATGCTCAATATGGTCAGTCGACAGCCCGTGATAACGCGCCACCAGTTCGCTACCGCCCAGATTAGAAAGCTGTTCCATATGCCCGCGAACAGGAATGCCGAGCTGTTTGGCTGCCGCGAACAGCTTTTCGCTTTGCGCGAGTGAAAAGCCCACGCTTTCGCAGAATACATCGACCGATTCAAACAGTTTTTTCTCCCATAACTGCGGTAGGATTTCCTCGCAAATCAGATCGATATAGTGGTCTGAGCGGCCCTGATATTCCGGTGGTGTGGTATGCGCCGAAAGCAGCGTTGGGCTAACATCGATGGCATTTTGCCGAGCCAACTGTTGAGCAACGCGTAGCTGTTTTTCTTCATTGATGAGATCCAGACCGTAACCGGATTTCATTTCCACCGTCGTCACACCTTCGTCCATTAAAGCCTGTAAACGCTGTTGGCTGATGCTAAGCAACGTATCCGGCGAGGCGTCGCGCGTGGCGCGCACGGTTGAATTGATTCCGCCGCCGTTCTGGCTAATCTCGGTGTACGACACGCCGTTCAGGCGCTGTTCCCACTCGTAGGCGCGATCGCCACCGAACACTAAATGCGTATGACAGTCGATAAGACCTGGCGTAACGAGGCGATCCTGTAGGTCAATCTGTTGGGGATGCTGCGCGGGAAGCTCATCCTCTGGGATCACCGCTATAATATGTTTATCGCGTACCACCAGTGCATGGCGATCGAGAAGACCATAAGGCGCTTGGCTCTGCGCGTTCATGGTGGCTAAGCGTCCGTTGCGCCAAATAACGTCGGACTCCAATAAATTCATAGCATCCCCAAACCTGTATAGAGTTGTATATACATTTATTTTCGAAAGGCCGATGAGTGTCAAACGTTTTTAATGAAAATGTTATTTAATTGTGACGTCAAATGCGATGTGTGACTGAGGCACGGCGTGTTTGGCGTCGCGGGGGCAAATCTGCGACAATGCGGCGCAGCTTTTTTATGGTAAGAAAGTTTTATTAACAATGAGAGTGTCATGTCGTATCCGATAAACGAACTGTTCCAGACCCTGCAAGGGGAAGGTTTTTACACCGGTGTTCCGGCTATTTTTATTCGCCTGCAAGGTTGTCCGGTAGGGTGCAGCTGGTGTGATACCAAACATACGTGGGAACAGTTACCTGAACGAGAAATCGGCATGAACGAAATCTTGATCAAAACTGAAGAGAGCGATGCGTGGGGAAGTGCCAGCCCTGAGCAACTGCTGGATATCCTGCGCGAGCGCGGATATACCGCTCGTCATGTGGTGATCACCGGTGGCGAACCCTGCATCCATGATTTACGTCCCTTGACGGAATTACTGAATCAAAATGGTTTTTCCTGCCAGATAGAAACCAGCGGCACCCATGAAATCTGCTGCTCTGAGGCAACCTGGGTGACCGTCTCTCCAAAGGTCAACATGAAAGGCGGAATGAAAGTATTGGAGTCTTCGTTAGTGCGCGCCGATGAGGTTAAGCATCCCGTCGCACGTGAGCGCGATATTGAAGATTTAGACGCATTACTGTCCGTGCTTCACGATGATAAGAAACGCATTATCGCGCTCCAGCCGATTAGCCAAAAAGAGAGCGCGACGAAGCTGTGTATTGAAACCTGCATTGCGCGCAACTGGCGCTTGTCGATGCAAACCCATAAGTATTTGAACATCGCCTAAATATGCTAATGAGAAGCGCGCTGCTGAATAATTATCGGATGATTTTTGGCACTGCGCTTCTGATGCTGGTGTTTTCGCTAACCGGCTGTGCCAAATCTGACGCGCTGTGGGGCGTGGTGGATAAAGTTTGTCGAGTTAACTATCAGCAAAAGCACGATCCCGCACCCTGCGCCCAGATCTACTCGCCGACTCACGATCGGCGATCTGCGTTTACCGTCATTCAAAACCCGCGCTTTCACGCCCATTTTATTTTGGTTCCCAATGCTCGGATGAGCGGTATTGAGAGTCCTATACTGCTAGAAAATGACGCGCCGGATTATTTCGGTTATGCATGGACGATGCGCTATCGGCTGGCGTACGAATATGGCAGACCGGTTCCCGACGATGTACTGGGGCTGGCGTTAAATTCAGCCTATGGACGCAGCCAGAATCAACTTCACATTCATCTCACCTGTTTGCGTGAAGACGTTCGCCGCCAGTTAAAAGCTGAGCGTCCCTATATTGGCCGTGAATGGGCTTTGCTGCCTGATTTGCTATTGCGTCATCCGTTTTATGCCAAGCGTATTGAGCAACCGGCGCTTATCGGCGTGAATCCAATCAAATCGCTCGCCGATCAGTTTCATCTTACGCCTGAACAGCTGGCCTATTATGGTGTAGCTGTGGTGCCAACGACGTTTGAAAATCAGCCGGGCTTTATTTTATTGGCGACACGGGTGGGAATGGGAGAGAGAAATAGGGCATCGGTGGAGTCATTGCTGGATAAGCGCTGCGAGCTGCTGCAAACAATCCCGGCTCAGTGAACCGGGAAAAGGGAGTCAGATTTAGTACGCCTCTTCTATTATAGCGACGTCGGGTTCTTTCTCGGAATGATCGGCTAATGCATCATGTGAAATTTGCAGCTTCAGGTCGAATTCGATCATGGATATTTCCTGATTAATTTCGGCTTTAAGTGCATCAATTTTGTTTAACGAAGTGGTTTCCGTCACTCGTCAGCTTCCTAGTCAAAAACAGGGATGCCTATGTTAACCAGCATTCTGATATATAAAATCAATCAAATCCTAAATTTAGACCCGCCTCTCACAAAAGTTTAAGCTGTTTCACCCCCGTTTACGCTTGGCAAACAACCGATAAACAAAGCTGCCTACACGCGTTAAAAACTGTTACCTATTTCCTATATATCCTCTCGAAGAAAAAATTGATGAGGGGATGTGTACATCTCATTTGCTAATTGATTTTGCGACAATATTCATTGCCAGCATGGGATGCCTCTGTCAAAGTAACGCGTTTAAAATTAAGGAGGAAAAATGTTGCCGTCTGCAGGTTGGTTAGGACTCAGTTATTTCACCTATTTTTTCTCTTTTGGCATATTTCTGCCGTTTTGGAGCTTGTGGCTGCAAGGCGAGGGAATTTCTCCCGAATCAATTGGCCTATTGCTTGGCGCAGGGATGATAGCCCGTTTTCTTGGTAGTTTATTCATTGCTCCCGCCGTTAAAAAAACCTCTCAACTGATTACCGCTCTCCGTCTTATTGCTCTCCTCGCCCTGATTTGTTCTATCGCATTTTCCTTTGGTACCGCATGGGCGTGGCTGTTGGTGGTGATGGCCGGATTTAGCCTCTTCTATGGACCGCTCATTCCGCTGACCGATGCGCTGGCCGCAACGTGGCAACGTCAGGTGGGGTTGGACTACGGCAAAGTACGCCTATGGGGATCGATGGCCTTTGTCATTGGTTCTGCGGTCACGGGGGAAGTGGTCAATGCCTTTGGCCATAAGGCTATTATGTATTGCCTGTGGGCGGGTCTGGCGGCCATGCTGGTGGGAATGCTTTTACGCCCGCGTCATATGCCACAGGATGCACCTAAAGATAGCGCGGTGCAGGACACCACGCCGTGGAAAATTTTATTAAAAGAAGCGCCGGTATGGCGTTTTTTATTGTGTGCCGCTTTACTTCAAGGCGCTCATGCAGGCTATTACGGATTTAGCACGATTTACTGGCAGGAGGCGGGCTATTCCGCGTCGGTAGTCGGTTATCTGTGGTCGCTAGGCGTTGTGGCTGAGGTTATTGTCTTTGCATTGAGCAAGCGCTTGTTTCGCCGTATGTCGGTTTCCCAGCTACTGCTGTTGTCGTGTTTTTGTGCGGTGATCCGTTGGAGCTTGATGGGCTCAACAACGGCGCTGCCGTGGCTGATTTTGATTCAAATTCTGCACGCGGGCTCTTTCACCGTGTGTCATCTGGCGGCAATGCGCTTTATTTCGGCACGACAGGGTGGCGATGTGATCCGTCTGCAAGCGGTCTATTCGGCGCTAGGCATGGGCGGAAGCGTAGCGATCATGACGATGCTGTCAGGCTTCCTGTTTGAGCACTATCAAGGCGGCATGTTCTATGCGATGGCGCTGGTGGTATTGCCGGTGATTTTCTTTAGGCCGAAAGTGACAAGCCATTAGTTTTGTGGCTAAGACCCCCTCCCAGCCTCCCCCTTGGCAGGGAGAGGGGCCGATCGAGATTCTTACGAACATCACAGAACATTTCCCTCTCTGCAAAGGGAAGGGTTAGTGTGGGGTTATAAGACCCCCTCCCAGCCTCCCCCTTGGCAGGGGGAGGGGCCGATCGAGATTCTTACCAACATCACAGAACAGTTCCCTCCCCTGCGAAGGGGAGGGTTAGGGTGGGGTTATAAGACCCCCTCCCAACCTCCCCCTTGGCAGGGGGAGGGGCCGATCGAGATTCTTACCAACATCACAGAACAGTTCCCTCCCCTGCGAAGGGGAGGGTTAGGGGGGGGCGTTACCCAAATATCACGGGAGGGTTTATGACTTGCCTGTAATCAGCCCATCTTTTCTAAACATGCTTTTAATCCCGCGCACGGCCTGACGAATACGATCTTGGTTTTCGATCAAGGCGAAACGAACGTGGGTGTCGCCATAGTCACCAAAACCAATCCCTGGGGAAACGGAGACTTTGGCATCGGCCAACAGCTTTTTGGCAAACTCTAGCGATCCAAGGTGCGCATAGGCATCGGGGATTTTTGCCCAAACATACATCGATGCTTTAGGATTTTCTACCATCCAACCGGCTTCATGCAGCCCTTTGACCAGCACGTTGCGGCGTTGACGGTATTGCTCGGCAATATCTCGCACGCATTGCTGATCGCCTTCGAGTGCGGCAATCGCCGCCACCTGCAACGGAGTAAAAGTACCATAGTCGTGGTAGCTCTTGATGCGTGCCAGCGCGTTAACCAGCTCGGGATTACCGACCATAAAACCGATGCGCCAGCCAGCCATGTTGTAGCTTTTCGACAGAGTGAAAAACTCGACGGCAACGTCTTTGGCTCCGGGGATTTGCATGATTGAAGGCGCTTTCCAACCGTCATACACAATGTCGGCATAGGCCAAATCGTGTACCACCAAAATATCGTGTTCTTTCGCCAGCTTGATGACGCGCTCAAAGAAATCTAATTCAACGCATTGCGCGGTAGGGTTCGAAGGAAAGCCCAGAATCATCATTTTAGGCTTAGGAATACTTTCGCGAATGGCGCGTTCTAATTCGTTGAAAAAGTCGATGCCTGAAACCAGCGGCACGGACCGCACCTGCGCACCCGCAATGACCGCGCCGTAAATGTGAATGGGGTAGCTAGGATTTGGCACTAAAACGGTATCGCCATGGTCGAGCGTGGCCAGCATCAAATGTGCCAGACCCTCTTTGGAACCGATGGTGACAATGGCTTCGCTATCGGGATCGATATCGACCTGATAACGATCTTGATACCAGTGCGAGATCGCGCGGCGTAAACGCGGAATACCGCGTGACGTGGAGTAACCGTGGGTATCTTCACGCTGTGCAACCGTACACATTTTTTCAACGATGTGCGGCGGCGTTGGGCCGTCTGGGTTCCCCATGCTGAGATCGATAATGTCTTCGCCGCGCCTGCGCGCAGCCATTTTTAATTCAGCGGTAATGTTAAATACATAAGGGGGAAGACGATCAATACGAGTAAAACGACGCGGAGTGCATGAGTCTGTCATAGATACCTCAAGATGACGTTAGCGCCCGGACCGTCCGAGCGACGCTGCCTGTTTACAGGCTATTAACGAAAATAGGCGAAGCCGAAGATTCTGTCGAGCGGATTTTTTAAACAGCGTTTTTTCGTTTCTCAATCGCTTTCCAGAACACTCCGAGCATTTATCGCTGAGTTTCAACTATGCTTATTAGCTAGCATTAAATTTGCTAATCATTTTTCGCCAATCCTTTGAACATGATTTTGATACAGCAAAGAGGGAACACTATGTTTAGAAAAACCGATAAAGTTGAACGTAGCATCGAAGAAGAGGTTTCATTGTTGGCGGACGCGCTTGAAGGTGTGTTGCAGGAGGGGGCGGATAAAACGGAGGATGAAATCGCTTCGCTGCGCCGTAGCGCACAAGATACGCTGCGTGAGGTGAAAGCGCGCATCAGCGGCGATACACCGTGTCCTGTAACGGATCGGGTGAAAAATGCCTGCTGTGATGTGAATGGCTACGTGCGGAATAAACCGTGGCACAGCGTGGGAATTGGGGCAACGGCAGGGCTGATTCTGGGGCTCTTGCTCTCAAAACGCTAATCAATCACTAGCGCGACTTATGTGTGCAATAGACGTGTGAATAATTGATGCGAGAAATTTATGTGACCGGTGCAATACCGGTCACACCATGGCAACTATCAACCGCGATAGGTGCAGCCTGCGGTGCAGGTTTCTTTCACCAATACGGCGCTTAGCAATGGCAGCTCAGGTTTCAGCTGTTGCCAAATCCACTGGGCTAACACTTCGCTGGTTGGATTCTCAAGACCAGGAATATCATTCAGATAGTAATGGTCGAGGCGGTCCAGAATTGGTTTGAACGCCGCTTTTAGCTCGGCAAAATCCATCACCCAGCCGGTATAAGCATCCACTTCGCCGGTAATTTCAATGCGTACTAAAAACGAATGGCCGTGCAGGCGACCACACTTATGTCCTTCCGGAACGTGTGGCAGATGGTGCGCAGCTTCAAACTGAAAATCTTTAAACAGGGTGGTTGTCATGATGACGCCTCGTAACCTAAAAAACCTGCGCATACTACCGGAAAGCGCCCGTTGGCGGTAGTTTTACCGCGATTGTTTGAGTATAAGCAGAAAATTTATTCTTCAATGCCCAAGAGGTCGCCTGTTTTATTTTTGCGGCGTTATTTTTTAACGGGCTATAAAATGTTTGATCCTATCTATTAAGACTCCCTTAGGCGTGAACAATAAAGCCAATAGCAAAGGCAGTGGAAATAGTTATGTAATAACTAACTGTTATTCATTGATTTTATAGACTTTCGCCTAAAACACTCCAGCCTCTATCACCTACCTGAATTAGTGGTTAGTCCAAATGGTTATTTGTTATTTCCATCACTTATTTAATTGTTATTATCCAGCTAGGTAACCTTACAAAAAGCGCTACATCAATTCGCCACACCCACGGTTCTTAAAGCTAAGTCTGAGGCTGCTTGAAGTACCAAAGGGATCACTGTGCAAGGAACACTTAGCAATGACGACTCAGGCTCCTCCTACTTCTATGCTTCCACTCACGCCGGAGCAATTGGCAAAGCTCCAGTCGGCGATTGGTGAGTTTTCACCACACCAGCTGGCGTGGCTCTCCGGTTATTTCTGGGGAATGGTTAATCAACAGCCAGGCACGGTAGCCGTGACGCCAGCACCGGCTGTAGCCGCTTCAGTTACCGTGATTTCCGCTTCGCAAACGGGCAACGCACGACGGGTGGCAGAGCAACTGCGCGATGACTTAACCGCAGCAGGTTTGGGTGTGACATTGGTTAACGCGGGTAACTATAAATTCAAACAGATCGCGCAGGAAAAACTGCTGCTGGTTGTTGCTTCAACCCAAGGGGAAGGTGAACCGCCGGAAGAAGCCGTCGCGTTGCACAAATATTTGTTCTCCAAAAAAGCCCCTCAGATGGCCGGAACGGCGTTTGCGGTGTTTGGCCTTGGGGATACTTCATATGAAAACTTTTGCCAGACCGGAAAAGATTTTGATGCTCGTTTAGCAGAACTGGGCGGTGAGCGCTTATTCGACCGCGCCGACGCCGATGTTGATTTCAAATCCGCGGCAGAAGCATGGCGTAAGCAGATCGTAGACGTTTTGAAACAGCGCGTGCCACAGGCCACGGCGGCGCAGACTCAGGTTAGCGTAGCCGGAAGCGTCGCGCAGATCGTGAGCAGCCCATACAGCAAAGAATCCCCGCTAACCGCCTCTTTAGCGGTGAAGCAAAAAATTACCGGTCGCAACTCCGATAAAGACGTGCGCCACATTGAAATCGATCTCGGTGAATCGGGTCTGAGCTACCAGCCTGGCGATGCACTGGGCGTGTGGTATCACAACGATCCCGATTTGGTTGAAGAAATTATTGGCCTGATTTGGCGCACCGGCGATGAGACGGTCACTCTCAACGATCAAACGATGACGTTGCGTGAGGCGCTGACCGAACGCTTGGAGCTCACACAAAACACCACCGTTATCGTAGAAAAATACGCGGCGCTTTCGCGCGATGAGCGCTTGATAGAGCTCTTGGCGGATAAGCATCAACTGCAACAATACGCACAAACCACGCCGCTGCCGGACATGATCCGTCAAGCACCGGCGGATTTAGACGCTGAGCAGCTAGTGGCGCTGTTACGCCCGTTAACGCCGCGTCTTTATTCCATCGCATCTTCTCAAGAGGAAGTGGGGAGCGAAGTGCACATCACCGTTGGCGTGGTGCGTTATGAAGTTGATGGCCGCGCCCGCACCGGCGGTGCTTCAGGCTATTTAGCCGATCGTCTGGATGAAGATGGCGAGCTGCGCGTTTTCATCGAGCATAACGACAATTTCCGTCTGCCTGCGAATCCACAAACGCCGGTCATTATGATTGGCCCTGGCACCGGCATTGCACCGTTCCGTGCGTTTATTCAACAACGTGCAGCCGAAGGCGCAGAAGGCCTTAACTGGCTTTTCTTTGGCAACCCTCACTTTACCGAAGATTTTCTGTATCAGGTGGAATGGCAGCGCTTTGTTAAAGACGGCGTTCTATCCCGTATCGATCTGGCTTGGTCACGCGATCAAAAACATAAAGTCTATGTACAGGACAAGCTGCGTGAGCAAGGGGCCGAGGTTTGGCGCTGGATCGAACAGGGCGCACATATTTACGTCTGCGGAGACGCCAACCGCATGGCGAAAGACGTTGAACAGGCGTTACTGGAGCTATTGGCTGAACACGGTGGTATGGACGCCGAACAAGCCGATGAATTTTTAAGTGAGCTGCGCGTTGAGCGCCGCTATCAGCGGGACGTTTACTAATAATGAGCAAATCGATGCAAGATAATTACGCTTTTAGCAGCAAACACCCGGGGCCCTTGGTCGTCGATGCACCTTTGGCCGACGCTGAGCGCCTGAAGCGCGAGAGCAATTTTTTACGCGGCACTATTGCCGAAGATTTAAATGATGGTTTGACCGGTGGCTTTAACGGCGACAACTTTCTGCTGATCCGTTTTCACGGTATGTACCAGCAGGATGACCGCGATATTCGCGCCGAACGCGCCGAGCAAAAGTTAGAACCACGTCATGCCATGATGCTGCGCTGCCGTTTACCGGGCGGCGTGATGACGCCATCGCAATGGCTGGGTATCGACAAGTTTGCCGACGAAAGCACGCTGTACGGCAGCATTCGTATTACTAACCGCCAAACGTTCCAGTTTCACGGCATCTTGAAGCAAAACGTTAAGCCAGTGCATCAGCTGCTTAATCGTTTGGGTTTGGATGCGTTGGCGACCGCCAATGACGTTAACCGTAACGTGCTGTGCACGTCGAATCCCGTGGAGTCAGAGCTACATCAAGAAGCCTATGAATGGGCGAAAAAACTGTCTGAACACCTGTTGCCGCGCACTCGCGCCTATGCAGAAGTGTGGCTGGATCAGGAAAAAGTCGAAACCACCGATGAGGAACCGATTCTCGGTGCAACTTATTTACCGCGTAAATTTAAAACTACGGTAGTGATCCCGCCACAGAACGATGTGGATCTACATGCCAACGATCTCAACTTTGTGGCGATTGCTGAAAACGGCAAGCTGATCGGTTTTAACGTGCTGGTCGGCGGTGGGCTGTCTATTGCTCATGGCGATAAGGCGACCTATGCCCGCACGGCCAGCGAGCTTGGCTTTATTCCCGTAGAACACACCTTGGCCGTAGCTGAAGGCGTGGTGACGACGCAGCGCGACTGGGGAAACCGTACCAATCGTAAAAACGCAAAAACCAAGTACACCTTGGAGCGCGTCGGCGTAGAAAACTTTAAAGCTGAAGTGGAAAAACGTGCGGGAGTGACCTTCGAACCTGTACGTCCTTATGAGTTTACCGGACGCGGCGATCGCATTGGCTGGGTGAAGGGCATTGATAATAAATGGCATTTGACGCTGTTTATTGAAAATGGTCGCATTCTGGATTATCCAAATCGACCGTTGAAAACCGGCATGGCGGAGATCGCCAAGATTCATCAGGGCGATTTCCGTCTGACAGCGAATCAGAACCTGATCGTGGCGGGCGTGGCTGAAAAGGACAAAGCCCGTATAGAACAGATTGCGCGTGAACATGGCTTGATCGACGACGGCGTCAGCGAGCAGCGCAAAAACTCCATGGCCTGCGTGTCTTACCCAACCTGTCCGCTGGCGATGGCAGAAGCCGAGCGCTTCCTGCCGCAGTTTGTGACTCAGGTTGAAGAAATTATGCAAAGCCACGGCGTTGGCGAAGAGCATATTGTTCTACGTGTCACCGGTTGCCCGAACGGCTGTGGGCGTGCGCTGTTGGCGGAAATTGGTCTGGTCGGAAAAGCGCTGGGGCGCTACAACCTGCATTTAGGTGGGAATCGTGCCGGAACGCGGATACCGAGAATGTATCGCGAAAATATCACCGATGCAGAAATCCTCGGTGTAATTGACGAACTGGTAGGCCGCTGGGCGAAAGGGCGTCAAGCCGACGAAGGCTTTGGTGATTTCACCATTCGCGCTGGGATCGTGCGTCCGGTGCTTGATCCGGCAAGAGATTTTTATGACTGATTGATGTTAATACCCCACCCCAACCCTCCCCTTGTCAGGGGAGGGGGCTGAGCGGTGACGCTGTGTGTGCTCTTTTTCTGAGAGCCAAACGGTATCGCTGTATGTGCTTTTTTTCTGAGAGCCATACGGTATCGCTGTTATGCCCCTCCCCCTGCGAAGGGAGAGGTTGGGAGGGGGTTGCTGATTCATCGCGGAGAATTGTATGTCTGCATTAAACTTACATGAGCTGAAAGCCTTACCCAAAGTCGAACAGGTTATGGCGTTAGCTGAAATTAACACTCAGCTAGAAAAACTGAGTGCGCAGGAAAGGGTGCGTTGGGCGCTAGAGCATTTGCCCGCCGAGTTTGCTCTCTCTTCGAGTTTTGGCATTCAGGCTGCGGTATCGCTGCATTTGGTCACCCGTGAGCTGCCGGATATTCCAGTGATCCTGACGGATACCGGCTATTTGTTCCCTGAAACCTACCAGTTCATCGATACCCTGCACGAAAAGTTGAATTTGAATCTGAAGGTTTACCGCGCTGAGCAGTCGGCTGCGTGGCAGGAGGCCCGCTATGGCAAACTTTGGGAGCAGGGCGTTGAAGGTATTGAACGCTACAACGATATTAACAAAGTTGAGCCGATGAACCGTGCCTTGCGTGAGCTTGGCGCGCAAACGTGGTTTGCTGGCCTGCGGCGTGAACAATCGGGCAGCCGTGCACATTTGCCGGTACTCGCGATTCAGCGTGGGGTATTTAAAATACTGCCGATTATCGATTGGGATAACCAACGGATTTATCAATATTTACAGCAGCATGGGCTTAGCTATCACCCGTTGTGGGAGCAAGGTTATCTCTCCGTCGGCGATACCCACACTACGCGCAAATGGGAGCCGGGCATGGCGGAAGAAGAAACGCGATTCTTTGGGTTAAAACGCGAATGTGGATTACATGAGTAGCCTTTGTTGAGATAAACAGCCTGACCTTAGCGTCAGGTTTTTTTGCTCCAGAAATTATTTATTTAACTTTCCAGTATAATTTTTTTCACATTAAAGCAAAAAGCGGTATCCTCGAAAGGATTCATCATACTAATAAAAGGACTAGGGCTATGCAGGAACAACCTCTTGGTGCGAGTCAGACTTCCGACTCGCGTGCGCTAATTCAACAACTCACGGATATTGTGGGTAAATCTCATCTTCTTACCGACGCACGTAAAACTGAACGCTATCGCAAAGGCTTTCGTTCAGGGCAAGGTGATGCCTTGGCGGTGGTCTTCCCTGACAGTTTGCTCGAACAGTGGAAGGTGTTTAAGGCCTGCGTTGAGGCCGATAAAATTGTGCTGATGCAGGCTGCCAACACCGGGCTAACCGAAGGTTCCACGCCGAGCGGTAACGACTACGATCGCGAAATCGTCATTATTAGCACTCAGCGTTTGGATAAAATTCAGCTGTTGGACGAAGGCAAGCAGGTTGTGGCTTTGCCGGGCAGCACGTTGTGGCATTTAGAACGTATCTTAAAACCGCTGGGGCGCGAGCCGCATTCGGTGATTGGTTCTTCCTGCATTGGTGCATCGGTCGTGGGCGGCGTGTGTAATAACTCTGGCGGCTCGCTGGTACACCGCGGCCCTGCGTATACCGAAATGGCGCTATATGGCCGAGTGAATGAGCATGGGCAGGTTGAGCTGGTTAACCATCTCGGCATTGCGCTGGGTAGCACGCCAGAAGAGATCCTGACGCGTTTGGAAAACCAGAAGTACGGTCCGCAAGACGTTGAACATAGCGAACGTCAGGCGTCCGATCACGATTATGCGGAGCGAATTCGCGACGTTGAAGCGGATACGCCATCACGCTTTAACGCCGATGAACGCCGTTTGTTTGAAGCCTCTGGCTGTGCGGGCAAACTTGCGGTATTTGCGGTGCGCTTAGATACTTTCCCTGCGCAATCCTCATCGCAGGTCTTCTATATCGGCACCAACCAGCCGCAGGTGTTGACCGAACTGCGTCGGCATATGCTGGCGAATTTCAAAAATCTGCCGGTGGCGGGTGAGTACATGCATCGCGATATTTTCGATATTGCGGAAGTGTATGGCAAAGATACTTTTGTGATGATCGACAAACTGGGCACCGACAAAATGCCGATGTTCTTTACTCTGAAAGGGCGTATGGATGCCATCTTTGGCAAAGTACCTTTCCTGCCGAGCCATCTGGTCGATCGCACCATGCAGACGCTAAGTCACCTGCTGCCATCGCATTTGCCCAAACGTTTGAAAGAGTATCGCAACCGCTTTGAGCATCACCTGATGCTGAAAATGTCGGGCGAAGGCATTGAGGAAGCGCGCGCGTGGCTGGAATCTTATTTTGCTCAGGCAGAAGGGGAGTTTTTTGTCTGCACGGCAGAAGAGGGTGCCAAAGCCTTCTTACACCGATTTGCCGCCGCAGGCGCTGCAATCCGCTATAACGCGGTGCATAGCAAAGAGGTTGAAGACATTCTTGCGCTCGATATTGCGCTGCGTCGAAACGATCATGATTGGTTCGAGCGTCTGCCGCCGGAATTTGACGATGCGCTGGTACACCGCCTCTACTACGGGCATTTCATGTGCTACGTTTTCCATCAGGATTACATTGTTAAAAAAGGCGTCGATGTGCATGCGCTGAAGGAAAAAATGCTCGCGCTGCTGGATACGCGCGGCGCGGAATATCCTGCGGAGCATAACGTTGGTCATCTGTACAAGGCTAAGCCACAGCTGAAAGCTTTCTATCAACAAAATGACCCGACTAACACGCTTAATCCAGGCATCGGTAAAACCTCCAAGTTGAAAAACTGGGGCTGCGACTGCGCAGAACATCAGAAGTAACATGAGCTGGAGCGCCCGTTCACCTTGACGTGGCGCTCTGTGTTCCCAATAATGAATGCCTTGACTCGGGGTGCCCATATGAAAATGAAAGGGCTGAGAACTTACCCGTATTACCTGATCTGGATTATGCCAGCGTAGGGAAGTCTCGGTGCATGAGCGCATCGTCTTCTTGACCGCCGGTTGGGAGGAATATGTCCATCGCGTCGAATCCACACCTTACCGAATTTCCCCACATCGAATTACCCGGTGAAAGCGCTGCCGCCGCTTTTGCTCAGCTTCGCCATCACGCTCCGCTAGTTCATTGCCTTACTAATGAAGTCGTTCAAACATTTACTGCGAACGTATTGTTGGCGCTGGGGGCATCGCCTGCCATGGTCGTTGAGCCGCAAGAGGCTGCGCAATTCTCTTCATTGGCTGATGCGTTGCTAATCAATATTGGTACCTTGCATGCGCAAAGAGCACAGTCGATGTTAGCTGCCATTGAGTCTGCCAATCATCATCAAAAACCGTGGGTTCTTGATCCGGTTGCCGTTGGCGGATTGGCTTATCGCACCGAATTTGCACGTCAGCTTTTAGCGCTGAAGCCCAGCGTTATTCGTGGTAATGCCTCAGAAATATTGGCACTGAGTGGGATGGACGCGGGCGGCCGCGGCGTTGATAGCACCGATGACTCTGCGGCGGCATTGCCGGCGGCTCAGGCTCTGGCGCTGCAAATGGGAGCCGTGGTTGCTGTAACCGGCGCAACGGATTATGTCACCGACGGCCAAAGAGTGTATGGCGTAACCTGCGGCGACGCGCTGATGACTCGTGTTGTAGGAACTGGCTGCGCATTGTCAGCCGTGGTGGCGGCGTTTAGCGTTCGGCAGACCGACCTTTTGTTGGCCGTTGCTACCGCCTGCCAAGCGATGTCGCTGGCAGGTGAACGTGCGGTCGCTGTATCACATGGCCCCGGCAGTTTTGTGCCTGCATTTATCGACGCACTGTATCACTTAACCCCGCAGGATTTTATTCGCTCTGGAGATCGCTCATGAAACGTATTAATGCATTAACTATCGCAGGAACCGATCCGAGCGGCGGCGCAGGCATTCAGGCCGATCTCAAAACGTTTTCCGCTTTGGGTGCTTACGGCACCAGCGTGATCACGGCGCTGGTGGCGCAGAACACGCGCGGTGTGCAGTCTGTTTATGAGATCGAGCCGAAGTTTGTCGGGGCTCAGTTGGCATCCGTACTCACCGATGTACGTATCGATAGTGCAAAAATTGGCATGTTGGCCAATGCTGATATCGTTGCGCAGGTTGCACAGGCGCTAGACCTGTATTCTATTCCTTTTGTGGTGTTGGACACGGTGATGGTGGCGAAAAGCGGCGATCCGTTGCTAGCCCCTGAAGCGGTGCAGGCCGTGCGTGATTTTCTGCTCCCTAAAGTCGCGCTTATCACCCCAAATTTGCCTGAAGCTGCTGCGCTTTTAGATTGCCCTATGGCGACCAATGAAGATGAAATGCGCCGACAAGGCCACGCATTGTTGGATATGGGGTGCAAAGCGGTATTGATGAAAGGCGGGCATCTGAGCGACAGCGAAAGTCCGGATTGGCTATTTAGTCGCGAAGGCGAACAACGATTTACCGCACCACGGGTGAATACCCGCCATACCCACGGCACTGGCTGCACGCTATCCGCGGCGCTTGCAGCATTGCGTCCGCAATATCAGAACTGGAATGAAACGGTGCTGGCTGCTAAAAACTACCTGCAAAAAGCCTTAGAGGCCGCAGATTCATTAGAAGTTGGCCATGGTATTGGGCCAGTACACCATTTCCATCAATGGTGGTAGATGTGAGATTGCCATCGTTTTAAAGGAACAGTGGCATGCTATGGGGAAGCGAGAAAAGCCAACTACTGACAAGAGGGGGCTTTTCTACACCTTAGATGATTTAGGATATACTGACTGAACTTACAATAAATTTGGCATTTTTATGGGTAACTCTAATCATCGTAGCGTCATAGAAAAGCCGCTGGAGAGTATTCATCGCTTGATGACTGCTTTTGTCAGTATCTCCAAACCCTATCTACTCGATAGCAAGAACATAGAAGCGCGGCTAAAAGGTAAAGATGCTGGGTTTGAAGTTTATCTGCTGACGAAAGGGCGAGTGGACATATGGCGTGAGGTGGATAATCGCCTTGTTGAAACGGCGTTTGCGCCCTCAATTCTTGGGCTACAAGGTTCGGCTTATCGCTCTCAGCACTATCATTTAAAGTTTCCTGCAGGTGCTGAAGTCAGCACGATACCCTTAAAAGCAGCTATGGAAATAATAGAGTTGCAGTCTCTATGGCGTGATGTTTTTTACTATCAAGGGTATCTCAACGATCGTCAATTGCACCACGAATCTATGCTGATAAACAGTTCTACCTATGAAACTGTTTGCATATTTCTCAAAGACTTATCTCATTACTCTGATAGCGAACGCGCGAAATTAAGCGTCGCTGATTTTATTTTACAGCGTTCAAATCTGGCACGTAGTGGCGTCATGAAAGTATTAGCAGACCTGCGCTTTGGCGGTTATATCGACATTCAGCACGGCAAGCTAATCAAAATCCTAAATAATTTCCCTCGAAACTACTAAGCGATTCCTGCTCATATATGCACCATTTCTCCTCGTTGCATTGACTCATTGTTAGAGCTTCGTCTTTTTATACCTGGAATGAGTTTTGATTCATTTGCAAGTGATAGATATATCATTCTATAAGTATTCATAATGAAGTAATGCTAAATATATAAAGTTAGTATTATTTATTGCGTTGAAATTATTGATTTTTTTATTTAAATCGTTTGGTTTTATAGCTATCAAACTTTATCAAGCCAATATTTTATCCAATTTTGGATGTTTTAATGTTTAGACAACTCGCTCATAATTTTGCTCATTCGCAGTTCGAAAGAAAATGTATAAAATATAAGTTATATAAAAATAACTTACCTGTAGATAATACTTCTCGGTGTATATGAAAAAGATAATTTTGTATTGCCTGATAGCTTCATCGCTAAGTATGCTATTTACAGGTGTTAGCTATTCTTCTGAAAAAATTATGTTACCTAATTTAGGTAGTGATAATTCTGTATCGGAAGATAAAGCTTCACCAGCTTTATCATCGAATAAAGATAATAATGCCACTGAGAAAAAAACCTCTGAAATATTGCTTAAAGAAGCACAAGGAAACTTCCAGAATTTAACTGTAGAAGGCATGAAGTCAGAGTCGTTGCAATACGGTAAAAACCTAGCGACGGCCACAGCACAGTCAGAAATAGAATCGCTGCTTTCACCTTATGGTCATATTGCAACCAATTTAAATATTAACGATCAAGGAAGTCTTGAGGGGTCGTCTCTGGATTATTTAGTTCCTTGGTATGAGGGAGAGAGTGACCTCTGGTTCAGTCAGTTTTCAGCCCATAATAAAGACGGACGTACTATTGCAAATATGGGGATAGGTATTCGCCATAATATTACCGAAGACTGGATGCTAGGTTCTAATATTTTTTATGATCATGATATGACGCGTGGTCATCATCGTGCGGGATTAGGCGGAGAAGCGTGGACACACTTCTTAAAGCTGAGTGGCAACTATTATATGCCGCTCTCTTCATGGAAGGATTCAGTCGATTTTGACGATTACCAAGAACGCCCTGCGCGTGGCTGGGATATTCGTTTGCAGGCATATCTCCCTGCATATCCGCAGTTGGGGTCGTCGGTGGTATACGAACAGTACTACGGCGATCAGGTGGCGTTATTTGGTAAGGATAGTTTGCAGGAAGACCCTTCGGCCGTGACGGTTGGTATCGACTACACGCCGGTTCCGCTGATTACTTTGCAAGCTGGGTATAAAAAAGGGGACTCGGATCAAAACGAGCTGACGGCAAATCTAAATCTGGATTACCGCATTGGTGTGCCTTTATCAAAACAGCTTGATGGTGATGAAGTTGCGAATATGCGCAGCCTGGCAGGGAGCCGTATGGATTTTGTCGATCGTAATAATGACATCGTTCTGGAATACCGTGAGAAAAACGATCTGGATGTGGGGCTTTATCTCAAGCCGACGGGTACTGCAGCGGCCTGTATTTTGGCTGATGATCCCGATAGCGCCGAGGCTTATGAAGGCTGTCATTGGACGGCAAATGCCACAGTCACATCGCACCTGAAAATCAAAAGTGCGAAGTGGGTACCAATGAGCAATTTTAATCCAGAAAGTACGCTTGGGCTTCCTGCATTAACGGCGGGGAATATCAGCAATGGGCAAAATAATCACTGGACGTTGACCTTCCCTGCGTGGGTGAATTCTACCGATCCTAACGCAAATAAATACCGGCTTGCAGTCACGCTGGTTGATGAAAAAGGCCATACAAAGCAGTCCAATACCGTCAATATTATCGTGGCAGAAGCGCCGATTGATTACCAATTGATTATTGATGATAGCGGTGAACAGAAAAAAGCGGTCAAGCTCCTCGCGAATGGTAATAATTTCGCAAACTTGGTTGCTAGCGGTGCAAAAGTGACGGGGCTTGCTGGTGAAACGACGCCGTTGGACTCTAAGAATCTGAATCTAACCTTCCATGCCTATAAAATAGAAGATAAGTCTCACTCTCAAGAAATTGCCATTCATACCTCGAAAAATGAATGCAAATCTGGAAGCGAATGTTTGTTCTTTAAAGAGCCGCCAACGGGTTCTAAAGCGATATTAGGCAGTACGATGAATGGCGTGTTTTCTATCATAGCAACGAAGAATGATGACAAAACACAAAAAACGAATTCTGTGCTCGTCGATTTTAGTGCTGCAAGCACAATGATATATACCGCAATTGTTGATAGTGATAACCCAACCGTTAATTTAACCGCGACAAAGGGAAATCTGCTTCAGCTAGGCCATAAATATCAATTTAAAATTGCCTATGACAGTAATAATAATGGGCAGTGGGATGCAACAGATCGTGAAACTGTGTCTGATAGCAATCCTACTCCGCTAATTTCTCTGGTTGATTATAAATGGATGTTTGATGGTGTTTCCCCAAATGGAAAGAAAGGCGGCTATGCGGTAAGCACGACTGAGAATAATACTATTTTAATTCCAAAAACGAATGCGGAAGCGAGCCAAGTATTAGCCAGTGCGGGTGCTGATGGTGTGCAAGGATATGAGCTAAAAGTTGATTATCAACTCACACCATCAGGGCAACAAATCATGAATAACCTGCATGCTAAATAATAAGCTCAGGCTGTTTAGGTAATAATTAATATTAACTTTATGAGTCATATCAATATGAAAAAATTTAGTAAGTCAGTGCTTGCAACGCTTATATTCGCCAGCTGCAGTCCTTTTGCTATGGCGGTTATGACAGACTCAGCTGGTACACTTAACGGTACGGTTCCTATCCTTAAAGCGAGCGCTGGAGGTGCAGAACACAGCGTTGCTTTCGCTAACGATCACCACAGTGGCTCCACCGATGCGATGTCTCCTGGGGATAAAATATCGCTGAGCTATGTGTTGCAAGATGCTGAAGGCGATACCGACAGCAGTACTGCATCGATAAAATGGTTCACCACTACCGATGGCGTGGGGGCTAATAAAGTGATGCTGAGTGGTAACGATGGCAAAGCCGACTATACCATTCAAAATGCAGACGCTGGGCTCTATTTAGGGGCGGAAATTACGGAACAAACCTCAACGGGTGTACCAACCACTGGCCAAACTATTGTTATTAACGATATCAGTAAAAACGATAACAGCGATAATATTCCTGATGGCCCAATTGTGGGTGGCACCATCGGTACCGCGATTGTTGATAGCGATGCACCAACAGTCAACCTGATCGGTAAAGCAGATAGCAAACTGTTGGTCGGCCATACTTACCAGTTCAAAGTTTGGTATGACGTCAACAACAACGGTAAGCAAGATGCCGGCGAACTCGACGCATCGGCTAACTATAGCTACAAATGGTTCTTCGATGGCACCAGTGCAACTACCAGTACTGCGGGCGGTTATGCTGTTAGCAGCACGGATAATAAAGATCTGGTTATCCCAACTACTAACGCCAACGCGAAAAATGTGTTTGCAACGGCGGGTGCTGACGGTGTCCAGGGCTACAGCCTGAAAGTGGATTACACCGCGAAAGTCAAATCAGTGCTGAAATCGACTAAGCGTAAATAATTTACGTCAATAATAAGAGCTGAGTGCTATAGCATTCAGCTCTTATCAGCATGCATGGTGAAGTGATGAAAATAAAATGTCTCAAGAGCTATGGAGTAGCAGTTATTTTGTTTTTCTCCTTTGGCTCATTAGATATAGCCAATGCGACTGATTTAACGGGTAGTGCTGGAGTTATTAATGGCACTGCACCAATTATTTATAATGACAAAAATGAAGCTGGAAAAGTGAGCTTCAACCGTGTTAATGAAACTGCGGGGGTCGATGACGAATTAGATATCACGGATATCATTAAATTATCATGGATAGTTGCTGATGCGGAAGGCGATGAGGATACAACACTCCCAACGGTTGAGTGGTATTGTACCGATGCGGCCAACAATAAACGCGTACTGGCGACGGGTACGAATCAGTATGTTATTCGTCCTGATGATAAAGGTTGTACAGTAGGCGTTAACATAACGCCCACAACCATCACTGGCGCGCCACGGGAAAACATTTCGCTCTCTATTAAGGATATTAGTACTTATGATATTAATGATAATATTCCTACGGGGCCAGTTAACCCACATTTACTAAATATAATTAGCTATTTGGTTGCGCCATCAAATAACGGTGCTTCTTATTATGTTCCTGCCAGTGCCACACTTCATACTGCGTTTCCTGGTGCACAATTCCAATTACAAACGGATAACGAGTTCGATCAAATTGACGAGTGGACGTCCAGTAATCCATCGATTGCTACGGTAGATAATAAAGGTGTTGTTACTATTAAGGCTAAGGGCGGATTCAAAATAACTGCGCGACATAACGAAGCGAAAGGATCCATTGTCTTTAATCCGCAGAAGTTCTTTATTTTTAGAGATGCGGCTGCAGGCAAATTAAATTGGTATGATGCGAAAGCCTGGTGTGAAGGTCAGGGGTATCGTATGCCGACTGCCGACGAGTTGTCTTCCAAGGGATCAACGCGCGAAGTGCCGAGTGATTCACTGTGGCAGGAGTGGGGAAGCAGTTTGGATGATGTTTCACATGCGGGCACGGTGTTCTGGTCTTCCGACGAAGCCATTGCAGATGAAGATGCTTATTATTATATGTATACCGCAACAGGGCATGTTACGTCGAACCTCGCTGAGAAAACGGAAGGTGTAGCGTGCATCATGCCGTAATTGATAGATAAAAACGGGGCCAATGAGCTGACCCCGTATTTTTACTCAGAAGTTACCAACTTAAACAATGCGGTTGCGCGCTGAACGTGTTCGGCATCAAAGCGGTTTAGCGTGAAAAACTGCTCATTTTTCCCAGGGCGAATAGCTAACGCAAGTTGCTTTTCGCCTTGTTCATTGTTCAGCCAACCATAAAGATAGCTGCCAATGTCATCACCGTCGTGCCAGCTTATGATGACCGATGTCGCTGGCGACGTTTCACCGGCAGGGCGGGTGGCAATAAAGAGCTCGCCTTGCCAGAGGCCGCTAAACTCATCATCTTTTTGCAGTTTTTTTCCATTAGAAGCTAGCGTTGCCGCTAAGCCGTTAGCTTTCTCTTCCGTTACCGCCTTCTCAAGCATTTGCCACAGCGGATAGTCATTTTCAACCTGATAGCATGCCGCACCGAGATAATCATTAATATCTCGCCATTGCTGGTTGACCGTTTCTTTCATCTCGGCGTCGAGAATGTTGCGATATTGCATCAGTCCACCGCCGTTTTCACCTAATTGCTGGTAGGCAATCAGCGACATTGTTCGTGGTTTACGGCGAAACGTTGCCCACAGTAGAAACTTGGGAATACGGAAGGTAATGGCCTGTACGCTAAAGCGAAAATGGCCCGGACGCGTCAGCATAAAACCATTGGATGTGCCGCGTTTATCCTGATAATTACGGATCATCACCAGCGGGCAAAGCCCCATCCAGCCGGTTAAGTAATGTTCTTTGATCGAACCGTTCAAATCCAGATCGGCCACCATCTGTGAAATCTTATCTTCTTCTAGCTTGTGTAATGGGTGCGCCAGTTCCGCGCTGTGTAGGCTTTTTTCTAGCGGTGGCAACGAAGGGAGTGTGAACATGCTGATTTTCTCTAGTCGATTCTTATGGTTGATAGCTTACCTCAAGTTGTCATACCAACGAGAATTTCCCGCTTTTTTGTCATAACTTTCGTGGTATGGATCAACTTTTGTCGTATGGCGTGGTCATATAAAATGTATGTATGATTTATCGCTGTTTAATTTGTAATAGATATTTGACTGCAAAGGATGTTGATGATGATTGATAAAAAAATGCTACAAGTGGCGCTGCTAGGCACTGTTATGAGTTTGAGCACCGTCAGCTTGGCTGCTTCTATACCGGTCTCAACCTCTGAACTGGTACAACAATCAGGCTATCAGCAAACATGGCAGAAGATGGTGAAAGGGCAGAAAAATTTGCCCGTGTGGGCACGTAAAGGTTCAGGCACCTCAACGCCACCAGAATGGGTAACGTGGCAAGGTAAAAAATATCAGGTTGGCAATATCTGTAAGCCACATGACTGCGCTAATAATTTTATGTACGTGGCGTTTAGCAACGATAAGAAACAGGCTTGGGGCGTTCGTGTGGAAATAGCAGGTACGCCTGATGCGCTAGACCATCCAAGTAAACACGCAAAATACCAGTGGCTAGGCAAGCCAGATAATCAGGTGAAAGCGATGCTCACCAAGCAAATTGAAAGCGCGCCTGATTGGAACTGATTTTTTAATACGTTTTGTTTGGTATTCCCCAAGATATATTTATCGCTTGGGGAATATATCGCATTCATAAAGTGCACATGCAAAGTGTTTTCTTTTGAAACTATCAGTACGCAATTAATAATCGAGTTTGTCTTTCTATGTCATTGACTATGTAATAAACCGTAAAGCCAGCAGGGTTTTATAATCGTTGATGCTAACATTTTGGCCGTTGTTTAACTCTCTAATGACGGTAATGTTCACAAATATGAAAAAATATCTTTTGCTGGCGCTACTCAGCACATTCTCTTTATTTTCTTTTGCATCACACGCGGCAGACTATCAGGAAGGCGAGCAGTACATTAAACTGAAAAATAAGGTGCCAAATGCCCCTGCCGTAGTTGAATTTTTCTCCTTTTATTGCCCGCCCTGTAACCAGTTCGCGAATGTTTATAAAGTGGGCGAAGCCGTTAACGAGCATTTGCCTCAGAACGATAAAGTGGTTAAGTACCACGTCAGCGCCATGGGTTCTATGGGCGAAGAACTGACCGAAGCATGGTCTGTTGCTATTGCATTAGGGGTTGAGAATAAAGTAGAAAAACCTCTTTTCGATGCCGTTCAAAAAGAACAATCGATAAAGAATAAAGAGGATATTCGCCAAGTATTTATTAAAGCGGGTATTCCAGCCGAAGAATATGACGGTGCGCTGCACAGCTTTATGGTGAAATCAATCACCGCAAAACAGCAAAATGCCACCGAGGCTTTCGATGTGCGTGGTACTCCAGCATTTTATGTTAATGGTCAATATCAGATTAAAAATGATGGAATGCAGAGCAAAACCATTGAAGGGTACCGCACAGAATTTGCAGATGTAGTGAAATTCCTAATCGATCAGAATAAGTAATTTTCGATACTACAATAAAAAGCCCGCTGATATTTTTTCTCGCGGGCTTTTTGTTTTTTAATTAAAAAACCTTTTCCTGCAATACCCATACGGCGGCTTCTACGCGCGATTTTAACTTCATTTTTTTCAGCAAATGTTTCACGTGAACTTTTACCGTACTTTCGGTGATCGTTAGTTTACGAGCGATCATTTTGTTCGGTAAACCTTGCGCAATCAGCTTCAAAATATCGCATTCGCGTGGGGTTAATTGCTGCACGTCGCGCTCTGAAGAAGGGCGGCTTTCACGCAGGCTGGCGGCTAATACCGGCGTGAGCGCTTCACTGATGACCACTTGTCCGGCAGCGGCCTGATGGAGTGAACGCAGCAGATCCTCGGGCTCCATGTCTTTAAGCAGGTAGCCATCGGCGCCGCGCTTTAGCGCACTGATGACGTCATCTTCATGATTTGAAACGCTAAATACCACCACGCGGCCAGATAGCGTACGGGTGCGAAGCTGATCCAGCGTTTCTAGCCCGTTCATGCCCGGCATATTAAGGTCGAGCAAAATTAAATCGGGATCGAGCTCTTCGGCCAATTCAATGCCTTGCTGACCGTTGCTGGCTTCGCCAATCACCTTTAGCTGTGGTTCAAGGCTAATCAGCTGTTTTACACCGCTGCGAAGCATCGGGTGATCGTCAATTAACAGAATCGTATATTGATCGTCTTGAGTTAATGTGGAATTCATCAATTTCTCCTCTAAACCAGATGCCGTGGGATTAGCGTAATTCCTGCGGGAATGTGACTCGTACTTCGGTGCCACCGCTCGCACGGCGTGAAATTCGGCATTCTCCGTTCAGACTCTGGGCTCTATCGCTCATAATCACGAGACCGTAGTGGTTCTGTCGCTCAGGGGAAGTGCTAATACCCAGGCCGTTGTCGCAAATAGACATAACGATTTCATCATCTTGTAGGGTGATGGTCATATCAACCTGCGTTGCCTGTGCGTGTTTAAGTATGTTGCTTAGGGCTTCTCTGGCAATTTGTACTAGGTGAATTGCCTGATGGGATGGAACGCTTTTGGCAGGAAGCTGATAGTCAAAATGGATAGTAAAACCAAAGCGTTGGTTAAATTCTGCGACGGTGACCTGCAAAGCAGCCAACAAGCCCGGTTCGCTCAGTTTCAGGCGAAAAGTCGTTAGCAGCTCGCGCAGTTGGCGATAGGCTGCGTTCAGCTCTTCGCGCATCTCTTGCAGCTGGGTTTGAATATTGTCAGGTAACGCCGTGGACTGCATCTGCAAATAGCTGATTTTCATCTTTAAACACGAGAGCGATTGGGCGATGGAGTCGTGCAGCTCACGGGCAATGGCAGAACGTTCTTCCATAACTGCCAGCTGTTGCTGTTGGTCGGCCTGCTGTTCAAGAGCCAACGTGCTGGTGATCTGTTCGGACAATGTCATCATCAGCTGTTTTTGTTCGGGTTGTAGTGTCACGCCTTCTGGCAACTGGGCCAAAATCAAACCATAGCGACCGCTTTGATCGTTCAAGCTCCAGCTAACCGTAGTGCTAGGTTTATTTGGAACATGCTCAGAATGGTTTAAACATTGAACGCAATGTGTATCAGGACAATGTTTGGGACGCTGTGTTTCCACACAGTTCAGTTCATCAAATTGTTCGTCGCTGTTGTTTTCATACAGGCGTATTTGTAGCGAGTGCAACGGCGTGAGCTCTTGAAGCTCCGTGAGTACCGGCAGCAGGCGAGAACATAACGGCGCTCGCGAATGTAGCTGGCGGCTGGCACGATACAGATACGATAAAACCTGATTTTTCTTCTGTAAATCCGTGGTTTTTTGCTCGACCAACTGCTCGAGTTTACCATACATCAGCGAGAGTTCAGACGACATGGCATTCAGCGTCGAGCCCAAAATAGCCATTTCATCCTGATGATCGGTTTGCTGAAAACGCTGGCTGAAATTCCCTTGTCCAATTGCCTGTGACATGCCGACCAGTTGGCGCCAAGGATGAAGCAATCGGCGGCGTAAATAGACCACGGTGCCAACCAGCAGTAACAACGTCAGAATAATAAAAATCTTTTGTACCATGCTGACCATCGTCAAACGCTGCTCGGTTTGATGGTCGATGGCGGAAACCAGTTCATCGAGATGGCCGACAAATTTGGCGACGTTATCGCGTGCATCATCGGGGTGCTGTGCGGCAAGCAGTGCGGGGCGCAGATCGCCTTGCCAAGCTTGTTGTAGGGCGGAGAACTGCGTGTTGAGATGTTCTTCCTTGACGGCTGAAAGTAACACTGGGCTGTTTAAATCGTTATTTAATTCATCTAAGCAGCGTTTGCTATCCGCATTAGCATTCAGCGGTACCATTGAGAGCAAACGGTAGCTTTGCATTCTCAGCGATCCCGATGTGTTGATCGCGTGCGCGTTGCCTTGAATACTCTGCGCCATCCAACTCGAAACGCTCATTCCTGCAACACCACATATGCCAAGCAGTAGCATCAAAACGGCTACCTGACTGACGATGGAAAAACGTGCACAGAAATGTTTCATGAAAATCTACCGGCTGCGGGAAAAGGGAAAGATACCTTTGAAAAGCCTTTTTAAATCATCCTAGCCTATAACCCCATACCCACAAGGAAGTAACCCTTAATATTTGCATGTGCCACTCATGTGGCGAAGGCGCAATTATTAAAGCTTTAACCGGATGATTCTTCGAAAATATTTTTATAATTATAGCCTACTCATTAAGGGAGTTATGGCTGATTTCGCCAAATTGCTACCTTACAGCGGCTTGATTTGTATCAAGTTTGCCCACGTGCGTGATGCGTACAACTCCGCTACTAACCGGATAAAGGCAGAGGTTTTTATGACACAAGCATCCGCTCCAGATACACAATCGAAAGGGGGCGTGATTCAGGATTGGCGCCCTGAAGAGCCTGATTTTTGGCAGCAAATCGGCCAAAAAACGGCTCAACGTAATCTATGGATTTCAATTCCCTGTTTATTACTCGCTTTTTGCGTCTGGATGCTGTTCAGCGCGGTAGCGGTAAATCTCAACAAAGTCGGGTTTAACTTCACTACCGATCAGCTGTTTATGTTGACCGCGCTGCCCTCTGTTTCGGGCGCTATTTTGCGCGTGCCATACTCCTTTGTGATCCCTATGTTTGGTGGGCGTCGCTGGACGGCAATTAGCACCATTTTCCTCATTATTCCCTGCCTATGGCTGGGGTATGCAGTGCAGGACCCAACGACGTCGTTTAGCGTTTTCGTGACGATTTCCCTGCTGTGTGGTTTTGCCGGTGCTAACTTTGCCTCCAGCATGGCTAACATCAGCTTCTTCTTCCCTAAAAACAAACAGGGTGGAGCGCTGGGCTTAAACGGTGGTTTGGGTAATTTAGGCGTCAGCGTTATGCAGCTGATTGCGCCGATTGCTATTTCCATCAGCATTTTCGGTATCTTCGGTGGTACAGGTCATACCCAGCCAGACGGGAGTAGCCTGTGGTTGGAAAACGCCGCGTGGATCTGGGTGCCGTTCCTGATTATTGCCACGCTGTTTGCTTGGTTTGGCATGAACGATTTAGCCGCGTCTAAAGCCTCCCTCAGCCAACAGCTGCCCGTGCTTAAACGTGGGCACCTGTGGATCTTGAGCGTGCTGTATCTTTCGACGTTCGGCTCGTTTATTGGTTTTTCGGCAGGCTTTGCCATGCTGTCAAAAACCCAGTTCCCTGATGTGGTGATCCTGCATTACGCCTTCTTTGGTCCATTCCTTGGCGCGTTGGCTCGTCCGGTTGGTGGTGCTCTATCCGATCGCTTTGGTGGTATTCGCGTCACGCTGATCAACTTTGTGCTGATGGCGATTTTCGCCGCGCTGTTGTTCCTGACGCTACCAACTCACGGCGTGGGTGGTTCATTTATCGCCTTCTACAGCGTCTTCATGCTGCTGTTCTTAACCGCAGGGTTAGGCAGTGGTTCTACGTTCCAGATGATTGCGGTGGTATTCCGTAAAATCACCATCGACAGCGTGAAAGCGCGTGGTGGCAGCGACGATCAGGCGCAGCGTGAAGCCGTCACCGATACCGCCGCGGCGTTAGGTTTTATCTCCGCTATTGGTGCCGCAGGGGGCTTCTTTATTCCTAAAGCTTTTGGTACATCGTTGGCGCTGACCGGCTCTCCGGCTGGGGCAATGAAGGTCTTTGTGGTGTTTTACGTCGTCTGTATTCTGATTACGTGGTTTGTTTATGGCCGTAATTTGAAAACGCTGGCAACAAAGAAAGCCCGCTAATAGGTTTAAAGTAAGATACTTAAGCTTATTTTTAGGGGGAGTACACCGATGGGGTCGTAGCGGCGTAAGCCGCCGACAACTTTGCCTGGAGCAAAGTTGAACAACGCTTCAGCGTTGCCCTTTAGGGAGGAACACATGGATGTGTTCCGTAACCGCCCCGCGGTGTGCTAGACCCGTGTATCTCGATCTTTTAAACGGTCGGTAACACGTTAATAAGTTTGCTCGTTCTGATAAAAAAGCCCCCGCTGATTTCTCGCGGGGGCTTTTTATTATTGGCGAACAGCAGAGTGGCTATTCCCCATAGGCCGCGTTCAAATTGTCATTTACACGCGCTGGATTCGTTTCTGGCGCCATCAGCGGCCCGCAGCGATAGCTGTGTTTGCCAAGCGCTAATTGATAGTTTCCCGCTTTATCCACTCCCCAATAAATTGCAGGGCCGCTGTTGGCCGTTTCTTTGGCCAACTCATAGCTATCGGATTTAGCGTTATGGATAGCGGGAACATATTGGGAATATTTGTAATCGCTGACAAAGCCATTATGAGAGTAAAAATAATCCCAAGCCTTGGTTTTACGGTTAATCAAACCGATAACGGCGTGACCATCGGCCACGTTTCTCAACGTTAGGTTGATGTTTTTTCCGCATTTTTGATGCTCAATAGGGGAACTGGTGTCTGGCTCAATGGCATTTGCGAATAATGGAAACGCAGCCAAAATAGGGAACATCACATATTTTATATGACTCATCAGGTGTCAATCTCAAGAGTAAAACGCGACTTCTGGATGAATGAATAATTCAGAAGGGGATATTTTCGGCGTGATGCTGATATGTCTGAGGGGTAAATACAATATCCCATTTTCATGTTGTTACTCTTTTTCCTTATGTTTGTATATTGAAGTATTGAGCAAAAAGGCTGACCTGATTGCCATCAACGACTTACCTACCACCAAATAGTCCTGCCTATCAAATTATCCTCAATAAAACATACAGATTTAAAATTAATCTTTATTTTTCATTTAATTAGATGTTTTTCGTGATCTTATCCTTTGGTGGTATTTCGCACTGATACTGGAATAGGCTCCGCATTCTGCCTTGATCGCAATCAAGTTCCGCGCGCGTAACGCTCGGTAGTCTGGCCGCAATCTGAGCAATGCATCACGCATATTTCACAATAATGACAGGGGATTTAATCCCCGTATCAGGAGAACTCCGGATGAGCAAATTTCTTGACCGGTTCCGTTATTTCAAACAGAAAGGCGAAACGTTCGCTGATGGCCACGGCCAAGAACTGAACGTTAACCGTGACTGGGAAGACGGATACCGTAGCCGCTGGCAACATGACAAAATCGTGCGCTCTACCCACGGGGTAAACTGTACCGGTTCATGTAGCTGGAAGATTTACGTCAAGAACGGTCTAGTCACTTGGGAAACCCAGCAGACTGACTATCCTCGTACTCGCCCTGATTTGCCAAACCACGAGCCACGCGGCTGCCCGCGCGGCGCGAGCTACTCTTGGTATCTGTATAGCGCTAACCGCGTGAAATATCCGATGATGCGCAAGCGCCTGATGAAACTGTGGCGTGAAGCGAAAGCCCTGCATAGCGATCCGGTAGACGCATGGGGTTCCATCGTTAGCGACACTGAGAAATCTAAAGAGTACAAACAGGCGCGTGGTCGCGGTGGTTTCGTTCGTTCTAGCTGGAAAGAAGTAAACGAACTGATTGCGGCATCCAACGTTTATACCGCCAAGCAGTATGGCCCAGACCGTATTATCGGTTTCTCGCCGATCCCAGCGATGTCGATGGTTTCCTACGCGGCCGGCGCACGCTATCTGTCGCTGATCGGTGGCGTATGTCTGAGCTTCTACGACTGGTACTGCGATTTACCGCCTGCGTCGCCAATGACGTGGGGCGAGCAAACCGACGTGCCTGAATCGGCCGACTGGTATAACTCTTCCTATATCATCGCTTGGGGTTCTAACGTTCCGCAAACGCGTACGCCTGATGCGCACTTCTTCACCGAAGTACGTTATAAAGGCACGAAGACCGTGGCGGTGACGCCTGATTACGCGGAAATCGCCAAACTGTGTGACCACTGGCTGAACCCAAAACAGGGTACCGATAGCGCCATGGCGCTGGCGATGGGGCATGTGATCCTCAATGAATTCCACGTTCAGCGTCAGACCGAATATTTTGCCGACTACGTGCGCACCTACACCGACATGCCAATGCTGGTGCTGTTGGAGCAACGCGCAGAAGGCCATTACGCTGCCGGTCGTATGCTGCGTGCTTCTGACTTGGTGGATGGCTTAGGCCAAGAAAATAACCCTGAATGGAAAACCGTTGCGATTAACCAAAACGGCGAGCTTACCGCGCCGCAGGGTTCAATCGGCTACCGTTGGGGTGAGAAAGGCAAATGGAATCTCGAACAGCGTGACGGCGTGAGCGGCGAAGAAGTTAAACTTCAGCTCAGCCTGCTCGATAACTATGACGAGATTGCCGAAGTTGGCTTCCCGTATTTCGGCGGCATTAAGACCGGCGAAAGCGATCCGTTCAACAGCGTTGAGCTGAAAGACGTGCTGCTGCATAAGCTGCCGGTTAAACGCCTACAGCTGGCCGATGGTTCTACGGCGTTAGTGACCAGCGTCTATGATTTGACCTTAGCAAACTACGGCATTGAGCGCGGCTTGAACGATGAAAACTGTGCGCAAAGCTATGACGACGTGAAAGCCTATTCTCCAGCTTGGGCTGAACTGGTTACCGGCGTAAGCAAAGAAAACATCGTGCGTATTGCGCGTGAGTTTGCTGAAAACGCCGAGAAAACCCACGGTCGTTCAATGATTATCGTGGGTGCCGGTGTGAACCACTGGTATCACATGGATATGACCTACCGCGGCCTGATCAACATGCTGATCTTCTGCGGCTGCGTCGGCCAAAGCGGCGGCGGTTGGGCTCATTACGTGGGACAGGAAAAACTGCGTCCACAAACGGGCTGGACTCCGCTGGCATTTGGTCTGGATTGGCAGCGCCCACCGCGCCATATGAACAGCACCTCATTCTTCTACAATCATTCAAGCCAGTGGCGCTATGAAACCGTTGGCACCGAAGAACTGCTGTCGCCAATGGCGGATAAATCTCGCTTCAGCACCAGCCTGATTGATTTAAACGTTCGTGCCGAACGTATGGGATGGCTGCCTTCTGCGCCTCAGCTTGGGACAAACCCGCTGCATATCGCTGAACAAGCGCGCGCCGCTGGTCTGTCGCCGGTCGACTACACGGTGAAAAGCCTGAAAGAAGGTTCGATTCGCTTCGCCGCTGAGCAGCCGGACGATGAGAAAAACTTCCCTCGTAACCTGTTCGTCTGGCGTTCAAACCTGCTGGGATCTTCCGGTAAAGGCCATGAGTACATGCTGAAATACCTGCTGGGTACCGAACACGGTATTCAAGGTCAGGATTTGGGCCAGCAGGGCGGAGTGAAGCCTGAAGACGTTGAATGGAAAGACAACGCGGGCGAAGGCAAATTGGATCTGGTGGTTACGCTTGATTTCCGTATGTCGAGCACCTGTCTCTATTCCGATATCGTGCTGCCAACCGCCACATGGTACGAAAAAGACGATATGAATACGTCGGATATGCATCCGTTTATTCACCCACTGTCTGCCGCGGTCGATCCTGCTTGGGAATCCAAAAGTGACTGGGAAATCTATAAAGGTATCGCCGATGCGTTCTCGCGCATGTGTGACGGCCATTTAGGTAAAGAAACCGACATCGTGACATTGCCTATCCAACACGACTCCGCTGCCGAATTGGCGCAGCCGTTTGGCGTGAAGGATTGGAAAAAAGGCGAATGCGATCTTATTCCGGGTAAAACTGCGCCGCATATCATTGCGGTTGAACGTGACTATCCAAATACCTATGCGCGCTTTACCTCTCTGGGCCCATTAATGGACACCTTGGGCAACGGCGGCAAAGGCATTAGCTGGAATACCCAGACCGAAGTCGATTTCCTCAAACAGCTTAACTATACCCAGCCAGACGGTGCAGCAGCCGGACGTCCAAAAATCGAAACCGCGATTGATGCGGCAGAGGTCATTCTGTCTTTAGCGCCTGAAACTAACGGACAGGTGGCGGTGAAAGCATGGCAGGCGCTGAGTAATATTACCGGCCGTGACCACACCCATTTGGCGCTGAACAAAGAAGACGAAAAAATCCGCTTCCGCGATATTCAGGCGCAGCCGCGCAAGATTATCTCTAGCCCAACATGGTCAGGCTTGGAAGACGAACATGTCTCTTATAACGCCTGCTACACCAACGTTCATGAGTTGATCCCTTGGCGCACCCTGAGCGGCCGTCAGCAGCTTTATCAGGATCATGAATGGATGCGTGCCTTCGGGGAAAGCTTGCTGGTCTATCGCCCACCGATTGATACCCGTGCGGCGGCTCCGGTAATGGGGAAATCCCCTAACGGCAACAAAGAGAAAGCGCTGAACTTCCTGACTCCGCATCAGAAGTGGGGCATTCACTCAACCTACAGCGACAACTTATTGATGCTGACGCTAGGCCGCGGTGGCCCGATTGTTTGGCTGAGCGAAGATGACGCCAAAGAGTTAGGCATTGAAGATAACGACTGGATCGAAGCCTTCAACGCCAACGGCGCATTAACCGCGCGTGCGGTGGTGAGCCAGCGTATCCCTGCGGGCATGACCATGATGTATCACGCGCAGGAACGAATTGTGAATATTCCTGGTTCAGAAATCACCAGCCAGCGCGGCGGTATTCATAACTCGGTCACGCGTATTTCGCCTAAACCGACGCACATGATTGGTGGCTATGCCCAGTTGGCCTACGGCTTTAACTACTACGGTACCGTGGGTTCCAACCGTGATGAGTTTGTGGTGGTACGTAAGATGAACCGTATCGACTGGTTAGACGAAGAAGGTAACGACTACTCTCAGGGTAGCCAGCAGGAGAAAGCCAAATGAAAATCCGTTCTCAAGTCGGCATGGTGCTGAATCTCGATAAATGCATTGGCTGCCATACCTGTTCCGTGACCTGTAAAAACGTCTGGACCAGCCGCGAAGGCACCGAATACGCGTGGTTTAACAACGTAGAAAGCAAACCCGGCGTGGGCTATCCCCACAACTGGGAAGACCAATCCCAATGGAAAGGCGGCTGGATCCGCAAGATTAACGGCAAGCTAGAACCGCGCATGGGTAACCGCGTGGGGCTGCTGTCGAAAATCTTTGCTAACCCTGATGTTCCGGGATTAGACGATTACTACGAACCGTTTGACTACGATTATCATCACCTGCAAAACGCGCCGGAAAGTAAGCACCAGCCGATTGCGCGTCCGCGCTCGCTGATCACCGGCCAGCGCATGAAGAAAATCGAAAACGGCCCGAACTGGGACGATATTCTGGGCGGCGAATTTGAAAAACGCGCCAAAGACCAGAACTTCGCCAACATGCAAAAAGAGATGTACGGCCAGTTCGAAAATACCTTCATGATGTATTTGCCACGCCTGTGTGAGCACTGTCTGAATCCGGCGTGTGTGGCGACGTGCCCAAGTGGTGCGATCTATAAGCGTTCTGAAGACGGTATTGTGCTGATCGATCAGGACAAGTGCCGCGGCTGGCGCATGTGTTTGACCGGTTGCCCATACAAAAAGATCTACTTCAACTGGAAAAGCGGTAAATCGGAGAAGTGCATTTTCTGCTATCCACGCATCGAGTCAGGACAGCCAACCATCTGTTCTGAAACCTGCGTAGGGCGTATCCGCTACCTCGGCGTATTGCTGTATGACGCAGATAAAATTGCCGATGCGGCATCGGCGGAAAATGAGCAAGATCTGTATCAGCGTCAGTTGGATATCTTCTTGGACCCTAACGATCCTGCGGTGATTGAACAGGCCTTGAAAGACGGCATACCGCAGGGCGTGATTGAGTCTGCGCAGAAATCGCCTGTATACAAAATGGCGATGGACTGGAAGCTGGCTCTGCCACTGCATCCTGAATATCGCACGCTGCCAATGGTGTGGTATGTACCGCCGTTGTCGCCAATTCAGTCGGCGGCTGATGCAGGTGCTTTACCGCATACCGGCGTATTGCCTGATGTTGAAAGCCTGCGTATCCCCGTTCAATACTTGGCTAATCTGCTGACGGCGGGCGATACCGCTCCGGTGCTGCTGGCATTGAAACGCATGTTGGCCATGCGTCATTTCAAACGTGCAGAAACTGTTGACGGGGTTATCGACACCAGCGCATTAGAGCAGGTGGGATTAACCGAAGCTCAGGCGCAGGAAATGTACCGCTACTTGGCTATCGCGAATTATGAAGATCGCTTCGTGATTCCATCAAGCCACCGTGAACAAGCGCGTGAAGCGTTCCCTGAAAGCAAGGGCTGTGGGTTTAGCTTTGGCGATGGCTGCCACGGCAGCGATACCAAGTTCAACTTGTTTAACAGCCGCCGTATTGATGCCATTGACGTGACACAGAAAACACCGCGTGATGCCGATATTCATGGGGAGAAAAGCTGATGATGACGCTGCGTATTATCGCTCGTCTGCTGGATTATCCCGATGAGGCATTGTGGGAAAATCGGCAAGAGCTGGTGGAGGCATTAGATGATGCCAGTGAGTTGACGCTGGCGCAGTCGGTGCAGTTGCTGACCTTTATTAGTGATTTCACCCAAAACGATCTGATGGATGTTCAGGCGCAATACTGTGAACTGTTTGACCGTGGTCGGGCGACGTCTTTGCTGTTGTTTGAGCACGTACACGGTGAATCACGCGATCGTGGTCAGGCGATGGTTGATCTGATGGCGCAATATAACGCCGCGGGTTTAGAGATCGACAGCCGCGAGCTGCCTGATTTTCTGCCGATGTATCTTGAGTTCCTTGCTAGCCGCGATAGTGAAACGGCGCGTCAGGGATTGTTGGACATCGTGCCGATTCTGGCGTTATTGGGCGCACGTCTAAAAGATCGCCAAAGCCACTATGCCGTGCTGTTTGATCTGCTGCTGGCAGTTTCAGGCACTCACGTCGCCAGTGAACAACTGATCGATAAAGTTGCGCAGGAAACGCGTGACGATACGCCGGCGGCATTAGATGCGGTGTGGGAAGAGGAACAGGTGAAGTTTCTGGGTGAAGAAGGCTGTGCTTCGGCACAGCAGAATGCCCATCACCGTCGTTTCGCAGGTGCGGTTGCGCCGCAGTATCTCAGTTTGGACGCCACGCCGGTGGCAGGAGAACGCTAATGAATTATCTCAACCAGTTCTTTTTCGATATCTATCCGTATCTGGCGGGGGCAATTTTCCTGATTGGCAGTTGGATCCGTTACGACTATGGACAATATAGTTGGCGTGCGGGCTCTAGCCAAATGCTGGATAAAAAAGGCATGCGTCTGGCGTCTAATCTTTTCCACATCGGGATTTTAGGTATTTTTGCTGGGCATTTCCTAGGAATGCTAACGCCGCACTGGATGTATGAATCCTTTCTGCCGGTTCCAATTAAGCAAAAAATGGCGATGTTTGCCGGTGGTGCCTGCGGCGTGATGATGCTGATCGGCGGTGTGATGCTGCTCAAGCGCCGTTTAATGAATCCGCGTGTACGTGCAACCTCAAGCGTGGGTGATATCTTAATCCTAACGCTGTTGGTGGTTCAGGTGTGCTTGGGGCTTCTCACCATTCCTTTCTCCGCCCAGCATATGGACGGCAGCGAAATGATGAAGCTGGTGGCATGGGCACAGTCTATCGTGACATTCCACACCGGTGCGGCTGCGCATTTAGAGGGTGTTGCGCTGATCTTTAAGCTGCATATCGTATTAGGCATGACGCTATTTGTGCTATTTCCGTTCTGTCGTTTAGTTCATATCTGGAGCGTTCCGGTTGAGTATCTTACCCGTCGCTATCAGTTAGTACGTAATCGACATTAATATAACGTCTGATAAAAAGCCCCGTATGTTATTAAAAATGCGGGGCTTTTTTTTGCATTATAAAAATATGTTGATATCCCAACAAAGCTGGATATTTCTGCTAATTTTAATTGATTATAATTACTTAATAAGTAATGTAGTGATTGTTTATGGATCTATTGTGATTATTAATCGATATTGTTTCATATAATTTATATATAAACATGAGCGCACCATCTATGAGCGGACATACCGAACGCAACGCTTTGGGAAAGATAAAAATTTTTGACCTCAACTTACTGACTGTTTTTGAGATGGTATACACCCATTCGAGCGTAAGTTTGGCGGTCACATCCATGGGAATGACGCCTTCCGCGGTCAGCCAGTCTTTGCAGAAATTACGCAATCATTTTAACGACCCGTTGTTTATTCGCGAGGGGAAAGGTATTTCAGCTACCACGGTAGCGGTTAATTTGCACGAACAACTGGCTCAAAGCATGGAGCAGCTTGGTCGCGTGGTTAGCGTGTCTTCCGATAATGATTTGAAAAAGAAATTTGTTATCTACTCGCCGCCGTTTATGGGGATGGAGTTGCTGCCTGCTGTGCTGAATAGCCTGCAACATGATGGTATGGACTATGAAATTGTTCATCATAGTGGTTACACCGAATCGGTAAAAACCGAAGAGTTACTGAGTTTCCGCAAGGCAGATATTATTTTCAGTACCAGCCCGTACACCAGTTTTTCAACGGTGTGTATGCCTTGTGCCGATACTGAAATCCTATTTGTTTGCCGCAAGGATCATCCTCGATTAAAGGGGGTGTTAACGAAGGAGTTGGCTGTTAAGGAGCGGTTCACGACAATCAACATTGATGATCCTGAGGTTATTGCGGGGAAGATTAAGATTGATGACGCGCTTGGCAATCGAAATGTCGCTTTCACCAGCAACTCAATGCTGACGATTATGAGCGTGGTTGAAAATACCGATACTGTGGGCGTTATTCCCGCAGGTTCATTACAGCGTTTTGCAGATAACTTTAATATTCAGGTGTTAAAAACAGACTTTATTATGCCGCAGGTGAGAATGTATATGATTTATAACCGAGCCTCAGTGCATAACCCCGCTTTTTCCGTGATGCTGGAGCGTTTAAAGAAAGAGATCCCTGAATCAATAAAGAAAGAAGTTAGAGAAATAGAATGACGGGCTCAGGAAAAGCCCGTCAGGCAATACATGTTAAGCGATAGTTACGCTCTTATCTAAATAGACATCCTGTACGGCGTTGATTAACGCGACGCCATCTTTCATCGATTTCTTGAAGGCTTTACGACCTAAGATTAAGCCCATACCGCCGGCTCTTTTATTAATAACCGCGGTGCGTACGGATTCAGACATATCGTTTTCACCGGCGGCTCCGCCGGAGTTAATCAGCCCTGCGCGGCCCATATAACAGTTAGCGAGCTGATAACGAACCAAATCAATCGGATTGTCGGTGGTGAGTTTGCTGTAGACACGTTCATCGGTATAACCGAAGTTCACCGCTTTGTAGCCGCCATTATTCTCCGCCATTTTTTGCTTCACGATATCAGCGCCAATAGTGGCGGCCAGATGGTTGGCCTGTCCGGTTAAATCGGCACTGGCGTGATAGTCGACGCCATCTTTTTTGAACGCTGGATTACGCAGATAAGCCCACAGCACGGTGACCATGCCCAACTCATGCGCACGCTCAAAGGCCGCTGAAATTTCCTCTATCTGGCGACGTGACTCAATGGACCCGAAGTAAATCGTAGCACCCACGGCCTGTGCGCCCATATTGAAGGCCTGTTCGACGCTGGCATACAGCGTTTGGTCATATTGAGTGGGATAGCTTAGGGTTTCGTTATGGTTAAGTTTAACGAGGAACGGAATCTTATGCGCATAGCGGCGCGATACAGAAGCCAGCACGCCGTAGGTTGAAGCTACGCAGTTGCAGCCCGCCTCAAGCGCCAGTTCTACGATATTTTTAGGATCAAAATAGAGCGGGTTTGCTGCGAAAGAAGCACCAGCTGAATGCTCAACGCCCTGATCGACTGGCAGAATCGACAAATAGCCTGTTCCGGCTAAACGGCCGGTATTGTACAGATTCTGCATGGCGGTCAGCACGCGCGGAGAGCGGTTATTGTCGATCATGACGCGATCAACGAAGTCCGCTCCGGGAAGATAAAACTGTTCAGCGGGAAGGGTGGTGCAGCGATGTTGGAGCAGTGAATCGGCTTCTTTACCTAACAACTTAGCGATATCAGTCATGGTGAACTCCCGTCTTGGCTCAGGCAAAGGCCTCGAGCAATGAGTGAAATTACTTAACAAGATATTAGCGGTTTGCTTACAGTCAGCCGGTACAATACATGCTTTATTGCACCAGCTCTAGGTGAAGGGAGAAAAAGTGAGGCTTGCCGCTGTCAGCCTGAAAGGACAGCAGCGCTTAACGCTATTCGAACCACTCTTTGTTTTGCTGTTCAATCGGCGTGATGGTGTGAATCATCTGTTGTAGATGTGCCAGCACGGCCTCTTCTGCGGCGTCAGCGTCGCCTTTGGCGATCGCCTGATAAATTTTTTCGTGCTGGCTGATCAGACTTTCCGGCGGTGAGACTTTGCTTAAGGTGAGAAAACGCACTCGGTCCATCGTCGCTTTGATGTTCTCAATGGTTTCCCATGCCAGAGGGCAATCAGCAATGTCGGTCAGTAGCTGATGGAACTGATCGTCCAACGCTAAGAACTCGCTGGTTTGTTGATGCTGCGCAGCCAGTTTTTGCCGGCTAATGCTGTGTTCAAGTAGCAGCAATTGGCTAGGTGTTGCCAGCTCTGCGGCGCGGCGTGCAATGCTACATTCAATGGCGCTGCGAATAAAACGTCCGTCAGCGACGCGCTTAACCGATATTTTCTGCACAAAGGTTCCGCGCTGCGGCAGGATCTGTACTAATCCATTTTCCGCTAATTTGATAAACGCTTCGCGCACCGGCTGGCGTGAAACGTTAAACCGTGTCGAGATCTCTTTCTCCGAAAGCAGCGTACCGGGAGGAATGGTGCATTCAACAATGTCTTTACGCAGATAGCGATAGATTTGCTGATTCACTGGAACAGTGCCATTTAGGTCGTAGTTCTGCTGAGGTGTAGACATCGGCATACGTGTGAGATCGTCGAGTTTTAAATAAAGTGTCTGCATTTTAACAGCATTCAGGCATAAATTTGCCTAAATCTTGCGATCGTGATGACGGGCTGAGGGTAAATACTTTTAAGAAAGGTCCGCGGGTGCGGGCCAGATAACTAGCATGCCGCTGATTTCAACGTGTGGGCAACGCTGCCCTTTGCTCCCTGCTCTAATAGCAAGGTATATGCCTTGTCTATCGCCTGCACAAATTCAGGGTTCTGAGGTAAATCAGTACCAAATATGGCCTCGAGAGAAAGCAGTGCCGATACTCTTTCATGGCCTTCCGCTGAGTTTTGTACACAGCGCTGAATATCAACCAGCAGCGGATCGCTAATCTCAATGCGCTGCCCGCGTTCATCAATGCCGCCGACATAACGCATCCAACCTGCAATACCTAACGCGAGCAGGTCAAAGCGGGAGCCGTGTGCCAGATGCCAGCGCACAGAGTCGAGCATTCGCTGAGGGAGCTTTTGGCTGCCGTCCATCGCAATTTGCCATGTGCGGTGCTTGAGCGCCGTGTTTGAATAACGTGTGATGAGTGAATCGGCGTATGCCTGCAAGTCCACGTTGGGAACGTTGAGCGTGGGCGCTTGTTCATTCAGCATCAGCGCCTGTGCGGCGTGGCGATAGCTTTCGTCCTGCATGCAGTCATTGATATGCGCATATCCCGCCAGATAGCCTAAATACGCTAAAAACGAGTGGCTGCCGTTCAGCATGCGTAGCTTCATCTCTTCATAAGGCAACACGTTGCTGACCAACTCTGCGCCAACCCGTTCCCATGCTGGGCGACCGGCGACAAAATTGTCTTCAATAACCCATTGTCTAAAGGGTTCGCAGGCAACGCCGGCGGGATCGTGTAAGCCAAGTTGAAGGGCGATTTGATCAAGCGTTTCAGCGGTAACGGCAGGAACGATACGATCGACCATGGTAGAAGGGAACGTGACGTTCTGCTCAATCCATTTAGCCAGCTCCGGCGACTGCGCCGCCGCCAGCCCGCAGACAACGTTGTGGGTAACGTGTCCATTCTCGGGCATGTTGTCGCATGACATCACGGTGAATGCAGGTAGGCCCAGCTCGCGCCGCTTAGCCAGCGCCGCAACGATAACGCCCGCTGCCGACTGTGGTTGCTGCGGATGTTCAATATCGTGTGCAATCAACGGATGGTCGAGATCAAGCCTGCCGCTGGCAGGATGGTGACAATAGCCTTTCTCGGTAATCGTCAGGGAGACGATAGCCACGTCCGGCTGGCAGAGCATCTCTATAACCCGATCTAATCTATCAAGCTGTACGTGTAACGCCTCTCGAACAATCCCCACGACACGGCACTGCCAGTTTTGCTCCGACATCTCCGCCACGCTGAAGAGATTGTGCTGGTGGCGTAAATCGAGGATCTGTTGCTCACCGCCGATAAGATTAACTTCGCCATAACCCCAGTCACTCTGGTAATCAGCGGCTAATTGGTCGGCATAAACGGCCTGATGAGCGCGGTGAAAAGCCCCAAAACCGAGATGCACGATGCGAGTTTTCAGCTGTTCACGGGAATAGTTGGGAACAATAGCGTTCGCTTGGAGTAAGTCGTTTTTCATCAATATGTCCATTAAGTCTGACGAGTATAAAACGGTCGTATTTCACGAAAGATTAAACGTGGTTCATCACAGCAGGCGTTGAGGCTGCCGGACGAATAACAAAGAACACCAGAAGCGCGCCCAGCGCCGCTACGCCGCCAGCCAAGATAAAGGCGCTGTCGAATTTACCGGTGTTTTGCACAATAAAACCGGTCACGATGGGCCCGATAATTCCTGACACGCTACCCACCAAATGGATAAAGCCGCTGGCGCCGCCGATACGTGATTTATGAACCACGTCTTGAATGATCGCCCAGTAAATCGATCCGGTAACGTAGAGGAAGAAAATAGACACTGACATCAGGATCACCGCCGGAACCACCTGACTAACCGTACCCGCCAATGCTACGCAGATTGCGGCGGCCAATAGGCAGACGACCAGCACAATTTTACGCGACAGCAACAGTTTGCCCGTAAGACGGAATATCCAATCAGAGATAATGCCGCCCAAGGCTAGGCCAATAAAACCAACGATCCAAGGAATGACCGTGGTGATGCTCATCTCTTTGATATTCAGGCCGTGAGCCTGAACTAGATAGGACGGGAACCAACTGAGAAAGAAAAACAGGATGTAGTTGTAGCAAAAGAAAGCAAACGCCGTGGCCAGAATGATTGGCTGCTTCATGTAAAACATCAGCGAATGACCTGGCTGCTGGTTGCTATCCGCGCTCAGTTCTTCACTTTTTTGCTGAGCGATCAGCGTGCGCTCTTCCTGACTGACGTGGCGACTTTTCTCCGGCGAATCTGAAGCGACAAAGAACCAGATCAACATCCAGATAATGCCGATGGCGCAGATAATCATAAACGCAGGACGCCAACCGAAAGCTAGTGCCAAATATCCCACGATAGGGCCCGCAACCGCGCCGCCTAGTGGAGAACCAGCGCTTAGCAAGCCCATAGCGGTTGCCGCTTGCTTACGTGGAAACCAGCCGTTAATCATTTTGTTGGCCGAGGAACAAATAGGACCTTCGGCCATACCGAACAACACGCGCAGGATCAGCATTGAATAAAAACCGGAGGCCAGCGCGGTGAAACCGCAGAAAATTGACCAAAGCCCCACTGCAACGCCGAGTACTAATAGCGGACCAAATTTATCGACGGCAAGACCACCGATGAAATTGAATACGGCGTAACCGAAGAAAAAACTGCCAAAGATAATGCCGAACTGCTCAGCATTGAGAGATAAATCTTGTTCGATCATCGGTAACGTAATTGACAGTGCGACACGATCTAAATAATTGATCATGTAGACTAAAAATAGTAGAAACACGATAGTCCAACGTAAATTCTTAGCCATAACTACCCCACGTGGTGCTTTTATCATTATGTTGTTGGGTGTGCGTCTGCCCGTTATTAGCAGACACACGTGTATCCAATTTTTTGGATAAAAATTATTCGCTAAAATCTCTTCACTAAAACTTATTCACTAAAATCTAAAAGTACTTTGCAGCAGGTTTTCTGATCTTGTTCGAACAGAACCAGTGCATCGGTAACGTGCTTAAGTGGAAAGCTATGGGTGATCAGCTTTTCTGGATGGATTTTCTTTTCCTTCATCCATTCAATAACCTGAGGAAAACGAGCGCTATTGAGACGCGAGCTGAAGATTGAGATTTCCTTACTGGTGATGCTTTGCTGATTGAGTACGCATGGTTCGGAAGAGAATCCCATAATGCCAATACGCGCGGCGGGAGAGGCCAGCGCAATAGCCTGAGGCAAAATCGAGGGGTGGCAGGCGGCATCAACGATCAGCGTCGGGCGAATGCCTTCCTGCTTTAATACATCTGCTAAATCGAGATGGGTATTGTCGATAATGCGATCGGCACCGTTCGCCTGTGCCATCTGCAAGCGCTCAGGAATACGGTCGGCGACAATAATCGTAGCTACGCCATATACGCCGCGTAACGCCTGAATCACGGTTAAGCCCATTGGCCCCGCACCGTATACCAAGGCCACATCATTGGGTTGTGGTTTGAGCTGAGCACAAATATTAGCGGCAATGGTAAAGGGCTCAATCATGGTGGCTTCTGGTTCAGGGATGCTATCGGGGACGACATAAGCATTGCGTGCGGGCGCACAGGCATATTCGCTGAATCCACCATCGCGGTGTACGCCGATCACCTGTAACTCGGTGCAGACATTTGGCCGCGCAATGGAGCAAGGGTAACAGTGACCGCAGCTGACAACGGGATCGATAACCACGCGCTCACCTTGTCGGCTGGCGTCTACGCCTTCACCTACGGCATCAATAATGCCGAAAAACTCATGACCAATAACGCGTGGGTACTTGGCGAAAGGATTATGCCCACGGAAAATATGCACGTCTGAGCCGCAGATCCCAGCACGACGCACGCGAACTCTGACTTCACCCGCTTGTGGCTGCGGGATTGGACGATCCTCAATGACCAACTTTTCTGGCTGTTGAATAACGACACTTTTCATTGGAAATTCCTCTTAGTTACCAATTCCACAACGTGCCATCTTCGAGGCGCGCAACGGGCAAATAGGCCGGCTCATACGGATATTTAGCCGCGAGTTTTTCATCGAATTCGATACCGAGCCCAGGTTTGTCACCCGGATGCATGTATCCGTTATCGAAGGTCCAGCTGTGTGGGAACACTTCCAGCATTTGTTCGGAATAGCCCATGTATTCCTGAACGCCAAAATTAGGCACCCACAGATCAAAATGCAGCGCGGCAGCCATGCAAATTGGTGAGAGATCGGATGGGCCGTGAGAGCCGGTGCGCACCTGATACAACGCGGCGAAGTCGGCAATGCGGCGCATGCCGGTGATACCGCCCGCGTGGGTAATGGTGGTTCGGATATAATCGATGAGCTGCTCTTCAATCAGTTGCTTGCAGTCCCAGATGCTATTGAAGACTTCACCCACGGCGATGGGGGTAACGGTGTGCTGACGGATCAAACGGAAGCATTCCTGATTTTCTGCGGGCGTCGGGTCTTCCATCCAGAACAGACGATAGTCTTCAATGCTCTTGCCAAACCGCGCGGCCTCGATAGGCGTTAGGCGGTGATGCATGTCGTGCAGCAGATGTTCGTCAAAGCCAAAACGGTCACGGACGGCGGCAAATAATTTCGGAGTGAAATCGAGATATTTTTCCGTTGACCACAGCTGCTCTTCTGGCCAATTCCCTTTGGTGGCGGGCTCATAGGCTAGACCTTTGCCTTTGGACATCCCATAGGTGGTTTTCATACCCGGTACGCCGCACTGCACGCGAATGGCTTTAAAGCCGAGCTCCTTGTGTTTGGCGTAATCTTCCAACACGTCATCCAGCGAGTGGCCGGTGGTGTGGCAGTAAACCATCACGCCTTCGCGAGATGCACCGCCGAGCAGTTGATACAGCGGCATATTGGCGGCTTTGGCTTTGATATCCCACAGCGCCATATCCACGGCAGAAATGGCCGACATCGTGACGGGGCCGCGACGCCAATAAGCGCCCTTGTAGAAAAACTGCCAAATATCTTCGATCCTATGCGCGTCGCGTCCGATCAACTGTGGGCAAACGTGATCTTGTAAATAAGAAGCCACCGGCAATTCACGTCCGTTAAGTGTGGCGTCTCCGATGCCGGTTAGCCCGTCGTCAGTGGTGATCTTCAACGTGACAAAATTACGCCCTGGGCAGGTAACAAATACTTCAGCTTTAACAATCTTCATCTTTGAATTTCCTTAGCGCGGATTTTTCTCTGCTTGGAATGTGACCTTAATGATGACGGAAACATAAACCTGACATAACTACCATACAAGTATAATGATCGAAATTTGCCCGATGAGATCACGGTTTTAGTTGGGGGAAGAATGGGGGAAGAAAATGAGAGGTGCGCAGAGATTGCCCTTCCCAAATGGGAAAGGGCAGGGTGAAAATCAGACAGGATTAAGGCTTATCACGACCTGATTTAGCCAATCAGCGGACAATTTGGCGGCAGACGCAGGCTGATGGCATCGGGCTCGATTTCAATGCGGAAATGCTTGGCGCTCAAGGGCTCGCCGTCCAAATTGAGCGTCATTTCATGAGGCGAGGTAATTTCTAACCACGGCAACGAAGCCTCGATGACGTTTTTATTACTTTCGCCTTTCAGCAGGCTTTCTAGCAGCGCGGGCAGCAGTTCATCAGAGGTTAAAACGCGCAGGTCCAGTTTTCCATCATTGATTAAGGCCTCAGGGCACAACGGCTGCCCACCACCGGCTTGACGGCCATTGCCGATTGCAACCACCAGCGCATTGCCTTCCCACTGGAAATCAGGGCCGGAAATCTGACAAAAATCGGCCTTGAGCGTATCCATACGCAAAATCCCATGCAGAAAATAAGAAGCACCACCGAGAATGGATTTTAGTTTCTCCGGAGTTTCGGTGGTGATTTTAGTGCCGAATCCTCCCGTCGCCATATTGATAAAAACGCGTTTATCGTTGATACGGGCAAAGTCGATTGCCACTGCGCGCCCCTGCAAAGCAAGTTGAAGCGCCGCCTGAGGTTCTTCAGGGATTAAACAGGCGGTAGCAAAATCATTGGCCGTGCCAAGTGGTAATACCGCTAACACGGGGCGGGAGGATTCACTGTGTTGGCTCAGCGCATCAGACACTTCATTAATGGTGCCATCGCCGCCGCCGGCCACAATCGTTTCGACGCCGAGCTCTACGGCTTCCGCCACATAGCGCTTGGCATCGCCATGTTCCCACGTCACGCGGACATGCAGGGTATTTCCCGCGGTGCGTAACCCGTCAATCGCTTCACGCACGTCCTGATTGCCGGCGCCTTTGCCGTTCAAGATAACTAACGCGGAGTGTAACTGATGCATGTGTGATCTCCTGAAAAGGGTAAAAACGTCAATTCTTACATTGTTATAACATAGATATTCATTCTGTTTTACCCACATGAATTGCATTCGCCAATGAATATTAATGAAACCGCTCTCATCGGGAAATATAACGCAATAACTGGCGCTGAAAGGTTTCAGTTGAAAGGAATAAGTGAATTGATTAAATATAAAATAAACTTTAATTAAGTAAATCGCTTAATTAAAAACGTAATAGGTAGATTATCTGCTTTCGTTGTTATTTTAATTTAGCCAGATACTGGGAGTGATAATCTGAAAAATAAATTAATATATCAAAGTAACTATCTTTTTAACATAATGATTTTATTGGATAAAATATTTTACGAGGCAGAGGGGGATGAGTAAGAAAATAGAAACATTAAAGGATTTAAATAGTTTATTGAGGGGATTATAGGATGTTGAAGAAAAAAGAAAACCAGCCCAAGGGAGATTGGGCTGGCAAGGAGGTGGTTCCTAGTATTGCTTTTTCGTTATATCTTTTTGCCACTCAATAATATCTATATACGATAAGTTTAAGTGTGATCTTAATCTTATATTCGAAATATTAAGTACAAAAAGAGATAAAAAAAAGCGCAGCTTATAAGAAATAAGCTACGCCTAGGCGTTTAGCGGGCCGAATTACGCTGCGGTATGCGGATTACGCGTATCGGTGCCTGCCAAATTGCGCATCAATAGCGCGAATTGGAGATCCAAATCATCGGGAACTGGGATATAGACAATATGCCCGTCTCCCGGCGCGACTTGGGTTGGCTCGCCTTTCTTGTTTTGCATCGCTTCAAGCGTGAACTGCACGTTGCCTTTTGGCGTCATCATTTCAACGCTGTCGCCTAGAGAGAACTTATTCTTCACTAAGACTTCAGCATAACCATCGCGGCGTGCGCCTGTCAGTTCACCAACAAACTGCTGGCGATCGGATACAGAATAGCCGTAGTCGTAGTTCTGTTGATCTTCATGCACGTGGCGACGCAGGAAACCTTCGGTATAACCACGGTGCGCTAAGGCTTCTAGCGTGGTGAGCAACGTTGGGTCGAACGGTTTACCCGCAACGGCGTCATCAATTGCGCGACGATAGACCTGAGCGGTACGCGCGACGTAGTAGAAGGACTTAGTACGGCCTTCAATTTTCAATGAATGAACGCCCATTTGGGTCAGGCGCTCAACGTGCTGGATGGCACGCAGGTCCTTTGAGTTCATGATGTAAGTGCCGTGCTCGTCTTCGAATGCGCTCATGTATTCACCTGGGCGCATCGCTTCTTCTAGCATAAAGACTTTATCGGTCGGTGCACCGATACCCAGCGTTGGCTCAGCGGGTACTTCGGTGACAGGGATCGGCTCATGCACGTGAACAATATTGCCCACGGTATCTTCTTTGCCTTCCTGAACTTTATATTCCCAACGGCAGGCGTTGGTGCAGGTGCCCTGATTAGGATCACGCTTGTTGATATAGCCGGAAAGCAGGCAGCGGCCAGAATAGGCCATGCACAGTGCGCCATGCACAAAGATCTCAAGCTCCATATCAGGAACCTGCTGGCGAATTTCTTCAATTTCTTCCAGAGAAAGCTCACGCGACAGGATCACGCGGGTTAACCCCATTTGCTTCCAGAATTTTACCGTCGCCCAGTTAACCGCGTTAGCCTGTACGGAAAGATGAATTGCCATCTCAGGGAAGGCTTCGCGCACCATGGAAATCAATCCTGGATCGGACATAATCAGCGCGTCCGGCCCCATTTCGATGACCGGCTTCAGGTCACGCAGGAAAGTTTTCAATTTGGCGTTGTGCGGCGCGATATTCACCACCACGTAGAATTTTTTACCCAGCGCATGCGCTTCGTTGATGCCGAGGGCAAGATTCTCATGATTGAATTCGTTGTTGCGGACACGCAGGCTATAACGAGGTTGACCGGCATAAACAGCATCTGCGCCATAGGCGAACGCATAACGCATGTTTTTCAGCGTACCGGCCGGAGAGAGTAATTCCGGAGTAAACATAGGTTTGTATTTCTCTTTAAGGTCTGATCACAAGTCAGTCTGTACCTGTAGGTACAGTGAAGGCGGGCATTATAGAGGGTTCGGCGTGGGAGCACAATGAATGTGGGGGCATTTGGTTGCCCCCGAAAGATAATCACCCGTGCGTCAAATCTCTGATATCCGTCGTTGAGCCGTTTTTCACCACCGACTGAACGCCTTTGCGCGCTGCGCTCTCAGAGCTGTACATTTCACTGGTGCCGATCACCTGATGATTCTTTGCTTTGAGAATGAAATAGGGCTGGTCACTGCTGCTGTTTTTAATCTCAAATTGCGCTTCATCGGGAGAGTTTGACTGTACCGATGCAATACCGTTGTCAGCAGATGCCTTACTGGCATACATTTCGCTGGAAAGAATAATCTCTCCATTGCTGGCTTTTAGATTGAAGTGGAACTGTCCGTTCTTCGCTTTTTTGATTTCGTAATAGCCGATTGCCATGGGTATCTCCTTAATCTATCCCCGCCATACTCGAAGCCGAGTCAGCGTTAGCCGCGCTCGCAACGTGAATAATGACGGATAAGTATTGCAGTGATTAACTGCGTCAATAAGAGTGAGATGGATGCCGTTTACGCTGAATAAATCAGGATAAGTATAGACAATGGCTGGGTATTTGCAGGCATTTACCGGATTGGCGGAGGATAAGAAAGGGCGCTCCCGCGACAGGCGCGAGAGCGATGATGGCGGTTTTACAGCACTTTACACGGAGCTCCTTCCCAGCGGTAACCGATGCCGTAAACCGAGCGAATAAACGGCTCGCCGTTTTCGAGTTGCTCCAATTTACGACGCAAGTTTTTAATGTGGCTATCCACGGTACGGTCGGTGACGACGCGGTAATCATCGTACAGATGATTGAGCAACTGCTCGCGTGATAGCACGGTGCCAGGCTGCGTTGCCAATGTTTTCAAAAGACGAAATTCGGCAGGCGTTAAATCTAGCAGCTGATCTTTAAAACTGGCTTGATAACGGTTTTCATCGATGATCAAAACCGGTTCGGCGTTCGTTTCATTTTGGCGCACGCAGCGACGTAAAATGGTTTTGACGCGCGCCACGACTTCTCGTGGGCTGTAAGGCTTGCAGATATAGTCATCGGCGCCAATCTCCAGCCCCAGCAGGCGATCTATTTCTTCAATTTTCGCCGTTACCATCACAATCGGAACGTCAGAGAAGCGGCGGATCTCGCGGCACAGCGTTAAACCATCGGTGCCGGGCAGCATTAGGTCCAGCAGAATTAAATCCGGTGGCGTTTGGTGGACATAGGGCAATACCTGATTTCCATCCGCCAGCAGGTGGGGCTGATAGCCTCCAGCGGTCAGATAGTCGATCAGCAGTTGTCCTAATTTGGGTTCGTCTTCGACGATCAACACCCGTTGTCCTTCGGGATCAACGTCCATGCTTCCAGCAATACTGTTCATACCCATTACCTTCCTCTTAGCTCTCTGTATCAAGCGGCAGTTGCAGGCTGATGGTTAAGCCTCCCAGCGGCGAATGCTCTGCGGTCATTTGTCCGCCGTGCGCTTCCACAATATTTTGGCAGATAGATAACCCTAAACCGGAGCCGCCGCTGGCGCGGTTGCGCGAACCTTCGGCTCGATAAAAACGTTCAAATATCTTCTGAAGCTGCTCATCGGTCACTCCAGGGGCGCTGTCTTGCCAATAAAGCTGCAAATAGGTATCGCGGATTTGACCCTGTACCTTCAGTTGCCCATTGCCATCAGTATATCGCAGGCTATTTTCGAATAAATTATTGAACAGCTGTAGCAAGCGATCGGGATCGCCAAAGACGCAGGCTTTTTCGGGCAGGTCGAGCGAAAGCACAATGTTTTTCATCGCGAAACGGTCGTGGAATGCGCTAGCGGCGATTTGCACCAGATGAATGACGTCAATGTGCTCTTTGCGGTAAGCAAGGGCACCGGCGTCAGACATCGAGAGCTGATGCAGGTCATTGACCAGTTTGGTTAGCGTGCTCACTTCAGCCTGTAACGATGCCAACGAATCCTGCGTCATTTGGCGAACGCCGTCTTGCATGGCTTCTAATTCGCCACGCAGCACCGCCAATGGCGTGCGTAGCTCATGGGAAACGTCGGCCATGAGCGCGCGGCGAATATGCTCATTCTTTTCCAGCGTGATGGCGAGCTGGTTGAAGTCTTGCGCCAGCTTGCCCAATTCGTCGCGTGATTCCACTTCAACGCGGGTAGAAAAATTACCGGCGGCGAGTCGATGCATGGCGTCGACTAAGCGTTTAACCGGTGCCAGCATACTGCGTGATAGCGCCCAGGTCACGCCCGCCGCCAGCAGCGTTGCCAGCGCCACAATCAGCCAGCTGGTGCGCCGTTGCTGCAAATCAAAATTGATATCTGTATTCCGCGTTAAACGTTCCGGCGGTGTCGTGACCACCCATCCCACCGTGTTCCCTTGGTACGTGACCGGTTGGCGAGTGCCTTCGGTGGGGATTTCGCCCGGCGGCCCGACCATTTTGCGATTGTTGCTATCAATCACCCAAAACGGCGTGCGCCAGCCGTGCGGAGGCAGCGTATCGTTGCCTTCGTTGCTTTGCTCAATGTTATGCATGATTTGGAAAATGACGCGGTCGTTATGGCGAAGAAAGCGCCAGCTTCCGGCCTGCGCGTAGCGCTCTTCCAGCTCAGAGGCCAACAGCCGCACCCGTTGTTCATTGCCGTGCTTGATGTAGTCGATAAAGCCGCGTTCGAAACTCACACGCACGCCCCAGTGCATCGTGATTAGCACTAGAATGCAGGTGGAGAAAATGGCAAGAAATAGCTTGCCTGTGATACCGAGCTTCATGGTTCCTCCTTGCGACGGCGCGCTGTGCGTTCAAGAGTGCTGTTTTCCAGTGTGTCGTCCGGTACGCGTAAAAATACCAGCGCGGGTAGGGCAATAATCAGAGCAATACAGACATAGGTGAATAAAAATGCCTGATGGATCTCTAGGCTATTCGCGGTGATTTGATGGTGTGAGAACATGCCGAGCAGGATACCCGCGACGCTCACACCTAAGCTCATGGACAGTTGCATAATCATCGACAGCAAACTGTTGCCGCTGCTGGCCAGTTCATCGGGTAAATCTTTCAGCGTGAGCGTATTCATCGATGAAAAACGCATGGCGTTAATCATGCCTTGAAAGAACAGCACCAGCGGGATAGCCCAAAGGCTGATATACATTGCGGTAAACGGCAGCGCTAAACTAACGACGGCTAACGCCAACGTGGCTCCGACCAACACCCGACGATAGCCGAACTGATTCACGACCCGCACCACGATACGCTTCATGCCCATACTGCCGATGATCATTGGGATCATCATCAGTCCAGCGTGAAACGGTGAGAATCCCATGCCGATTTGCAGGAAAATGGGCGTCATGAATGGCAGCATTCCGCTGCCGATCCGCCCGAGAAAACTGCCGCTCAGCCCGAGAGAAAACGTTTTGGTTTTTAGCAGATCAAGGCTAAACAGCGGGGCATCGCTGCGCTTGGCGTGCCAGTAATAACTGGTTAGCGCGATGCCGCCGGACAGTATTAGGCCATAAATCATGTTGGTATTAAGCCCGAGCCCTTTATGACCATCGAGCGCCAGCGTCAGCGTTGCCATTCCAACGGCGAGCATCACAAACCCTCTGATATCAAAACGCCGCGTTTGCATACTGTAATTAGGCATCAGCCACAGCGTCGCGATGGCACCGATAATACCGACGGGTAAATTGATTAAAAAGATCCAGTGCCAGCTAGCGTATTGCACCAGAAATCCACCGAGCGCAGGGCCAACCAGCGGGCCAATCTGGCCGGGGAGCGTGACGAAGGTCATCGCCGCCATATATTGGCTACGCGGCACTATTTTCATCACGGTTAAACGCCCAACCGGCACCATCATTGCGCCGCCAATACCTTGCAGTACGCGAGCCATCAGCAGTTGGTTTAGGGTTTCAGCCTGAGCACAAAATAGCGATCCCAACGTAAACAACACAATTGCGCTGAAGAAAACACGTTTCACGCCCACGCGGTCGGCCAGCCAGCCACTGGCGGGTAACATCACCGCCACGGTGAGCACATAAGCCACCACCACCGACTGCATGCGCAGCGGGCTTTCCCCAAGGCTTGCGGCCATTGCGGGCAACGCCGTGTTGACGATGGTGGTATCCAACGTTTGCATGAAGAAGCCAAAAGCGACAATCCATAGCTGCCAGCGGACCGAGGCGGATTGTTCAGGCATGGATAAAGCTCCGGTAAGTTAAGTCATTATTTAGGTTCAGTGAGTTATTCCGAACGCTAACAGGCATTGTTGTTTTACTGTGTGAACCAGCAAGCGTCCGGACTAGGGGGCTCGCCGCCGCCCCCTAGTGACCCGGCTCGGCACCACCTACCAGCCTGCTGCGCAGGTTCCTTCGCTGCAAACTCTGGGCTTAATCGCACTATCGTAGAGTCGTTCCCGACTCCCTACGATTCTCGCGGCGTCCATGCCGCTCGTGCTTGCCCGCCGTTTTCCGCTCAGCTGTCCGGTAATGTGCCGTTGTACAAGGTCTATCTCGGCAGCGGTTTTAGCGTTTTAACTTTGCTAAAGCGGCTGCGTAGTCGGTCAAAATAGAGATACACCACCGGCGTGGTGTAGAGCGTGAGTAACTGGCTCATCACCAAACCACCGGCAATCGTGATACCTAAAGGCTGACGCAGTTCTGCGCCGTCGCCGCTGCTAAACGCCAGAGGCAATGCGCCAAACAGCGCCGCCATGGTGGTCATCATAATCGGGCGGAAACGCAGCAGACAGGCTTGGAATATCGCATCGCGCGGGCTCATGCCGCCGTTACGTTCGGCCTCTAGCGCAAAATCGACCATCATAATGGCGTTCTTCTTCACTATCCCTATCAGTAGCATGATGCCGATTAGCGCAATCAGGCTGAAAGGTGCGCCAAACATTTCTAACGCCAACAGCGCGCCCACGCCTGCCGAAGGCAGGGTAGACAGAATCGTCAGCGGATGCACGTAGCTTTCATATAGAACACCCAGCACGATATACACCGTCGCAATGGCAGCCAGAATCAAAATGATCTGCGAGTTTTGGGTATCTTGGAAAACCTGTGCGGTGCCCGCGAAGCTACCACGTACCGTATTCGGTACGCCCAATGCGGTCATGGTGCGTTCAATCGCGGCAGAAGCATCAGACAGCGCGCCTCCTTCTGGCAGGTTGAAGGAGATAGTCGATGCGGCGGTTAAGCCCTGATGGTTAACCGATAGCGGCGCGTTGGCAGGCTGCCATTTTGCAAAATAGGAAAGCGGGATCGCTTTGCCGTCGCTGTTAATCACAAACATTTTATCCAGCGAACTTTCGTCCTGCGTATACTCCGGCGCCACTTCCATCACCACGTGATACTGGTTAAGCGGCTGATAGATAGTTGAAATCTGCCGTTGACCGAAGGCGTTATTGAGCAAGGCGTTTGCATCAGCTACGTTAATGCCCAAGCGCGCCATACTTTCGCGATCATAGGTCAGCGCCAGCTCCGAGCCTTTATCTTGCTGATCGGAACTGACATCGGCCAGTTCAGGAAGTTTGGCAAAGGCCGCGCGAATTTTAGGCTCCCATTTGCGCAGCTCGGAAAGATCGTCCGATAGCAGCGTGTATTGGTAGCTGGCGTTGCCTTGGCGACCGCCCACGCGAATATCTTGCACCGCCATCAGGAACAAATTCGCCCCCGGCTCTTTGGCCAGCTTGCCACGCAGACGTGCAATCACGTGCTGAGCATCGTCTTTACGCTCACCTAACGGTTTCAACGAGATAAACATCATGCCGCTGTTAACGTTCGAGCCACCGGTGAAGCCGGTCACGTTATCCACATCGGGATCGCTGCGCACGATTTTCATGAAGTCTTGCAGCTTGCCCCGCATCGCCTGAAACGAAATGCTCTGGTCGGCTTGAATAAAGCCCATCAAGCGGCCGGTATCCTGTTCAGGGAAGAAGGTTTTAGGAATAGAAATATACAGCCAGATATTCAGGCCGATGGTGGCGATTAGGACCAGCAACACCCAGCGGGCATGGTTTAATACCCAGCCCAAACTCTTGCCGTAGCCTTGCTGCATTTTCAGCAACAGCTTACCAAAGCCGCGGATCCGTTCCTGATGGCGTGATGGGCGCTTTTTAAGCAGATGCGCGCACATCATTGGTGTGAGCGTGAGTGAAATCACCAGCGATATACCGATAGCCACCGAAAGCGTGACCGAAAACTCACGGAACAAACGCCCCGGCAAACCGCTCATCAACAGCAGCGGAATAAACACCGCCACCAGAGACAGGCTCATGGAGAGCACGGTGAACCCTACTTCACGCGCACCAATCAGCGCCGCTTTTTTCGGTTCCATGCCCGCTTCCACGTGGCGTGAAATATTCTCCAGCACCACAATGGCGTCATCGACCACAAATCCGGTCGCGATCGTCAGCGCCATCAGCGAAAGGTTATTCAGGCTAAAGTCGCACAGATACATGGCGGCGAAGGTGCCGATGAGCGAAACCGGCACGGCAACGGCGGGGATCAGCGTAGCTCGGCCAGATCGCAAGAACAGGAATACCACCATGATCACCAAGCCCACGGCGATAGACAGCGAGCTTTCTACTTCGTCAAGCGAAGCACGGATGGTGGGTGAACGATCCTGCGCCACCTGTAGATCGATAGACGCGGGGATCAGCGCTTTAAACTCAGGGATCTCCGCGCGAATGCGATCGACGGTTTCGATAATGTTGGCGTCAGCGCTACGGCGGATCATGATCAAAATGGCGGGCTTGGCGTCGGTCATACCCGCGTTACGCACGTCTTCTACCGAATCTTTAACGTTGGCGACGTCACTGAGTCGCACCGCAGATCCGTTGTTGTAATGAATAATTAAGGGCTGATAGTCCTGCGCGGTTTTGATTTCATCGTTGGTTTGCACCTGCCAGCGTTGATTTTGTGCGTCAACGGCCCCTTGAGGGCGACGTACGTTCGCGTTGGCAATGGAAGAGCGCACGCTATCGAGCGAAACGCCCTGATTAAACAGTGCTTCAGGATTGAGCTCGACGCGCACCGCAGGCAAAGAACTCCCGCCAACCGAAACGTCGCCCACGCCGTCTACCTGCGCGATTTTTTGCGCCAGCTGAGTGGAGGCGATGTCGTAAAGTTTCGCTTGGTCATAGGTGTCTGACGTCAGCGTCATGATCATGATCGGCGCATCAGACGGATTAGCTTTGCGATAGCTTGGGCGACTCGGCATGCCCGACGGCAGCAGGCTCTGTGCCGCATTAATTGCGGCCTGCACGTCGCGTGCGGCGCCGTTGATGTCACGGTTAAAATCAAACTGAATGATGATACGCGTGCTGCCGAGCGAGCTGGATGAGGTCATCTCGCTGATTCCGGCAATACGGCCTAACGCACGCTCCAGCGGTGTCGCCACCGATGACGCCATGGTTTCAGGCGAGGCGCCCGGCAGAGACGCGCTCACCATAATGACCGGATAATCCACCTGTGGCAGCGGCGCGACGGGCAATAATCTGAAGCCCAGAATGCCGCACAGCGTAATGGCCAGCGTCAGCAGCGTGGTGGCGACTGGCCGGTTGATGAACAGGGCGAAGAAGCCTTTCGATGGAGAGAACTTCACTGGACGTTCTCCTGCGGATCTTTAGCCGGATGCGTATTTCGCGAAACCTTATCAAACAGCAGGTAAATCACCGGCGTGGTGAACAGCGTCAGAATTTGGCTCATGATCAAACCGCCGACCATGCAAATCCCCAGCGGCTGGCGCAGTTCGGCCCCTACGCCGGTGCTGAGCATCAGCGGCAGAGCACCCAACAATGCCGCCAGCGTAGTCATCAGAATAGGACGGAAACGCAGCAAACAGGCTTGATAAATGGCGTCATACGGCGCCATTCCTTGCTCACGCTCGGCGGCAAGGGCGAAGTCGATCATCATGATGGCGTTTTTCTTCACGATACCGATTAGCAAAATGATGCCGATAATGGCAATCACGTCGAGCTCGCTGCCCGCCATAATTAGCGCCAATAATGCGCCCACCCCAGCGGTCGGCAGCGTTGACAGGATGGTGACTGGATGAATAAAGCTTTCATACAGCACGCCCAGAACGATATACATCGCGACAATTGCCGCCACGATAAGCCACAGCGTGTTGCCCAGCGCCGATTCAAACGCGAGCGTTGCACCTTGGAAATTCGTGGTGATATCAACGGGCATATTAAGCTGCTGCTCGGTGCTGGTGATGGTTTTCATCGCCTGCTCGAGCGAGTAGCCGTCGGTAACGTTGAACGACACCGTGGTGGATGGGAACTGGTCGAGGTGGTTAATCGACAGCGGCCCAAAACGCTCCTCAATAGTAGCAATTGCGTTCAACGGTACGTTTTTGCCATCGCTGCTGGTGAGATACACATCGTTAAACGCGGCTAAACCCGTGTTGTGATCCTGATTATGCTCCATCACCACGCGATACTGGTTGGCTTGGGTATAAATCGTGGAGATCAACCGCTGGCCGAAAGCGTTATACAGCGCGTTATCCACGTCGGCCATGGTAATGCCTAAACGGCTGGCGGTGTCGCGATTAACGTTCACAAAGGCCACTAATCCCTGATCCTGCCAGTCACTGCTCACGTCTTTCAGCATCGGTGATTTTTGCAGTTCACCTATCAGCTTTGGCACCCACGTACTCAGTTCGTCCAGCGACATGGCCTGCAAGGTGAACTGGTACTGTGTACGGCTCACCTGCGTATCGATGGTCAGATCCTGAACCGGTTGCAGATAAAGCTGAATTCCGGGGATCTTGTCGGCCATTTTTTGCAGGCGCGGGATGATCTGCTGAACGCGATCTTTACGTTCGTCCAGTGGCTTGAGGTTGATCTGTAACCGTCCGCTGTTTAGCGTGGCGTTGGTGCCATCCACGCCGATAAATGAGCTCAGGCTCGCGACGTCAGGATCTTTAAGAATTTCAGCCGCCAGCGTTTGTTGACGCTGCGCCATTTCGCTAAAGGAAACCGACTGAGGTGCCTGAACGGTGCCTTGAATCAGACCGTTATCCTGAATAGGGAAGAAGCCTTTAGGAATAAAAATATACAGTAGAACGGTCAGCACCAACGTGCTTAGCGCCACGCTCAGCGTGAGCATAGGGTGATTCAATACGACTTTGAGCCATTCGCCATATTTGGCGATGACGCGTTCGAAGAAGCGCTCGCTGGCACGCGAGAAGCGGTTTTGTTTGCGCAGCGATTCATGGCTGAGCATACGTGCGCACATCATTGGCGTTAGGGTTAACGACACCACCGCCGAAATCAGGATCGCCACCGCCAAGGTAACCGCAAATTCGCGGAACAGTCGCCCGATAATATCGCCCATAAACAGCAGTGGGATTAGCACCGCAATCAGGGAGAATGTCAGAGAAATAATGGTGAAACCAATTTCTCCCGCGCCTTTCAACGCGGCATCCAGCGGTTTTTCGCCTTTTTCGATATAGCGCGAGATGTTTTCGATCACCACGATGGCGTCATCGACCACGAAACCGGTGGCGATAGTCAGGGCCATCAAGGTGAGGTTGTTGATCGAAAAATCGAGGAAATACATGACGGCGAACGTACCCACCAGCGACAACGGCACCGCCACGCTAGGAATGATCGTGGCGGGAACATTGCGCAAGAACAGGTAAATCACCATCACCACCAGCGCAATCGCCAGCAGCAGTTCGGTCTGAACATCGCTGACCGAGGCACGAATGGTTTCGGTGCGGTCAGTTAGCACCGTCATTTTTACTGATTTTGGCAGACTTTCTGTCAGCTGTGGCAGCAATGACTGAATGCTGTCGGCCGTGGTAATAACGTTCGCACCCGGCTGGCGCTGAACGTTTAAAATGATGGCGGGTTTGGTGTTAGCCCACGCGGCCAGTTTAGTATTTTCTGCCGCCTGTTCGATGGTTGCCACGTCGCTTAAACGAACCGGCGCACCGTTGGCATAGGCGACGATCAGATCGCGATAGTCTTCTGCCGACTTCATTTGGTCGTTGGCAGACAGCGTAACCGAGCGCGTTGGGCCGTCAAAGCTCCCCTTCGCCGAGTTAACGTTGGCGTTAACGATAGCGGTACGTATGGTTTCACTGTCTAAGCCATAGGCGGCAACCGCCGGTGCGTTCAAACGCACGCGCACCGCAGGACGCTGACCGCCTGAAATCGTTACCAGACCCACGCCGCTAACCTGCGAGATTTTCTGCGAAATGCGGGTTTCCACCATATCTTCAACCTGCGTCATCGCCACGGCATCCGAGGTGACGGCGATGGTCATGATCGGTGGATCGGCAGGGTTAACCTTGCTGTAAATTGGCGGATAGGGCAGGTCGGTCGGCAGCAAATTGGTGGCAGCGTTAATTGCAGCCTGAACCTCTTGCTCCGCGACGTCGAGCGGCAGCGTTAGCTGAAATTGTAAGGTAATCACCGACGCGCCGCCGGAGCTTTGCGACGACATCTGTTTTAAGCCCGACATCTGGCCGAACTGACGTTCTAGCGGTGCGGTAATCGCAGACGTTGTGACGTCAGGGCTGGCGCCCGGATAAAGTGTCACTACCTGAATCGTTGGGTAATCTACTTCTGGCAACGCGGAAACCGACAGTGAGCGGTAACCCACGATCCCCGCCAGCAGAATAGCCACCATCAGCAGCGTGGTGGCTACCGGACGCAGAATAAACAGGCGAGAAGGCCCACCGGCGGCGGGCGTTTCGTTTTTAGGCTCTTCAGAACCGACAGGCGTGTGTTGCATTATGACTTGTCCTGTTTACCAGCGTTCTGCTTATCCGTGTTTGGTTTAGCAGGAATATCTTTGCCTGCTTGTGCCTGAGTCTGTGCGGCATTTTCGCTATGCGGGGCAATCACTTCGACGGTTGCGCCTTCGGTTAACTGATCGATACCGTCAGTCACCACGCGCTCACCCGCAGAGAGTCCGCCGGTAATAACCACGTCAGAGGCATCACGGGTTCCCACGGATACGGCGTGCTTACTCACCTGATTTTTATCATTCAATACCCATACGAAGTTGCCTTCGTTCCCCATTTGAACTGCGGCCGCAGGCGCTACCACGGCGTCGCTTTGGGTGGATACTTTCAGGCGCACGTTAACAAACTGATTGGGGAATAAGGTGTCGTCTTGGTTATCAAAACGCGCCTTAATTTTGATGGTGCCGGTGCTGGTATCGATCTGGTTATCCATGCTCAGCAAGGTGCCGGTGGTGAGTAAGTGCTGATTGGAGCGATCCCACGCTTCCACCTCTAACTTGCCGTTTTCTTTTTGTGCCTGCTGAATGCTGGCAATATTCGCTTCTGGCAGCGTGAAAACCACGTCAATCGGATGCGTTTGGGTTAATACCACTAAACCGGTGGTATCACCGCTGGTGATATAGTTGCCTTCATCAACCAGCTTCAACCCCACGCGGCCATCAATGGGGGCAGTGATACGGCTGTAGGTCAACTGAAGCTTGGCGCTGTCAACGGCACCCTGATCGGCCACGATGCTACCCTGCGTTTGCGTCACTAGAGAGGCCTGCGTATCCAGCTCTTGCTTAGAAACCATATTGGTTTTGCTGAGCTGTTGATAACGCGCTAAGTCACGACGCGCATTGGCTAAAATGGCCTGATCTTTGGCTAGTTGCCCTTGGGCTTGCGCCAGTTGAACTTGGAAAGGACGCGGGTCGATCTCTGCCAGCAAATCACCGGCTTTGACCTGTTGGCCTTCGGTGAAGTGAATTTTCATCAGTTGACCGTCGACGCGACTGCGCACGGTGACCGTATTGGCTGCCGTGACCGTTCCTAAACCGGTGAGGTAGTTAGGCACGTTAGATATGCGTGTTTCTGCCGCCTGAACCGGAGCCAATATGCCACTGCCGCCACGACGACCGCCGGCTTTGCCACCAGCTTTCCCTTTTTGTGCCTGTTCTGCGCCAGCCGCGGGCGCTTCGGTGCCGCTGCTGGTGTAACGCCAAACAATGACGCCAGCCACAACAAGAACGGCGATAGCCCACCAAAGGCGTTTACGGGAGGTCGGTTTATTGAAAGCACTCATTGCAGACTGAATTCTCCAGAGAAATATCCCCGCCGTAGCAGGAATATAAAAATTGGACTTAGTGGCCCAATCACAAACAAATTAGTTACTCGTGTCAGTTTACTATTCTAGGCCGTCAGCTTTATCTAAAAATGAAGGAAATGTGGAAGATAAGTCAGATAGGGTAAGACCTTTCTGGATTTAGCCTAAATTGTCTATCACCTATACGAATAATTAGTGCTAATAGTATTCGTTATCAGCGTTGTTTTCTCAAATCTCAACACAGGAGCCAATAATGAATTTACGTGAGCTAGGACGTTCTGGTATTCGAGTTCCGACCATTACCTTCGGGGGGAACGTATTTGGTTGGACAGTGGATCAAGCAACCTCGTTTAGCCTGCTAGACGCATTGCTAGACCACAAGCTGAATTTCATTGATACCGCCGACGTTTACTCTGCGTGGGTGCCAGGAAATTTCGGCGGTGAGTCTGAAACTATTATCGGCAACTGGCTGCAAAAAAGCGGCAAGCGTGACCAAATTATTCTGGCTACCAAGGTGGGTAAACCGATGGGGCCACAGCTGAAAGGGCTATCGGCACGTTATATCCGCGAGGCGGTAGAAGCCTCTCTGCGCCGCTTGAAAACCGACTATATCGATCTCTATCAAGCGCATGATGACGACCAAAATACGCCGCTGGCAGAAACGATGAGTACTTTTGATACGTTGATCAAAGAGGGCAAGGTGCGTGCGATTGGGGCGTCGAACTACAGTGCGGAACGCTTGGCTAAAGCATTGGATGTGAGTGCGAAGCTGGGCTTAGCGCGTTATGAAACCATTCAACCCGAATACAATTTATACGACCGCCATGATTTCGAAGTTGAGCTGGCACCGCTGGTACAAAAAGAAGGTTTGGGCGTAATTAACTACTATGCGTTGGCCAGCGGGTTCCTCTCGGGAAAATACCGCAGCGCCGAAGATGCCCACAAAAGTGCACGTGGTAACGGAATTGTGGAGAAATACCTCAATAGCCGTGGATTGGGGATTCTTGATGCGCTGGAGCAGGTGGCCCATGAGGTCAATGTCTCGCCGGTGGCGGTGGCATTAGCTTGGCAAATCGCACAACCAGGGATTACCTCACCGATTGCGAGTGCAACGTCGTTAAAACAGCTGAGCGAGCTCGCGGTGGCGGCTAATCTCAGCTTGAGCACGGAACAGGTTAGGGTGATTACCGATGCCAGCGCCTACTAAATAAACGTTCAGTTAATGAGCGCTTGAAGCCATAACCGGCGCGGGTCTCTCACAGTGTGAACTAAGTCAGTGACAGCACTGTTTTTTTCATACAAGATGCAGTAACCCCTTCTCAATATAGGTGCCATAGTATGTTGAATGTAAATGAGTATTTTGCTGGTAAAGTGAAGTCGATTGGTTTTGACAGTGGCAGCATTGGGCGTCAGAGCATTGGCGTAATGGACGCAGGGGAATACACCTTCTCAACCGATAAGCCGGAAGAGATGACGGTGATTACAGGTGCATTGCGTGTGTTAATTCCGGGTGCGCCTGATTGGCAGGTGTTCTCATCAGGTGAAACGTTCTTTGTTCCTGGGCATAGCGAGTTTAACTTGCAGGTTGCGGAACCTACTTCGTATCTGTGTAAATATTTGAGCTAAGATTTCTTAGTCTCAAACAAACGGGCTGGAGTTTAACTTCAGCCCGTTTTTGTAGGTGCTATTTATTGGTACTGCCTATTGGTACTGCTTATTTTTCTGATTCGCCGCCGAGCGCTTCAATAATATTTTTGATTAACGCAGCCAGTTCGCTGGTCATCAAAATAAAATCGGCATCGAAGCGTTGTGCATAATCATCGCGGTCGATGTCTTCATTTTGATCGCGAATCGTTTCAGAGAACTTCAAACGCTTCAGTGAACCATCGTCAGATAGCACCAACTGAATGCGTTCCTGCCAGTCTAGCGCCAGCTTGGTCACCAGTTTGCCCGCTTCAATGTGAACGGCAATTTCGTCAGAAACCAAATCCTGTTTTTTGCAGCGGATCACGCCGCCTTCTTCCAGAATCGCTTTCAGCTCCGCTTCGTCTTGCAGGGCAAAACCCGCAGGAACTTCGCCTGAGCGCACCCATTCGGTCATCGTCAGCTCAATTGGGCTTTCCATGGTTAATGGCACAACCGGCAGCGAGCCAATGCTTTTACGCAACAGCGCTAAGGTGTCTTCTGCTTTTTTCGGGCTCGCGGCATCGACCATGATCAGGCCATTTGCCATATCAATCCACAGCCAAGTTTGGCTGAAGCGGCTGAAGGCGCGCGGCAGTAACGTGTGCAGGACTTCGTCTTTTAACGAATCTTTTTCGGTTTTCTTGAGCTTGCGGCCTTGCTCGCCTTCCAGCTTTTCAATTTTTGCCTGTAGCGCCTGTTTTAACACCGGCGATGGCAAGATTTTTTCTTCTTTACGTGCGCACAACAGAATTTGGTCGTTGACGTAGTGAGTCAGTGCATCGCTGTGGGAACCCATCGGAGAGACCCAGCCCGTTTTCGCCATATCCTGACTACCGCACGGCGTAAAGGCCATAGAGCCCAGCAATTTTTCAACTTCATCTGGCACCAGATGAACATCGCGGCTCAGACGGTAAACCAATAAATTCTTAAACCATAGCATTAGCGTTGTCCCTGATCGTGACGCATCGCGCGCCATGTTTATACCCTTCATACTTGACGTTGCATCTATGTTGGCTGCGCTCTCTTGCCGCCTTGATGCAACTCCCATTATTTGGGGTATGGCAATGTGTTAAACAGGCCGCATGATAACGAATAAAGAAGGGCGACTGTAGTATTAATTGCCCGAGAAATTTTGCACACTAGCTCGACTTAGTATTCGTCTGCTTAGGGGGCTATGTGCGTATTGGTATAGATTTAGGCGGTACCAAAATTGAAGTTATCGCCTTGGAAAACAACGGTCAGGAGCTGTTTCGGCATCGCATTGCTACCCCGCGTGATGACTACGCAAAAACCGTTGAGGCGATTGCGGAGCTGGTGGAGTTAGCCGAAAAGCAAACCGGTCAGCGAGGAAGCGTTGGGGTGGGGATACCTGGCACATTATCGCCTTTTACTGGTCTGGTAAAAAATGCGAACTCTACCTGGCTGAATGGCCAGCCATTAGACAAAGATCTTGCCAAGCGTCTATCGCGTGACGTTCGTTTAGCCAATGACGCCAACTGCCTTGCCGTTTCAGAAGCCACTGACGGTGCGGCGGCTGGAGCACATTTGGTGTTTGCGGTGATCATCGGAACCGGCTGTGGCTCAGGTATTGCTATCGACGGGCGAGTTCATGCGGGTGGAAATGGCATTGCGGGCGAGTGGGGGCATAATCCTTTACCTTGGCTCAATGACGACGAGTGGCAGTATCAGAAAGAGGTTCCTTGCTACTGTGGGAAATCAGGCTGTATTGAAACCTTTATCTCCGGTACTGGTTTTGAAACAGACTATCAGCGCTTAGGTGGTCAGCCGCTTGCGGGCGCTGAAATCATGGCGTTATCTCGTCAAGGAGATGGGCTGGCTGAGCGTGCGATTACGCACTATGAACAGCGACTGGCAAAATCCTTAGCCCACGTAATTAATATCATCGATCCTGACGTTGTGGTGCTTGGTGGTGGGATGAGTAATGTGGACCGGTTATATACAACGGTTCCGCCGTTGATCTCAACGTGGGTATTCGGACGGGAATGTGAAACGCCGGTGCGTAAAGCTAAACACGGTGACTCCAGCGGCGTGCGCGGTGCTGCGTGGCTGTGGCCGCTTTAACGCCAAAAATCCCGACTTTCTCTTGATGAAAAAGTCGGGAAGATTCATTTCTGGTGCGACAAACTTACTTTGGCTCTACCACGCTGCCGCTAGGCACCGTGACGGTTCGATTGTGATTCAAACGTTGGATTGCCGGTAGCGCCAGCGCGGCGATTAAGCCACAGGCCGCCGCGGCCGAAAGCCACATTCCCGGCATCGCTTTATCACCGGTGGCGTGGATCAGATAGCTGGAGATGGCTGGTGTAAATCCGCCAAAAATCGCCGTTGCCAAGCTATAGGCCATCGAGAAGCCCGAGGCGCGCACTTCTGCCGGCATGATTTCGGTCAGGCATACGACCATCGCCCCGTTATAGCTGGCATACATAAACGACAGCCACAGTTCCACTTCAATCAAATGCGCAAAGCTTGGATGTGCTACCAGCCAGTTCAAGGATGGATAAGACGTCAGCAGCATCAGCGCACTAAACAGCAACAGCAAAGGCCGACGGCCGACTTTGTCAGACAGAGTGCCCATCACCGGCAGCCAGAATAGGTTTGAAATCCCCACTAACAGCGTGACCAAAAAGCTTTGCTGAGCGGTGAACTGCAACACCGTTTTGCCATAGGTTGGCGTGAAGGCTGTGATGAGGTAGAAAGACACCGTGGTGGTCACCACCATAAACATCCCCACCAGAACCAACTGCCAGTTACTCGCAACCGAACGGGTAATTTCGCTCATGCTTGGGCGATGTTTGCGTTGGTTAAACGCCTCGGTTTCTTCCAACATACGGCGGATATAAAACAAGAAAGGCACAATCAGGCAACCCACGATAAACGGAATGCGCCAACCCCACTCTGTCATCACGGTTTTACCAAGATACTGATTTAACCCCACGCCCAGTAACGCTGCAAAAATAACGGCAATTTGTTGGCTGCCGGATTGCCAGCTAACGTAAAACCCTTTGCGATCTTTCGGGGCAATCTCAGACAGATAGACTGACACCCCGCCCAGTTCCACACCGGCTGAAAACCCTTGTAGCAGGCGACCGGCCAGAATCAGCAGGGGCGCAGCCATGCCAATGCTGTGGTACGACGGCGTACAGGCGATGGTTAATGTTCCCAGCGCCATCAGGCCCAAGGTAATCAATAAACCCCGGCGGCGACCGTGATGGTCAATATAGGCACCCAGCACAATTGCGCCTAATGGCCGCATTAAGAAGCCAGCGCCGAACGTCATCAGCGTTAGCATGAGTGAAGCGAAGGGACTTTGAGTGGGAAAAAATGTTTCAGCTATTGCGCTGGCATAATAGCCAAATACCATAAAATCATACATTTCGAGAAAGTTACCGCTTGTGACGCGGAACACGGTTCGGGCGTTAGCCTGAGAGGGCTTTGAGGCAGATGAAGTCATGTGTTACTTCCTATGTTTTTATTTGTATTTTTTTTTACAAGTTAATGACAACTGAAAGTGTGATGTTGGTAGGTGTTTCTTTTTTGTGCATAAAAACCAATGTAACGATCTGTAAAATAGAGCGCTTATTTTTTCATCAAATCCCGTAACGCGGCGCGAATCACAGAAGTGAAAATCGGCAGTTGGCAATTTGGTTTATTTTGATAATACTGTTTATGGATACAGTATTTTACTTGGCAATGAGAGAGGGCGTTACAATGGAAATGATTGTAGAGCAGCGCGCCGAGCGCATTTTCGCGGGTATTCGCATGGTTGGGCCGTTAGACCAAAATGTGGGTGTCGGTTTTCAGAAGCTATATCAATGGATTGATAATAATAAGGTGGATGAAAACGGTGATTGGATTGCGATTTATTACGACAATCCAGAAGAAGTTCCACCGGAAGAGATGCGCGTTGATACCGCGATTACCGTCGAGCCTGATTTTGTGTTACCGGCCAATAGCGAAGGGGTTCGCATTGATACCTTGAAAGGCGGTTTATACGCGGTGGCGCAGGCGCACGTTGAGGACGGTGATTTTGGTCGTCCGTGGATGGAGTTTTTTAACGAAGTCCTGCCAAGAAGTGGCTATGTGCCAATTAACGCGCCGTGTTTTGAAAAATACCACAACGATGGCACTGAAAGCGGCATCTGGGATTTTGAAATGTGTGTTCCTGTTCAGAAAGCGTAAGTAGAGGGCGTGGTATATTTGCCTCATAACGACTGGGGAAAACGCGGTGAAGGAATACGGGATGATGTGCATGTATGAAGTCATATGTGAAGTGATATGTCGCTGACGGATCATCCGTTTTTCACCGAGTTATTAAGCGGGCTGGTTTTGAACCCTCAGCAGCTTAAACACACTTATTTTGCCCCGCGCTCGCATCATAACCAAGGCCATGCGTTAGGGAATGGCCTTGGTGTTAAATTCCCGCGCCTTGAGATTGTTTTACGTGGCAGCTATACGGCAGAAAAACCTGCGGGTACGAGCATCTCGTTGGCTCACGGCGATGCGCTGTTTATTCCTGCGTTTGCTAACAGTCAGCCAACGTGGGACAAGGATGTGTTATTGCTCAGCGTGCTGTTTGCGCCGTCCTACATTGGTTTTCATTTCTTTGATAAACGCGCTGCAACAGCGGGCTTTCATCGTTTAAGAACGCTGGAAATAACCCAACAAAATGCCGAAGAGATCGAGCATATTTTACAGGCGCTAAACGCGTTGGCGGCAAGAACGGCAGATCCCGATATCGGGCGTTATTTAGTGCTGAGTCTGCTGCATGTTTGCCGCAATCAACTGACCTTACCGCTGGCAAATAAAATGCAGCGCGGGGCTTTTTTATATAAAAGCATCTGTACCTACGTTCAGGATAATTTTTCTAGTGGGCTAACTCGTGAAAGCACCGCCGCTATGTTTAATATCAGCGCCAATCATCTGTCTCGTATTTTTCAGCAAGAGGGAAGTATGAGCTTTATTGATTATCTGCACTGGGTGCGGTTGGGCAAAGCTAAGATGATCTTGCAGAAATACCATTTGAACGTGAATGAAGTTGCCCACCGCTGTGGTTATAGCGACGCGAGCTATTTTTGCCGCTTGTTTAAGCGGCAGTTTGAGGTAACGCCCTCGGAATACCGAGAGCGTTTCTTATCGAGTTAAAAGGTTAATTCGCTTTGCAGCAACGAGAGAATAGCCTCTGCATCCGGCGCTGAACGCATCGCCTCACGAAACTCTTTCTTCACTAATTTACGCGCGAGCTGGGAAAAGACTTTGACGTGGCTAACGCTGTCTTGCGCGCCGAGGGTGAGCATAATAACGAAATCGACTTCCCCCATTTCGGATTGCCAATCAATAACTTTTTCGAGCCGAGCAATGCTGATACTGGAGTGCTTAATATGAGTCGATTTGGTGTGCGGAATCGCAAAACCAAAACCCACGCCGGTGGTAACAATATCCTCACGCTGCCAAACATCCTCTTCCAACTCGGTTGGATGATCGGTGCGATCCTGAATGGCTAAATTGCCGCACAAATATTGAATCACCTGCTCTTTATTCGTCAGATGAGCGGGAACGATAATATTCTCTAGAGCCAATAACGGTTTCTGTTCAGCAGGAATTGCCTGCGTATCCAGTAACGCTTCAATATCGTTAGCCGATTTACACTCACAGGCGCGGTTGGCCAGTGCAACGCACTCTTCGGCGCTGAGCTTACGCGCCAGCTCTTTAATGGCTGGAATGCGAGCGCCGCTCATGCTGAGCTCGTCTAAACCTAGACCGATCAGCAGAGGCAGGTATCGTGGTTCACCCCCAAGTTCACCGCACAGACCCACCCAGCGTTCACGTCGATGCGCTATGTCGATAATCTGGCGCAGCATACGTAAAAACGAAGGGGTAATCGGATTATAAAGGTGCGCGACGCGCTGGTTATTGCGATCGACGGCATATAGATATTGCGTCATATCGTTGGAACCAATGCTAAAGAAATCAACCTCATCGCAGAAGTGGTCGATGATAAAGCACACTGAGGGGACTTCAACCATAATGCCGAGCTCTAGCGTTTCGGCATATCGTAAACCTTCCGCTTTCAGCGAACGCTGAGCCGAGGCGATTTGCTGTTTCACCCACAGAATTTCATCGAGCGTGTGAACCATTGGGATCATTAAACGTGCATATCCCGTGGTTGCCGCTCGAAGTATGGCGCGCAGCTGAAGGGTAAATAGCTCGGTAAACTCGGGATAAATGCGCACTGCGCGATAGCCAAGAAACGGATTTTCCTCTTGAGGGATATTCAGATAGCTGATTTTTTTGTCGCCGCCGATATCCATGGTGCGAAAAATCACGGGATGGTTGCCCGCATTCATCAACACTTGTTGGTAGGCTTCAAACTGTTCTTGTTCATCGGGCGCTTTGTCGCGATCCATAAACAGCATTTCGGTGCGAAATAGGCCAATGCCTTCCGCCCCTTGGCTAAACGCGGCGGGAGCTTCTTGCGCGGTACCGATGTTGGCACCAATTTCAATGCAGCGCCCATCCGGCGTGACCGCCGGCAGATCTGCCATTTTCAGCTGGCGTGCTCGGTTTTGTTGTTCCAGCTCGAGTGCCACGGAGAAATAGCCACTGACGTCTTCGTTGGGTTCAATCACCAGAATACCGGTCTGCGCGTCGATAAAGACGGTTTTATCATCTAAATGCTGCAAGGCCGACAGTTCGATCCCTGAAAGCACGGGGATACCCAATGAGCGCGCCAAAATGAGCGTATGTGAGGTGCGCCCGGTTTGCGTTAACACCATCCCAGCCAGAAGCTGTTTGTCTAAGCTTAAAAATTGACTCGGCGTGATATCTTCGGCGGCAATAATCGTCTGTTTATGCAAAACCAGAGGAGCGCCCAAATTAACGTTGGGATAGGCAACTTGCAGCAGCTGAGCGGTAATATCTCTGATATCTTGCACGCGTTCGCGCAGGTACTCACTCGCTGACATCGCTAATTTGCCACACACCTCTTCCATGCTTTCAATGGCCGCGGTCGCCAGACTGCACTTTCTCAGATTCAGATGGCGCAAAATATTTTGGCTAAATTCTTTGTCCTGAATCAGCGAGAGATGGGCATTGATAATGGTTTTACTTTGCCCTTTTAGGCTGGTCAGCTGGTGATTAAGCTGCTCGGCTAGCGCAATCAGGCTATGTTCAAGCAGGAGTGGGTCCTGCACGTTGGCCGGTTGTGATTTATAGATATCGATATTAGCGTGGCGGTAGATCAACAGTGCGCCATGCCCGATGCCGCTGGATAGCCCACAGCCATGGATTAGGCTTGGCTGAAAGCGAGATAGCGAGCGTGGAATAGGGCGCGTGGTGGCTACGGGCAGAGACTCAATTTCACTGTCGCTGTCGGCAAAGCTCTGTTTAATGTAGGTATCTAACGCGCGATAGGCTTTTTCTTCATCGTGCCCGTGGATTTCGAGCAGGCAAGCGTCGTTGAACAATGTTCCGGTGCTAATAAGCGCGAGTGAACTTTTCGCGTCGGCGCGGTGATTGGAGCGCTGGTTAATAAAGATAATCTCACTGTCAAACAGACCGCACTGGCCTTTGAGTTCATAGGCGGGGCGAGCGTGTAGGCCGTTTGGCAGAGGGCAGAGAAATTCTATCTTTAGCATGGCATGAATCCTTTTCTAAACTCGCGCTACTGCGAAAAGTCCGTTAAATGATGGAGTGTGTCGGCATTCAGTTGCTGGATGACTGCAACGAGAAGCTGCTTGGTCTGTTCGATATCCCGCAAATCCGCAATCGATGCGGCGCAATGACCATGCCGCGTTGGTGCACCCAGTACCGCCGTTGGAATACCGTTTCCGCAAAGGTGTACGCTGCCGCCATCGGTACCGCCGTTGCTGAACATATCGGTCTGCAATGGAATGGCATTTTGCTGCGCGGTGTCTTGAATAAAGTTCAGCAGGCGAGGGGACGGAATGAGCGTTTTGTCGTACATCACCAGCATCGGTCCTTGCCCAATCTGTCGATGATTAGCAGCACCGTAATCAAAGTTTTTTGACCAACATGCGGTATCGAGGATTAAGGCTAAATCAGGTTGAATCATGTGTGCCGCGGTTTTACCCCCGCGCATCCCCACCTCTTCGCTGGAAGAGGCAACTAGCCAAATTTCGGCATCCAATTCAACGTTGCGCAGGGCGTACATTAATTCAATCAGCAAGAAACAGCCGAGCCTGTCATCAAAGGCTTTTCCCATGATGCGTGATTCAGGAAAGAGAACCTTGAAGTCGCTGGCGTAGGTAACGCGATCGCCAATTCGAACCCCGCACTGATTCACTTCTTCAGCCGATGTGGCACCAATATCTACGCATAAATTACGCGCTTCAGAACCGTGCAGCTCAGCGTCCAGCAACCCATGGATCTTCTTGCCGTGCTGCGTGGTAATGCGAACGGGCTGCATGAAACGGGCTAACATACGCACGTTACCAATGGGGATAACCTCAACGGCACCTTCGCGAGTGATGCTACGCACCATGAAACCCACTTCATCCATATGGGCGCAAATCATAATTTTAGTCCCTGAGGATTGGTTGAGCTGAATCAGCGTTGAGCCTAGCCCATCAAAAGAAACCTTTTTGCCGCATAGGCTCGCGTGCTGTAGAAGAATATCGCGAACTTCCTGTTCTGAGGATGCGATAGCATCTGCCTCGCACAGGGCCTGTAATAGGTCGATATTCATTGGATATCCTCGCCGGTGGTCAGCAATTGTTTGGGCATTTGGTATAAAACCTCGCAGCCGTTTTCGGTGATCAATACCACGTCTTCAATGCGCACACCGCCCTGTTCTGGTAGGTAAATACCTGGTTCGACGGTTAGCAGCATGCCTGCCTGTAGCACCGTGGTATCTGCTGGGGAGAATCGAGGGTTTTCATGCACATCAATGCCAATGGCATGGCCGGTATTGTGGCCAAAGAAATCGCCATAACCTGCGGCTGAAATGATGGAACGCGCCACGCCGTCGATATCACAGCAGCGAACGCCTGGCCGAATAGCGGCAATAGCCGCGAGTTGAGCCTGCAACACCACCTGATAAATTGCATAAAGCGGGTGCTCTTGCAGCGGTTTATCGTCATTGCTATCAACTAAAAAGGTACGGGTCATATCCGAACAATACCCTTGATATTGAGCACCAAAATCGAGCGTGATGAACTCTCCGGCCTCAACGACTTTCTGTGAGGCTTTGGCATGAGGCATGGCTCCACGGATTCCACTGGCAACGATGGTATCGAATGAGGTTTTTTCCGCGCCTTCGTTTTTCATGAACCACTCAAGCTCGTTGGCGATCTGATGTTCCGTCATGCCGGGACGAATATATTGGCGAATGTGCGCACAGGCGCAGTCGGCAATCAAACATGCAGATTTGATGGTGTCGATCTCGGCGCGTGCTTTTATTTGGCGCAGTTCGTCGAGACAAATTGGGATCATCTCAGCGTTAATTTTTTCGATAAGAGACAGGCTTTGGCTGTAGCTCAGATGCTCGGCTTCAAACCCAACACAAGCGAGTTTTTCCTGCGCAATGATTTGATTGATGATGGCCGGTGCATGGTGCTGCGTATCCGTCATGTGCAGCTGATAACTATCAGCCTTAGCGGATAGTTCATGATAATAACGAGAGTCGACCAAAATATGCTGGCTGGTGCGGGTAATAAAGAGATATCCCGAGGCGCTAAGTAACCCTGTATGGCTAAATTTATTCTGCTTGGCGTTAATAATAACGGCGTCTAAATTGCGCTTGGCTAGCCATATTTTACAGGCGGTGAGCGCTGAAGGGGGAGCTTTATACATGAGATACTCGCTTAATTATCATGATAAGACAGACGGGTCATATTTACTGCCACCGTTTGTTAAGGCGGTGGCAGCATCGCGATCGATTAAGACATCACCTCAATGTGCAATTTGCCTTTTTTGAACAGAATATTGCGAATAAATACGGTAATCAGTGCGGTCACAACGGCACCTAATGCAATACCAAAGATATAGGCCCCTAAGTTGGTGACTAAAGGCCACGCCCAAATAGCTGACTCAGGGAACCACTGCACTGCGCCTAATGCGACGGCGGTGGTTGAGCCGACGATGGCGCCCGTCATATAGGCTGGAATAGAGGCTAGCGGGCTTTCGAGCAGGAATGGAATGGCACCTTCACTAATCCCCATAAAAGCGAGGAACATCGCGGTTTTTCCCTGAGGATACAGTTGGCTGCTAAATAAGCGGCGGCCAGTCAGGCGATGGTCAATGAGCGTTGCCAGCCCTAAACCGATAGGGGGGATCACAATCGCAATAGCGCGTGCGGTGATAGGCAGGACGTGATCGCTGGTAAAGCTAAAAGCGATAAAGCCTGCCGCTTTATTAATTGGCCCACCGAGGTCAATTGCAGTGGTGGCGGAAATCCCCACGGCATACATTAGAACTCCTTTATCTCCCGCCGCTTGTAACATGACGCGAATACCGGCATTCACCCAACCGCCAAACGGCGTAATGACGTAGTACATGGCCAGCATGACAAAAACGGCCGATAGAATAGGCAACAAGAAGGTGGTTTTAAATGCCAGCAAATAAGCAGGTAATTGGATTTTGGCATTCATCCATTTCACTAAATAACCGGCGGCAATGGCGATGATGAGTGCGCCAATAAACGTTGAGGGAACCGGCGAGTTGGTAACCCATTGCAGTTTGCTTAAATCCCATGTTAATTCGGGGGTTGGCTGAGTTGCGATTAATCCCCCAATAAACCCTGCGGGAAATGCCAGCTTTCCACCGATTGAGTTGGCGACAAATGCGGCAAACATCGGGATAGCGAAGCTAAATAGAATTCCGCCAAACGACTGAGACAAATAAGCAAACTTCATCAAGGAGAGATTGAAGCCAACGTATTTTCCGGTGTTGATGGCCTCCATAATGCCCATCTCAGGAGGTACTTTCAGCCACGCATAGGCAATAAGCTGAGAGAAGGCCAAGATGACGCCGCCCATGATAAGCGTCGGCACCATGCGTGAAATACCAGACATCACATGCTGCGGCAGATCGCCCCACATACTGGGTTTTGCCGCTGGCATCGCATTGGGGTTTTTAGTCAGCGTTGCTTCGCCGCCTGACGAAGGGTTCACTGCACTCCTTTTTTTAATAGCCATAGGTACATCTCCCTGATGAGTTGATTAAAAATCATACCCGTCATACTTCAAGCTGCATTTTTGTTGGCTGCGTTCACTCACCCAATAAATCTGCCTGGAGCAGATTTAAACGCAGTTTACTGCGGCCATAGTGGCGAGGCTCATGGATGAGCCGAGTAATCACTTACTTGAGTAAGTGATTTGGGATTCATTCACTTGCCGCCTTAATGCAACTCGAATTATTTGGGTATAGATGCATATTTTTATTGTTCGGATTGAATCATCTCTTCAATTTCACGCAGGATCCCATCCGCATTTTTAATGGCGTCTTGCAGGGTGATTTCATATACGTCGCGGCTTTCAAAGCGTTCGTTATCTTCAGGCGTGATGGCAACCGAATGAATAATGATGTCGGCCTCCGCAATGTCCTGCGCGGTTAAGCGATTTTCGATGCCGTCTGCGCCCTGAGTCTCAATCTTAATCTGATCATAACCTGCCGCTTTTGCGGCATCTTCTAGCGCTTGAGCGGCCATAAACGTATGAGCTAACCCCATTGGACATGCACAAACAGCGATAAATTTTTTAGCCATAACTACCTCTGAGTCAGAAAGGGAAACCAATCGCACTACGTTGCTTGCTTTTATACGTAGCGTGAAATCATGAAAGGAGTATGGCGTTTAAAAATGAGGGGATGTTATGGGACAAAGAATGCATTTACTGGATATTTGTAGCACTGATAATGAAGTGTGAGCTCTCTCGCATTGCGTTAGCGCATTTTTTCAGAGGTGATAACATTGCATCATGCTGCGTCGAGGGCCACTATACGCACGGTTTCTTAATTCTTTTTAATCGGTTTATTGCATGAATCTTAATCGTTTTTGTTATCTGTTTCTCGTACTGGCAGCCATTGGTAGCCTATTTTCTCTGCATCCTTTTGTGATGTGGTGCCTGTTGCTCAATGCGCTAACGCTGATTATTTACGGCATTGATAAATTAGCCGCCGTGAAATCGTGGCAGCGAGTCCCTGAGATAACATTGCTATTCTTTGGCCTGATCGGCGGCTGGGTAGGCGCAATTTTAGGTCAGCAAATTTTCCGCCATAAGACGCAAAAACAACCGTTTAAAACCTATTTTATTATCACTGTGATCGTGAATTTAGCCGTCACGATTGGAGCGATGTACTGGGTTTATCAGTATGGGATAGGAGTTCAGTGGTAGAAAACTCCTATCCAATGGGGGATAACGATTGGTGTTTTGGTCTAATAAACGTTATCTCCTTCTATTCTTAAATTATGAGAAAAATATTCTTTCATATTTAGCAATGCTAATAAGTTTTTAAACATGGTTTACCTTGGCGTAAAAATATAAAAACCTATACCAGAATAATTGTGGTAGCTTATTTTATTGCATTGTCTTTTATTGCATTGTCTTTTATTGCATTGTCTTTTATTGAATTGTCTCTTATTGCATTGTCTCTTATTACATTGTTGGCCGCATTGAACGATAGCGGAATTCCGTTGGCGACATATTAAAATAGCCCTTAAAAATCTGACAGAAGGTACTCTGGCTGGGAAATCCCATCTCCTGTGCAACTTCGAAAATTTTTAACTCAGTCGATATAAGCTTTTGTGCAGATGCTTTTAACCGTGTCGTTTTGATGAAGGATGAAACGCTAACGCCGTGGTGTAATTGAAATTCACGTAAAAAATAAGAGCGCGAATACCCAGATATTTTTATCACGTCGGATGCATTGATTCCTTGGTGGATATTTTGATTAATCCAATCTATTACAGCAGGAAAACTTTGGATAACACATTTTTCTCTTTTCATATTCTAATCCCAATTGGCTCAATTTTAAGTTGCTCCACTTAAAAGATTGTACCAATGGGCTATCGTTAAAATAATCAAGTTATTGATAACGATGTGTTTAGAAAAATTGAACGAATGGCATGAAGTACTGCTCCGACTGACATTCCGAGAGGGTGAAGTTCATTAGAACCTCACCCTCTCGCAAAAGCGGAGCTGATTAAAATATAAAGAATAGGGGATATTTTATTCCCCACTTCCCACCGCATACTGGGCTTCCAAGCGGCTGATCCCTAGCCCATTCACCTTCTTCACTTTTATCTGCACCGGTATACGCTCTTTCATGGCTTCAACGTGGCTGATGACGCCAATCATTTTGCCGGTTGCGTTGAGCGTATCGAGGGCATCAAGCGCGGTATCAAGGGTTTCTGCGTCCAATGTGCCGAAGCCTTCATCAAGGAACAGCGAATCAATACTGGTTTTATGGCTGACTAAATCGGATAACGCCAGCGCCAGTGCCAAACTCACCAAGAAGCTTTCACCACCGGATAAGGTGCGAGTATCGCGTACCGCATCGGCTTGCCATGTATCAACGACTTCTAACTCCAGCGCGTCGCTGGTTTTACGTTGCAGCAAATAGCGGCCGTGCAGGCGGGCAAGCTGCTGGTTGGCCAAATAGACCAGATGATCTAACGTTAAACCCTGCGCAAACTTTCTGAATTTATCGCCGCTGCTTGAGCCAATTAACTGGTTGAGATAGCTCCAGTCTTCATACTCTTGCCTACTCTGTTCAATACGCGCAAAGAGGCTTTGCTGTCCCTGTTTTCGTTCGGCATCGCTGCGGATCTGCTGCTGAATTTGCCCCTGCTGCACGCTGTTCTCGCGTAGCTGCTCAGCTAGCGTAGCCAGTTGCTGATTAAGGTTTTCCAGCGTGGTATCGATTTCTAGATTCTCAGGGCGTTGTGCCATCCACTGGGCGAGTTCGCTTTCGGCCTGCTGCAAGAAGGCTTGAGCCTGCGAGAGCTGATTTTTACATTGTTCTCTCAGCGCAATCAGACGTTTGAGCTCGCTTTCGTCTAACAACGCGGCAATCAACGTGTTTTCATCAGCGAATTGGCTGTTTGCGAGTGCCTGTTCGAATTCAGTTTGCTGCTGGCTGAGCCGTTGTTCCAACAGTAGACGCTGTTGCTGAGCGCTTTCGAGCTCACCGCTCAGTTTGTCGAGCTGTTGTCGTATCTGGTTTTCAGCTTGTTGCGCTTGCTGAAGCTGGTTTTCAACCTGCTGCTCAGTTTCCATTAATGACTGACGCACCTCGTCTACGCTGCGCCCATTCAACAGGCTTTGGCGTTCGACCTGCATTTGTTTCAGACGATTTTCAAGCTCAGAACAAAGCTGACGTTGCGTTTGCCACTGTGTTTCCAGTGCGGTACAGGTTTGACTTAGGCTGTGCTCTTCCGCCATCAGGCGTGTATTTTCTAGCGCCAGTTTTTGGCTGTGGTTTTGACGCTGTTGCCATAGCGTAAACTCGTTGCGGCGTTGTTCCAGCCATTCGGCTTCGTGTCCAGAGACCGGTGCGGTTAGTTGCAGTTTGTGCAGTTCATCGGCAAAGGTGGTGTCACGTTGCTGCTGCTGTGCTAACTGTTTACTGTAGTCTTCGCGCCACTCGTTAAGCTGTTTGCTCTGAGTTTGAGTGCTTAATTCCAACAGGCTGATTTGCTGTAGCGTTTGGTTCGCTTCTTGCTGAATGTTGTTCAGCGCATCTTTGGCCTGCTGCCAGTTTTTGCTCAAATTCTCTCGTTGGCGCAGCGTGTTTTGCAGCGTTTCTTCTTGCTGATTGATTTCGGTGAGATAGCTTTCCAGCCCCTCACGGTCGTCAATCGCTAAGCTCAGTTCGAGTGCCGCCGCGGCCTGAGCCCAGCGCTGCTGATACTGCGTAACTTCATCTTCAACGGCTTGGATTTCTTGCTGCTGCTGATTTTGAGTTTGCAGCATCAGCTTGTGTCGCTCTCCCAGCTCGCTGCCTTCGCGGCCAAGGTTTTCGACTTCAATACGTAGCGCATCACGGTGCTGTTCGCTGTCTGAAAGCGCAGGTGTTTGGTAGGTTTTAACCGCCGGATGCTCCAGCGATCCGCAAAGCGGGCAGGGATCGCCAGCGACTAAACGCGCTCGCTCTTGCTCGAGTCCGATCACCCGACGCTGTAGGTCGATCTGCTTTTCCAGATCGTTCAGATGTTGACGTTTCTCTTTATAAGCCAAGCGTTTGGTGGCTAAAAGTTGCTCCAGCGCGAGTAGTTCCTGCGTGCGTTGCGTATTTTGCGCCTGCAATTGTTTTTGTCGCTGTGAGGCTTTTCCAAATAACGGGCTGGTTTGTATCAAAATCTGGCGTGCTGGTTGCCCGCGGTGCAGTTTTTCACGCTGTGTTTCTAACTGCGCTGAACTGTGTGTCTGCTCCAGTTGCTGATGCTGTAATTCCGTTTCGGCGCAGATTTTTTGCTGTTGAGCTAAACGCTGATTGAGTAGGGAGCCCGCCTGCTGAAGAGCCGTAAGTTTTTCGGTTTCGGCTGCGATATTTTTTTCTGCATCGGCAATGCGTTTACATAGTTCGTTTAAGCTTTGGCGATGTTCGGCAGATTGCTCGAACTGGTTTTTCCAACGGCCTAAATGGTTATTCCACTCTGCGTGCTGTGCCGTGTCGGCCAACTGTTGCTGAAGCTGGTTGATTTCCTGCTGCTGGGCTTGCAGCTTTTCTCGGTTTTGCTTAAGCGCCGCTTCTTGTTTCTGCTTTTCTTCACTGATTTGCGTGAGTTTTTGCTGCTGAGCTAACAGGTCTTCGCGGATCTGCGTCAGCCGTGAATCAAGCGGCACCACCTGTTGGTTGATCAACGTTTCCGTGGCGGTACGTTGCTGCTGGTGTTGCTGTTTGGCATGCAGCGCTTGCGTTGACGCGGTTTGCAGTGACGCTATCTGCGAAGTTAGCTGTTGTTGCTGCTGTTCGCGCTGTTGCTGGCTTTGAGTCGTTGATGCTAAATCAGCACGTGTCTGGCGTAGCGTTAACAACAGAGGACGCAGTTTCTCCGCTGGTTCACTGCGTTCTAGTCGTAAAACTTCCGGCTGAGCGGTTTGCCATTGTTGCGATGCCGCGGTAACGCGCTGAGTGCACTGTTCTCGGTTTTGGCTGAGTTCTTGGCTTTTTTGCAGCCACTGGAGATCGGTCATCAGCGTTTGACGCAAAGACGTTTGCTGCTGTTCTTCACGTTGTAATTCAGACAACCGCTCGGAGAGTTGGTTAAGCGCTTCTTCGCTGAGCAGCTCTACGCCTGCGGCGCGTTCATGCAGCGTATCAAGATCGATTTTTGCCTGTTTGAAACGCTGGAATATTTGCTCCGATAGCTGCCCATAAATTTCGGTGCCGGTGAGTTCTTCCAGTAATTCAGCCCGTTCAGCGGGATCGGCGTTGAGGAAGGCCGCGAACTGGCCCTGCGACAGCATCATCGACTTGGTGAAACGGCCAAAATCCAAACCGGTAATATCGGCAATTTTATGCAGCTTGGTTTGGATTTTATCGGTGATGATTTCACCATCGGCGATATGCGCAAGCTCAACCTTTGGCGTTTGTAGATTGCCATCAGGCTTATTATTGGCGCGGCGCTGGCTCCAGAAAGCGCGATAGCCGACACCTTTAACTTCAAATTCAACTTCGGCCAATGATTCTGCGGTGCCGCGTGTCATCAGTTCATTTTGCGTTGGCGACACTTTCAAGCGCGGCGTTTGGTGATATAGCGCCAAACAGAGTGCGTCAAGCAGCGTCGTTTTACCCGCGCCGGTTGGGCCGGTGATGGCAAATAAGCCGTTATTAGCAAAGTCTTCACGGGTGAAATCGATCTTCCATTCGCCCTTGAGCGAGTTGATATTTTTTAACCGTAGGCTGAGGATTTTCATGCGTCATGCTCCTCGCGAGTCTCATCTTGCTGGTGGTCTAACACCAGTTCATCCAGCACCTGATGGAATTGATTTCGAATGCGTGATTGCTGCGCGATCAGCGCCTCATCGTCGGTTTCTTCCTGCGCCAAGCGGCGCTCAAACACGTCGCTGACGCTCAGCTCGCTCAGCGTTTCTTTGTCTTGGCGCGTGAGGGCGCTTAAACGTTGTTCTTTGCTGCGGCGCAGCAAAATCACCTCAACGGGAAGGTTTTCTGCCTGCTGCTGGATTCGACGTTGGAGATCGTTTAAATAGGCGCTGCTGCTGATTTCAATATCTAGCCAGACCGGTTTTTCGCTCTCACTATGATCCGCCGTGGTGGGTTTAAACGTAGCGAGTTGTTGCTCGATTTGCTCAATGCTGCCTTTGATGAGCTGCATTGGCTGAAATTGGGGAACCGGCAAGAGCGTCACTTTTTCCAGCGCAGCACCTGAGAAATCGACTAAGCAGATGCTTTTTTCGCTGCCCAGTTCATCGAAGCTAAGGGGGATCGGTGAGCCGCTGTAGCGAATATGCTCGCTGCTGGTCACACGCTGGGGACGATGAATATGGCCCAATGCAATGTAATCGGCAGGAGGAAACGCGGAAGCAGGGAACGCATCAAGTGAGCCAATGTAGATATCACGTACCGAGTCAGACGTGCTGGCACCGATGGTGGTGAGATGTCCGGTGGCAATAATCGGCAGGTTTCCGCCGAGGGCGTCGCGTTCGGCAACGGCCAGATCGTACAACGACTGGTAATGTGCGGCGATAGCCTGCTGTAGGGCGTTTTGTTTTTCTGCGGCAGATTGCCCCGCTAAGCTGGTTTGGATATCTCTTGGGCGCAGATAAGGCACCGCGCACAAAATAGCGCCAACGGAGCCGTCGCGCTGTTTGAGTCGTAATACCTGATGCTGTAAATCGCCCGCGCTGCTGGCGATAACCTGCGTGTTCAAGCAGGCGAGTAAAGCGCGAGACTCATTCAGCGTGGCGACGGAGTCATGGTTGCCACCTAACACCACTAATTGGCAACCTGTTGACTGTAACTCCACCACGAAGCGGTTATACAGCTCGCGAGCATAACTCGGCGGTGAGCCGGTATCAAATACGTCACCCGCCACAATAATGGCATCGACCTGATGCGCCGATGCTTGTTCAATGAGCCAGCGCAGAAAGGCCTGATGTTCAGCGCTACGGCTTTTGGTATAAAAATGCTGACCAAGGTGCCAGTCTGAAGTATGGATAAGACGCATGAGAGTCCTGCTGTCCTTGCTGAGCGTGGCGTGAGCCACGGCGGAGAATGAAATCGATTATACGCAATCTTAAGAGGAGGTGAACCCATGTCCGGCGTGAAGGCCATAATCGCTCTAGGTTTACAAAACCATTTATTACAGTGATGCTGGGCATATTGTTTTTTTTCATAAATCTGTCATAAATCTGACGCATAATGGCGCCCGCAACCAAACTTAAGCAGGATTAACAATGGCCAGACGCATATTGGTAGTAGAAGATGAAGCGCCAATTCGTGAAATGGTGTGTTTTGTTTTAGAGCAAAACGGCTACCAACCGGTTGAAGCCGAAGATTATGACAGCGCGGTGAACTCACTCTCTGAGCCTTATCCTGATTTAGTGCTGCTGGATTGGATGCTGCCCGGCGGTTCTGGGATCCAGTTCATCAAACATATGAAGCGCGAGGCGTTAACGCGTGAGATTCCGGTGATGATGCTGACTGCTCGCGGTGAAGAAGAAGATCGCGTGCGTGGTTTGGAAGTGGGCGCAGATGATTACATCACCAAGCCTTTTTCGCCCAAAGAGCTGGTGGCGAGAATTAAAGCCGTGATGCGCCGTATTTCACCGATGGCGGTGGAAGAGGTGATCGAAGTGCAGGGGCTGAGTCTCGATCCGACATCACATCGCGTGATGGCCAATGAAGCCCCGTTGGATATGGGACCGACTGAGTTTAAGTTGCTGCATTTTTTCATGACTCACCCCGAGCGCGTTTATAGCCGCGAGCAGTTGCTAAATCATGTCTGGGGCACTAACGTTTATGTAGAAGATCGCACCGTGGATGTTCATATCCGCCGGCTGCGCAAAGCGTTGGAGCTGAGCGGGCATGATAAAATGGTGCAAACCGTACGTGGGACGGGTTATCGTTTTTCGGCGCGTTTCTAACCCGCTATGCATATGCCGTGACGCTTGTTTAAAAGATCGAGATACACGGGTCTAGCACACCGCGGGGCGCTCCGGCGGCTTGCGCCGCTACGACCCCATCGGTGTACTCCCCCTAAAATCGAGCTTAAGTAAACGGTATGATTATGCATTGGGACCCTTAGTCGGGCCTCACTGATTTTGGGTATCACTATGTCTATTATTTCTATGTTGTTAAGAACAAAGAGCCAACATCGTGCTTGAACGCCTATCGTGGAAAAGACTGCTGCTGGAGCTGCTGTTTTGCTGCATTCCGGCGGTGATCCTTGGGCTGCTGATCGGCTATTTGCCGTGGTTTCTGCTGGCTGCGGTGTCTGCGCTTTTAGGCTGGCATTTCTATCACCAGCTGCGCCTTTCGCACTGGCTATGGGTCGATCGTAGTATGACACCACCCGCTGGGCGAGGAAGCTGGGAACCGTTGTTCTATGGGCTGTATCAGATGCAGCAGCGTAATCGACGCCGTCGTCGCGAGCTGGCACTGCTGATTAAACGTTTTCGCAGCGGCGCAGAGTCTTTGCCCGATGCGGTGATTATGACGACTGAAGAAGGCAATATTTTCTGGTGTAACGGCTTGGCGCAACACCTGCTAGGTTTCCGTTGGCCGGAGGATAATGGTCAGCATATTCTTAACCTTCTGCGCTACCCCGAATTCACGCATTATCTGCAATCGCAAGATTTCTCCCGTCCGCTCACGCTGCATCTTAATAATGGCCGTTTCGTTGAATTCCGTGTGATGCCGTATGCCGAAGGCCAACTGCTGATGGTGGCACGCGATGTGACTCAAACGCGGCAGTTAGAGGGTACGCGACGTAATTTCTTTGCCAACGTCAGCCACGAACTGCGCACGCCGTTGACCGTGCTACAGGGCTACCTCGAGATGATGAACGATGAAGATATGGCGGCGCCGGTGCGGCAAAAGGCGCTGGCGACCATGCAAGAGCAGACCAAGCGTATGGACAGCTTGGTGAAGCAGCTATTAACCCTATCTAAAATTGAAGCGGCTCCACCGATTGCCTTGAATGAAATTGTTGATGTCCCCGTGATGCTACATATGCTGGAACGTGAGGCGCTGTCGTTGAGCAATGGTCGCCATGAAATCACCTTCCGCATCAACGATAAACTCAAAGTGTTTGGCAATGACGATCAGCTGCGCAGCGCGGTTTCTAATCTGGTATACAACGCGGTTAACCACACGCCGGACGGCACCAAAATTGAAGTCTGCTGGCAACAAACCACTCAAGGGGCGCAGTTTGAAGTTAGCGACAATGGGCCCGGCATTGCGGCGGAGCATTTGGGGCGTTTAACGGAACGTTTTTATCGTGTCGATAAAGCGCGCTCGCGCCAAACCGGTGGCAGCGGCTTAGGGCTGGCGATAGTCAAACACGCGTTGAATCATCATGAAGCCACGCTCAATATCATGAGTGAAATTGGTTTGGGCACGCGCTTTGTGTTTACACTGCCACCGCATCTCATTGTGCCACTGGCAGGTGAGAGCATGGCGCAAAAAAACAAAGGCTAGAAAGGGCTACCGAGCAAGGAAATCTGATGCAGGGACGTCAAATCAAACAATGGAAGGCGGCGCTGATTGGCGTCGTTTGTGGTTTTATCTCGTTACCCGCGATGGCTATAGGCCAATCGATGCTGTCGGGGAATTTGTCCAGTGCGGGTTCGGATACGATGGTGAACCTGATGGCACTGTGGGCAAATAACTTTTCGCAAAACAATCCTAATGTCAACGTGCAACTACAGGCGGCGGGCTCGTCCAGCGCGCCCACCGCGTTGGCTGCGGGCGCTGCTCAGCTAGGCCCGATGAGTCGCCCGATGAAAGCGGCGGAAATCGCGGCTTTCGAACAGCACTATGGTTATCCTCCGCTAGCGGTGCCGGTGGCTTTAGATGCCTTGGTGGTGTTGGTTCATCAAGATAATCCGCTGCGTGAAATCAGTTTTAATCAACTAGACAGTATCTATTCCAGCACGCTGCGCTGCGGTGATTCAACGCCGATTACCCAATGGAAAACGCTGGGTTTGGGCGGAGAGTGGACGTCGCGAGCCATTTCGCTCTATGGACGCAACTCGGCGTCGGGAACCTATGGTTATTTCAAACAGCAGGTGTTGTGTAACGGTGATTTCAGCCCACGTGTCAACGAACTGCCAGGCTCGGCATCGGTCGTGCAGGCGGTTGCGGGTTCTCTTAATAGCATTGGCTATGCCAGCATTGGTTTTCGTGCCAGCGGCGTGCATATGCTGGCGGTTAGCCAGTTTGGCGGCCCAGCGATTGAGCCAACGGCGGAAAATATTGTGCAAGGCCGCTACCCGCTAGTGCGCCATCTGTATATCTATGTGAACAAAGCGCCGGGGAAACCTTTATCGCCGCTAACCGCCGCCTTTATGGATAGCGTGTTGTCGGCGCAGGGCCAAAAACTAGTGTCACAAGATGGCTATATGCCTTTATCGGCGGCAGATATTGCACAGGCGAGGGCGGAGTTGGGGATTTGATAATCGCCCCTCCCAACAGAAGGAGAGGGGCATTGGTAGCGACTACAACTGTTCTTCCACCAGCAAACTCCAGCCTTCCACGTCCTTCCAGTATGACTGCTCTTTTTCTACGTCGAGCTGTACGAGGTTATTTTGTTGCAGATAACCCTGTGGGAAACGAAGAATCCAATGAAAACCGTTGGTTTCAAGCTCCAGTGATTCTGGTGTAGTCGTGGACTGGCGTTGATTATTGAGCAACGCCGCCAAGCGCAGGATTTGGATCAGCGGGATATACTGCTTTTTCTTGAACAACGTTAGGCGCGGCAGCTCATCCAGCTTCACACCTTTACGATGGAAGCGTACCAGCGTTGCTAGCAACAATTGTTGCTCCTGATTAAACCCCGGTAGGTTGGTGTTTTGCAGGATATAGGCTGAATGGCGATGCATACCGCTGTGGTTGATGCTCAGACCCACTTCATGCAGCATGGCAGCCCAATTGAGCAACGCTTCTAGCTGTGGATGAACTAGTTTGCTGTTCTGAGCCATCCACTGAGCGTAAAGCTGTTGTACCGTGCTAAGCACGCGATAGGCTTGTTCGTGATCGATATTGTAGTGTTCCGCAAGGCTACGTGCGGTTCGGCTGCGAATATCTTGATGGCGGAAACGTCCTTCCATCTCGTAGAGCACGCCTTCACGCAGCGCGCCATCTGACAGTCGTAGCTGTTTGATCGCCAGCGCATCAAACACGCCGCAAAGAATCGATAGCCCCGGTACAAACACCGCCTGACGATCTTCCGAAAGCCCCGGTAAGGCTAATTCGCTGAAACGCTTGTACTTAAGTACTTCATTACGCAGCAACTCAAGGCGCTCCGCCGTGATGAGGCCATCTTTTTCACCCAGTGCAATCAACACTTCATGGGCGGCTTTGATGGAACCGGACGCACCGAGCGCTGATTGCCAGCCTTGAATGCGATACTGCCACGCCATATTTTCCAGCTTTTGCGCCGCCGCTAAACGAGCACGCTGGAAGTTATCTTTGCTGATTTCACCGTTAGGGAAGAATTGGCGGGCGAAACTCACGCAGCCCATCCGGCGGCTTTCGACCAGCAGTGGATCAAAGTCTTCACCGATAACCATTTCAGTAGAGCCGCCACCGATGTCGATCACTAGCTTGCGGCCTTTTTCTGGCTGAGTGTGCGCCACGCCCATAAAAATGAGTCGTGCTTCTTCGTGACCAGAGATGATCTCAATCGGATAAGGAATAACCTTCGCTGCCCGCTTGAGAAATTCCTCGGCGTTGGCGGCTTGGCGCAGTGAGTGCGTACCGACGATACAGACGTTTTCTTCAGGAAATCCTTGTAAACGTTCAGCAAACAGAGCGAGGCAGGCAATGCCGCGCTCCATGGCTTCTTCGCTGAGCATATTATTGCTATCAAGGCCATCGGCCAGATGGACTCGTTGCTTCAGGCGTCCCAGAACCTGAAGCGCGCCGTTCACGATGCGGGCAATAACCATGTGGAAACTGTTAGAGCCCAGATCGATTGCAGCAATTTCCTGCGGTTTATTATTGGAATGATTTAGCGGCATAAGCGGCCTATAAGTCTGTAATTGTTATTGGTTATCAGGCTGTTCAAGGGCCTTGAGGTAATCATAAATCGCTAACTGAGATCGCACCTTGCGGCGATTTCCGCGCGGAACATAACGGTTGCTGAGATCTTTATCAAGATACCGCGCCTTAACGGTGTCACAGAATTGCAGTTCGAGCAGATCTAACACACGCTGGCGCAGCGTTGGATCGAGCAGCGAAACGGCAACCTCGATGCGATAGTCAATGTTGCGGGTCATCCAGTCGGCAGAGGAGAGATAAACCAGCGGATCGCCATGATTCTCAAATACATAGACGCGCGCATGCTCTAAGAATCGATCGACGATACTGGTGATCTGAATGTTATCGCTCACGCCAGGAATATTAGGCACCAGCGAGCACATGCCACGCACCAGCAGGCGGATTTTGACCCCTGCCGAAGAGGCGGTATATAAGCGATCAACCAAGCCTTTATCTACGAGGTTATTCAGCTTCAGGGTGATCCCTGCGCTGAGTCCGGCCTGTGCGCTGGTAATTTCCTGATCGATGAGTTGATACAGCATACGGCGCGAGTTTTGCGGCGATACCATCAGGTGTTCAAAGCTGACCGGACGGTACGGGTTTTCAATAAAATTAAACACCCGACGCACTTCGTTGGTGATACGCGCATCGGCGGTGAGCAGCGAGTAGTCGGTATAGACGCGCGCGGTTTTTTCGTTGAAGTTGCCGGTGCCGATATGCGCATAGCGCACGATATGGTCGCCTTCTTTACGCGAAATCAGGAACAGTTTGGCGTGAATTTTCAGACCTGGAGCCGAGAAGATTACGTGCACACCGGCTTCGGTTAAACGCTTCGCCCAGTGGATGTTGGCTTCTTCATCGAAACGCGCCTGTAGCTCAACTACCACGGTGACTTTTTTACCGTTGTGCGCCGCGTGGATCATCGATTCGATAATGCGAGAATCTTTAGCCACGCGGTAGATATTAATTTTTATCGCCAGCACGCTAGGGTCGAAGGACGCCTGACGCAGCAGCTCCAGTACGTGCTCGAACGTGTGATACGGATAGTAGAGCAGCACGTCGTGATCGCGAATGGCGTCGAAACCGTTGCGGAATTTATCAAACCAGATATGGCGTAGGCGCGGCAGCGGCTTATTCACTAAGTTGGCGTTGCCCACGTTAGGGAATTTGATGAAGTCTTTGAAATTGTGGTAGCGACCGCCTGCGATGACGGAATCGTAGGAGGAAATCCCGAGCTTTTGACGCAGTAATTCGACCAACTCATCAGGCATATCACGCTGATAGACAAAGCGCACTGGCTCTGCGGTTAGGCGTTGTTTCAGGCTTGATGACATGAGTTCCATCAGGCTGGATTCCATCTCCGTGACCAGATCGTATTCAGCATCGCGGGTCATTTTCATGGAGTAGGCGTTCAAGGCATCGTAATCAAAGAAGCCTTTGAAGATATCATCCAGACAATATCGCAGAATGTTATCAACCAAAATCATTGGCTTGCGGCGGCGAGGCGTTTCCGGCGGCAAAATGATGAAGCGCTCAACTTTATCCGACGGAATTTCCAACAGCGCGTAGCTTGTCTGATGGCCGCGAATAATCTCGACGGCTAAATAGGTGTAGTCATCTTTTAAGAATGAAACCAAATCGGTTTCATTATTTATCAGGATCGGCGTGATGTGCTGGCGCAGGTGATTTTTAAAATATTGGCGCAGCCACACCTGCTGATTTTCTGAAAGCTGGCGTTCGTTGATCAAGAAAATCTGATTACGTGCCATCTCCAGCAGCAGTTCGTTATATAAAGAGTCGAACTCCTGATCGGTTTTCAGCACCTTGGCCTGAATTTTTTTGAGGAGGTGTCGTGAGGCGCCCGTCGAGCCTTGCTCTTCACTGATCAGAATGCGGCGTTTCAGATCGGCAAAGCGGACCTTATAGAATTCATCCAGATTGCTGGAATAGATCCCGAGAAAACGCATACGCTCAATGAGCGGATTGCTCTTGTCCGCGGCTTCCTGTAGAACACGTTCGTTAAATGACAACCAACTCAGTTCTTTATCGATATAGAGCTTTTCCTGACCCATTGTGACTCCAATACTAAACGGCGACGATATACCCGCCATACTTGAATCTGTATCGTTCGATTCAATGATTTTGGGTATAGAAGTGGGAGTACCCAGTGTCTGCCTTTATTATGGCGAGAAGTTGACGAGAAAGTCCAATGACCAAACAGTAATGTGGCGTTAACAATGTTGCCATATTATGCTACCTGCTTTTTGATGGCCTCTTAATGGAATATGCATGCAGCACACCACTCCAGCGTTAATAATGCGTGATAAGCGTCGAGCTTGGCGAGATCGTCTGACTCGCTACGTCGTGAGTGCGGGTGGAATGGTGGTGTTAGCCATGCTGATGCTGATTTTCGTGTATCTGTTGGTTGCGGTGTGGCCGTTGTTTAAACCGGCGAGCATCGGTAAGCCTCAGGCGCTTCTTTGGCCTCAAAATACGACGGCGCTTGCCGTTGGCGTTGACGCAACCCATCAAATGGCATGGCGTATCGATGCGGATGGCAAAGGGATGTTTATTGCCTTGCAGCCGCAAGGTAAAGATCCTCAGCCGTTGCAGACGCGTCAATTCACCCCGTCAGCCCCGAGTGCGGCTGCATCGGTGAGTGGCGATCTCCCTACGACGGCGCTCGCCACCGCTGATGGCAAAATCCTATTGGTCAGCCCACAGTTTCATCCGGTGGGAAAAACGGGCGATACCGGACATTTTGTGCCTGATTGGCTCTATCTGCGCGGTGCTACGCCAGAGGTTTTCGATACTCAACACCAGCCGTTACGCCAAATCAGTCTTGGCATGATGCAAAAGCGGCCGGTTATTGCCGCTATTGCGCAGGATGGACGACTGCTGCTCGGGCAATCCACGCCAACGGGCTGGCAGGTGCATCCGGTAGTGGTAAACACGCCGGTTACTCAGGTTTTGCTTTCTCCCGACGCTCGCCGCCTGTTTGTGCTGAGTCCCACGAGCCTAACGGTGTTCACGCTGAATGCGGCGCTCGAGGGCGTTGGAAAAACGCTAACGTTTGAACAGCAAAAAATGATTGCGATGGGGCTTTTACCCGGCGCAAGTTCGCTTCTGTTACAAAACAGCCAAGGGCAGATTAGTCAGTGGTTTGATGTGCAAAGCAATGGCGAGCGCGAACTGACTCAGATCCGTCGTTATCAGCCTGCATTAGCCGATAGCCTGATGGTTAACGAACCGTACCGTCGTGTGTTTGCCGCGATTGCGCCCACGGGGGAGCTCGCCATTTATTCTTCACTGCGAGAGAACGCAGTGTTACGGGCATCGATTAAGTCTGGCGTGAAAACGGCGTGGTTTGATCCGCAGGGAAAAGGGCTTCTGGCTGAAACTGCTCAAGGGACGTTTTGGTATCCACTGAGTAATGACTATCCTGAAATCAGCTGGCAAACCTTGTTGAAGCCAACGTGGTTTGAGAACCACCCGACTCCAGACTATGTATGGCAAAGCACCTCCGGCAGCGATAACTATCAGGCCAAATATAGCCTGTGGCCGGTGATTTTTGGCACCTTGAAAGCCGCATTCTATGCGCTGTTGTTTGCGACGCCGTTAGCCGTTGCTGGAGCTATGTATACCGCATGCTTTATGTCACCCCGCCAGCGAAGCGTGGTGAAGCCTGCTATTGAAATGATCGGCGCATTTCCCACCGTGGTGATTGGTTTAGTTGCCGCGATTTGGCTGGCGCCTATTATCGAAAACCATCTTTTAGCATTGCTCGCGCTACCGATTCTGGTTCCTCTCATTATTGTGGCCAGCGCTGCGCTGTGGACGCGCATTTTTCCTACGTGGGCGAAGCGTTCAGGCTATCGCCTCGATGTGTGTCTTTTGTTGCCGGTGCTCGCAGGGCTGCTGACGCTGTGGTTTATGATGGCTCCACATCTTGAGATTTTGCTGTGGAGAATGCCGCTGCATGAGCGTTTAGGCGATGGTTACGATCAGCGGAATACGCTCGTGGTGGCGATTGCGCTGGGTTTTGCATTGGTTCCGGTGATTTTCTCGCTAGCAGAAGATGCGCTGTTTAGCGTGCCTGCCTCGTTGGCGCAAGGTTCATTGGCCCTCGGCGCGACCCAGTGGCAAACCATGATGAGGGTGCTTTTGCCGAGCGCCAGCGCTGGGATTTTCTCGGCGCTTATGATCGGACTTGGGCGCGCCGTGGGAGAAACCATGATTGTCTTGATGGCGACAGGGAATACGCCGCTATTGGATAACACGCCGTTCCAAGGGCTGCGGGCGCTGGCTGCCAATATTGCGATTGAAATGCCGGAAGCGGTGGTGGGCAGCGCGCACTATCGCGTGTTGTTCTTAACGGCGCTGGTGCTGTTTATGTTTACCTTTGTGGTGAATACCTTTGCTGAAACGGTGCGCTTAAGACTGCGTACGCGCTATAGCGCTGAGCGAGAGGGATTATGAGTCATCAGCAAATTGCTCAAGTGCCGAATCAACAGCAAGGCGCGCGCCGATGGTTCCGCAGCGGACGGCCTTGGATTTGGCTCAGCGCAGGCGCGGTCACGATCAGCCTATTGGCGTTATTGGGGCTGATTGTGTTGCTGGCGGGGCAGGGAATGCGTTATTTCTGGCCGCATTCGGTCTATGAATTTGAACTGAATAATGGCCAGCGAATTATTGGCGAACGCTATGCGATAAATCAGATCCCACGCCAGCAACTGCTGGACGCGGGCATCAAGCTTGCGCCGGATGCACCAACAACGCTGTCGCGCTATCTCATCAAGACGGGCAACCGTGAATGGCAAAACCAAGATTTTGTTACCCTGTTGGCGCAGGATATTCGCCATACGCGGAAACCTAAAGATCTGTTGGTGCTTGAACGCGAGCATAACGGGAACGCCTATGGCTATCTGGTTGGCCTGTTAGAAAATGGCCAGCCGCTGGTGGGGCGCCAAGTGGTGCGCGATCTTCAGAGCAGCATTGATCGCACGCGTGGCCTGACTCAGAAGATTGTGCATTTGCGCCAGCATCAGCTTTCGGCGATCAGCGCACAGTTTGAAAAAATGCGCTTAAGCCAGCGTCAGGCCGAGATGAATGGAACGTGGAACGATCGTTTACAGGCGCAAATTCGCGCCGAACGGCTGGAGTTGGAACGTAAGCATCAGCAATTAATGATCCGCTTGGATGCGCTTGAGCATGACCAAAAAAGCGACAGCTTGCTGCTGCGTGATATGAACGGCATTCAGCGAGAAATTCCGGTTTATGAAATTCATGATGCATGGATGCCTAACGCGATGAGCACCGGTGATAAGGTTCGACACTGGGCGAAACAGATTAAAAAATTCATGGTGGATAATCCACGTGAATCCAACACGGAAGGCGGTGTTTTTCCAGCGCTTTTTGGCACCATGCTGATGGTGATACTGATGTCGGTGATCGTGATGCCATTAGGCGTGATTGCGGCGGTGTATCTGCACGAATACGCGCGTAAAAACTGGTTCACCCGTTTGATCCGTATCGCCGTGGTCAACTTGGCGGGCGTGCCGTCGATTGTATATGGGATCTTTGGTTTGGGTTTCTTCGTCTATGTGCTGGGTGGTTCCATCGATCAGCTGTTTTTCAGCGAGGCGTTGCCTAACCCAACGTTCGGAACCCCAGGGCTGCTTTGGGCATCGTTAACCCTTGCGCTACTGACGTTGCCGGTGGTGATTGTTTCCACCGAAGAGGGACTGGCACGCATTCCCGCGTCGTTGCGGCAGGGCTCACTGGCGCTAGGCGCCACCAAGGCGGAAACCTTGCGGCGGGTGGTTTTACCGCTAGCGGTACCCGCCATGCTGACCGGATTGATCTTGGCCATTGCGCGCGCGGCGGGTGAAACCGCACCGTTGATGCTGGTAGGCGTGGTGAAATCGGTGCCTGAATTGCCGATTGATGCTGTGTTCCCTTATTTGCATCTGGATAGAAAGTTCATGCATCTGGGTTTTCAGGTTTATGACGGGGCGTTGCAAAGTCCTAACGTGGAAGCCGCGCGCCCTCTGGTCTTCGCGACCGCATTTTTGCTGGTGACGCTGGTGGTGGGGCTAAATTTGGCCGCGATGTCGATTCGTCATTACCTGCGTGAGAAATATCGCGCGCTGTCGCTCTAGTTATTTTTTCTGAGGAGTCATGTCCGTGGGTTTAACCGCACCGGAAATATTGCCCCTGCTGGATGTGCATCATTTGCCGCCAGAGCAAACTGCATTAGCGACGAAAAATTTAAATCTGTTTTACGGCACGAAGCAGGTGCTGTTTGACGTGAATCTGTCGCTGCCAAAGAATCGTGTTACGGCGCTTATTGGGCCTTCCGGCTGTGGAAAATCAACGCTGCTACGCTGTTTTAACCGTATGAACGATTTGGTCGAGCAGTGCCGCGTTGAAGGGGAAGTAAGCGTCAATGGGAGCCGTGTGAGCGGTGACGATATTGATGTTGCCTCTCTTCGCCGCCGCGTAGGAATGGTATTCCAACGGCCCAATCCGTTTCCGAAATCGATCTATGAAAACGTGGTGTACGGCCTGCGTTTAAATGGTGTGCGCGATCGGCGGATACTGGATGAAACCGTCGAGCGGGCATTGCGTCAGGCTGCGCTTTGGCATGAGGTGAAAGGGCGCTTGAGCGATAACGCCTTTAAATTATCCAGCGGCCAACAACAGCGTTTGGTGATTGCGCGCGCGATTGCGATTGAGCCAGAGGTATTGTTGCTCGATGAACCGACGTCTGCACTGGATCCTATTTCCACGTTGACCATTGAAGAGTTGATTGTTGGACTTAAAGAAAATTACAGCGTGGTGCTGGTAACCCATAACATGCAGCAGGCGGCACGCGTGTCAGATTACACCGCGTTTATCCATCAGGGTGAAGTAGTGGAATACGCCGATACCGATACGTTGTTTACCTCGCCGAGGCAGAAGAAGACGGAAGATTATATTACGGGGAGATATGGGTGAGTTTTTGTATGCCCATGGCTATGGGAGCATGGTGAAAAGTTACGTCCGTCTAAAATCCCGAATTCTACCTGTGCATGGTGCAGACGTCCGAGCAAGCGGCTCAATCGCCGTTATAGCTTAAGTGCGGTGAAAGGTTACGTCCGCCTAAAATACTGAGTCCTACATATTCATCGTACAGGCGTCCGTGTTAGGGGGCCAATCGCCGCCCCCTAACAACCCGGCTTGGCACCACCTCCCAGCCCGCTACGCGGGTGCCCTCATTCATCATTTCGGTCTTAACGGAACGAACGGCAATCGCCATCCTGGCTCCTCCGTTCTTTCGCCTACATCCCTGTAGGCGAATCCTAACCTGCATGATTCACTCGGCTGTCCGGTAACGTGCCGGAGAAGGTCAAACCCAAAAACAAAAGGCAAAAAGCAAAAGACAAAAGCTCTATCTTTTTTTGAGTTTAAGTCGTGGCATTTAGAGCAGTGAAAACAGGATGTTTTCACGAGGGGAGGAGGCGCCAGGGATGGCGCATGCCGACCCGGCGCGGAGATGGCATCTCGGATAAAAGCGCGAGGATTGAAGGGGCGCGCGCTGGCGCCCCTCATCGGACGCCTTCGATTTAGCTATATGCGATAGCTGTTATTGATAGGCGTACGAAACCTTACACCAAGGCCTCATAAGCAAAGCGGTCGAAACCTTACACTATGGCTCTGTGCCCAAACCTACATTGAATTTGGATTCACCGGCGGCGTGGGGGATTTATATTTCGCCAAATAATCCGGCTGGAAAATACACATACGGATCGCGTTGCGGTATTCGCCGTTGATGAAGAATTCGTGGATTAGCTCGCCTTCGATTTTGAACCCTAACTTGCTGTAAATATGAATCGCCTTTTGGTTTTCTTTATCGACGATTAAATACAGTTTGTAGAGATTGAGCACCGAAAAACCATGATCCAAAGCCAACTGTGCCGCTTTGCTGGCATAACCGTGGCCTTGATGGGCTGGGTCGATGATGATTTGGAATTCGGCGCGGCGGTGAATGTGGTCAATCTCAACCAATTCGACTAGGCCAATTTTCACTCCGTCGTGCTCAACCACGAAGCGGCGTTCGCTCTGATCGTGAATGTGTTTGTCATACAGCTCAGAGAGTTCTACAAAGGCAATATAAGGTTCTTCAAACCAATAACGCATGATGCTGGCGTTATTGTCGAGTTGATGAACGAACGTCAAGTCTTCCCGTTCCAGGGGGCGCAGTCTGACGTTGTTGTCGCTGGACATGTTGATTCCTCTCACTGTCATAAGTTTCAGCTAAATAGCCGATGTAGTGAATACTACAGACTGTATTATACCCAAAATAATTCAAGTTGCTTGAAGGCGGAAAATACAAAAATCCCCAGCCAAGGCTAGGGATTTTGTTTATTGCGACGGTGAAACGTTGTTTAGTCTGGCGCATACCCCTGCGGGGGTAAACGAACGCCGTCTAACCATGCAGCATCGTCTTTGGCCTTTAAGCGTCCATCAATAAACCAGCTTACAACCAGCGGATAGATGCAATGCTCTTGTACCTGAACACGCTCAATAATTTCATCTTCGCTGTCATGATCGAAGATCGGGACTTTGGCCTGTAGAACAACCGGCCCGCCGTCAAGCTCATCGGTAACAAAATGCACCGAGGTGCCATGTTCTTCATCGCCGTTGTTCAGCGCCTGTTGGTGCGTGTGTAATCCCGGATATTTGGGTAGCAGAGAAGGGTGGATATTGAGCATCCGTCCTTGGTAATGCTGCACAAAACGCGGAGATAAAATACGCATGTAGCCCGCTAGAACCACTAAGTCTGGCTGGAAGCCGTCGATCTCTTGCATTAACGCCAGATCAAAAGCATCGCGGTCGGCATAGGATTTGGGATCCAGATAGTGCGCGGGAATGGCATCCTGTGCCGCACGTTCAAGGCCATAGGCGTTTGCCTTATTGCTGAACACGGCGCTGATGCGTCCACGGATGCGACCATCGTTACAGGCGTCAATTAACGCCTGTAGGTTGCTACCGTTGCCGGAAATTAAAACGACGATGTTTTTCATTTGCTCAGTCGCTTATGCGTTGATCACAACACGTTCGTCAGTATTTGACGCCGCTATCGCACCGATTTTCCACGCTTTTTCGCCGTGGGCATTCATGAGCGCAATCGCCGCATCCACCTCTGAAGCAGGCAGAGCGATGATCATGCCTACGCCGCAGTTAAAGGTGCGGTACATTTCGTGTCGGCTGACGTTGCCTGCCTGTTGCAGCCAGTTAAAGACCGATGGCCACTGCCAGCTGGATTCGTCGATAACGGCCTGCGTGCCTTCTGGCAGTACGCGTGGGATATTTTCCCAGAAACCGCCGCCGGTGAGGTGGGCAATCGCATGGATGTCGTGCTCTTCAATCAGCTTAAGAATGGATTTTACGTAGATCTTGGTTGGCGCCAGTAAATGGTCTGCCAGCGGTTTGCCATCTAGCTCTTCTTTGAGCGGATCGGTATGGCTGACTTCCAAAATCTTGCGTACTAGCGAATAGCCGTTGGAATGTGGGCCGCTTGCGCCCAGCGCAATAAGGACATCGCCCGCTTGAACCTTGCTGCCGTCAATGATCTCGGACTTTTCAACTACGCCAACGCAGAAGCCTGCAACGTCGTAATCTTCGCCGTGATACATACCCGGCATTTCAGCGGTTTCACCACCCACCAGTGCGCAGCCTGACTGCTTGCAGCCCTCGGCAATGCCGGTGATGACGCTAGCTGCGGTATCTACGTCTAATTTTCCGGTCGCATAATAATCGAGGAAAAACAGCGGTTCAGCGCCTTGAACGACTAAGTCATTAACGCACATCGCGACCAAATCAATACCGATTGTGTCGTGACGTTTTAAGTCCATCGCCAGACGTAATTTGGTGCCGACACCGTCGGTGCCTGAAACCAGAATGGGTTCGCGATACTTTTGCGGCAGGGCACAAAGTGCGCCAAATCCACCCAGACCACCCATGACTTCCGGGCGACGAGTTTCTTTTACCACACCTTTAATGCGATCAACTAAGGCATTGCCAGCATCAATGTCTACACCTGCGTCTTTGTAACTGAGAGCGGTTTTGTCGGTCACTGCGAAAATCCCCATGGCGGTTAGGATGAGTTCTGATATCAGGAGTGAAGAGGAACCGCTAACTCAGTAACGGCGCGGCTTACACTTGCATCGGATAACAGAACACACACTGAAATATTCAAAAGCGCGGCAATTCTAACAGTCTAGGCAAACGTTTGCGAGCGGCTTGTGAAGGGGATCTGATTTTTTCCTGTAAACAGTGGAGATCTCATCTAAGCTGATCTGGATCATGATTTTAACGGTGGCGCGGAATTTAAAAGGCGTTATAATCTCGCGATTTTTTTTTGCGCTGACCGCAACCTGGGAGATGAAATGATGAAGATCGTCGAAGTAAAACACCCGCTCGTAAGACATAAACTGGGCTTGATGCGCGAGAACGATATTAGCACCAAACGTTTTCGTGAACTGGCATCAGAGGTCGGGAGTTTACTGACCTATGAAGCGACCGCAGACCTCGAAACAGAAAAAGTAACAATTGATGGTTGGTGTGGTCCTGTCGAAGTCGATCAGATCAAAGGTAAAAAAATCACCGTGGTTCCAATCCTGCGCGCAGGTTTGGGCATGATGGAAGGCGTGCTGGAACATGTTCCAAGCGCACGTATCAGCGTTGTTGGTGTTTACCGCGACGAAGAAACTCTGGAGCCAGTGCCTTACTTCCAGAAATTGGTTTCAAACATCGATGAGCGTATGGCGCTGGTGGTTGACCCTATGTTGGCAACCGGTGGTTCTATGATTGCAACTATCGATCTGCTGAAAAAAGCAGGCTGTCACAGCATTAAAGTATTAGTACTGGTTGCTGCGCCAGAAGGTATTGCGGCGTTAGAAAAAGTGCACCCAGACGTTGAGCTGTACACCGCGTCTATCGATCAGGGCTTGAATGAGAAGGGGTACATCATTCCTGGCTTGGGCGATGCGGGCGATAAGATATTTGGTACGAAATAATGATTGAGCCGACTTGAGAGTCGGCTTTTTTTTGGTCTATACCCAGCATTCTTGAGGCGGTATAGACCAAGCTAAAAACACAACACCTGACTATTCAATAAAATCACTTAGAGGATAAAAACATGACTCGTCGCGTCATCGGAGTAAGCGAACGCCCACCGCTTTTGCAAACGATTCCGTTGAGCTTCCAGCATTTGTTCGCCATGTTTGGCGCAACGGTTCTGGTGCCTATTCTATTCAAGATAAACCCTGCGACGGTCTTGCTGTTTAACGGCGTCGGTACGCTGCTGTATTTATTTATCTGTAAGGGAAAAATCCCGGCTTATTTGGGATCGAGTTTTGCCTTTATTTCACCGGTTATGCTGCTGTTACCTTTAGGCTATGAGCTGGCGCTCGGTGGCTTTATTGTTTGCGGGGCGCTGTTCTGCTTGGTGGCGCTGATTGTGAAAAAAGCCGGTACAGGCTGGCTGGATGTGATGTTCCCGCCGGCGGCGATGGGGGCGATTGTTGCGGTTATCGGACTTGAATTGGCAGGCGTTGCTGCGAATATGGCGGGCCTATTGCCAGCCAGCGGTGCGTCGGTAGATACCACTACGATCACCATTTCTATGGTGACCTTAGGAGTAACCGTGCTGGGCTCGGTGCTGTTCCGCGGCTTTTTAGCGATTATCCCTATCTTAATCGGTGTGTTGGCAGGATATGCGCTGTCATTTGCCATGGGCGTGGTGGATTTGACACCTATCCGCGATGCACATTGGTTTGCATTACCGACCTTCTATACGCCGAAGTTTGAGTGGTTTGCGATCCTGACTATTCTGCCTGCCGCGCTGGTGGTGATTGCCGAGCACGTGGGCCATTTGGTGGTGACGGCGAATATCGTGAAGAAAGATTTGCTGCGTGACCCTGGTTTGCATCGTTCGATGTTTGCGAATGGTCTATCAACCATGTTCTCGGGTTTCTTTGGTTCAACGCCGAATACCACCTACGGCGAAAATATCGGCGTGATGGCGATTACTAAAGTGTATAGCACATGGGTGATTGGCGGAGCGGCGGTTCTGGCCATTCTGCTGTCTTGTATCGGCAAGCTGGCGGCGGCGATTCAGATGGTGCCCGTACCGGTTATGGGCGGTGTTTCGCTGCTGTTGTACGGCGTAATCGGTGCATCGGGTATTCGTGTGTTGATTGAATCCAAAGTGGACTACAACAAAGCGCAGAACCTGATCCTGACCTCGATTATTTTGATTATTGGCGTAAGCGGCGCGACGATCCACATTGGTGCCGCTGAATTGAAAGGCATGGCGCTGGCGACGATTGTCGGTATTGCTATGAGTCTGTTATTCAAAGTGATCAGCATGGTTCGTGGTGAAGAAGTGATCCTCGAGGAAGCAGACGAAGAGCAAACGCCTGCGCGTTAATCTGATCCTGACGATCCTCGCTCAACAGCCGCCAGTTTATGTGTTAAACTGGCGGCGTTTTTTTGCCTGTTTTGGTTTGAGGTGCTTCTGAACACGCCGGCACAGCTTTCACTGCCACTTTATTTGCCTGATGACGAGACTTTTGCGAGTTTCTATTCGGGAGAGAATTCTTCTCTGTTAGCCGCATTGCAGGGCGCTTTGCAGCAGGAGCATGGTACTTATATCTATTTCTGGTCGCGTGAGGGCGGAGGGCGTAGCCATCTGTTGCATGCGGCCTGTGCAGAACTTTCTCAGCGCGGTGAAGCCGTGGGCTATGTGCCTTTGGATAAGCGCGCCTACTTTGTGCCTGAAGTGTTAGACGGCATGGAGCAACTCTCGTTGGTTTGCATTGATAACATTGAATGCATCGCCGGAGAGGAAGAGTGGGAAATGGCGATTTTCAATCTCTATAATCGCATTCTTGAAACCGGTCGTACCCGATTGCTGATCACCGGCGATCGCCCACCTCGTCAGCTTAATCTTCATTTGCCCGATCTGGCTTCGCGCCTAGACTGGGGACAAATCTATAAACTCCAGCCGCTCGGCGATGAAGATAAACTCTTGGCTTTACAGCTGCGTTCAAAACTACGCGGTTTTGAGCTGCCTGAGGACGTGGGCCGATTCTTATTAAAGCGGTTAGATCGCGAAATGCGAACGCTCTTTATGACGCTGGATCAGCTGGATCATGCGTCGATAACGGCGCAGCGCAAGCTGACTATTCCGTTTGTGAAAGAGATTTTATCGCTGTAAACAGCCCTAGCTTATGCTGCCGTAGCTGAGCCAATGGGCTGGCTTGCGCCTTCCTGCGCATTGATGTCCCTCATCCGTTGGCGTACATTGCTTCTTCCGCTCAAATCTCATGAGCCCTGCATCTGTAAGGGAGTTGTACTGCGTGAAAATTGAAATGATCAGCAACAAGGTGTTATCCGATCATTGGGCAGTCCTGCGTCAATACACCTATGATTTAACGCGACATAATGGCGGCACGGTACGCCAAATGCGCGAGGTCTATGACCGTGGAAATGGCGCTACGCTGTTGCTGTACAGCGTGGAGAAAAAAACGGTTGTGCTCATTCGCCAGTTCCGTATTCCAACCTATCTTAACGGTAACCGCGACGGTCTGTTGATCGAAACCATCGCTGGCTTGCTGGATAACGATGCGCCAGAAGATTGCGTGCGTCGAGAAGCGATGGAAGAAACCGGTTTTGAAGTTGGCCAAGTGACTAAAGTCTTTGAGGCCTATATGTCGCCCGGCGGCGTAACTGAAATTATTCATTTCTTTGCGGCTCCGTACACCAACAGCCAAAAAGTGGCGGCCGGTGGCGGAATTGAAGATGAAGATATCGAACTCTTAGAGCTTCCTTTCCAGCAGGCCCTTGAAATGATTAAGAGCGGCGAAATTAAAGATGGCAAAACCATCATGCTGCTGCAATACGCCCAAATTCAGGGCTGGATGAATTAATCTGCTTATGGCCTAGCGTGAACACGATGGGCCACCCTTTCTGAATTCCCTCCTGATATGTCCTGTTGGTTCCCTAGCTATGAGCAAATTGTTGCGATAAATAACACTTTTTGTTTTGTTGTTTATGGCGTGCTTCATAGATTAAGTTGTTTTGCTCACTATACTGGTGGGGTTTCCTTTGCGTTAAACACCGATGAAATAAAGTAAAAAAGGACCCTACGATGGACGAACAATTAAAACAAAGTGCGCTTGATTTCCACGAGTTCCCAATCCCAGGCAAAATTCAGGTCGTGCCGACCAAACCCCTCGCCACACAGCGTGATTTGGCCTTAGCTTATTCCCCAGGCGTAGCAGCTCCCTGTTTGGAAATCGCTGCCGATCCGCTTGCTGCCTATAAATACACCGCGCGTGGAAACTTAGTAGCCGTTATCTCTAACGGTACGGCGGTGCTTGGTTTGGGCAATATCGGTGCCTTGGCGGGTAAGCCCGTGATGGAAGGCAAAGGCGTTTTGTTTAAAAAATTTGCGGGTATTGACGTTTTCGATATCGAAGTTGATGAGCTCGACCCTGATAAACTGATCGACGTGGTCGCCGCGCTGGAACCTACTTTTGGTGGGATTAACCTTGAAGATATCAAAGCGCCCGAGTGTTTCTACATTGAGAAGAAACTACGCGAGCGCATGAAGATTCCGGTCTTCCACGACGATCAGCACGGAACCGCCATCATTTGTACCGCCGCGGTGCTTAACGGTTTGCGCGTGGTGAAAAAACAGATTAGCGATGTGCGTCTTGTGGTTTCTGGCGCAGGGGCATCGGCTATTGCCTGCTTAAATCTGCTGGTGGCATTAGGGCTGAAGCGTGAAAATATCACGGCCTGTGACTCCAAAGGCGTGATTTATCAAGGTCGCGAAGAGAATATGGCCGAAAGTAAACAGGCCTATGCGATCAAAGATAACGGTTGGCGCTCGCTTGCTGATGCGATCCCCAATGCGGATATTTTCCTCGGCTGCTCTGGGCCAGGCGTAATGACGCAAGACATGGTGAAAACCATGGCTCGAGACCCGCTGATTTTAGCGTTGGCTAACCCTGAGCCAGAAATTTTACCTCCGCTGGCTAAGGCCGTTCGACCCGATGCGATCATATGTACTGGGCGTTCCGACTTCCCAAATCAGGTTAACAACGTTCTGTGCTTCCCGTTCATTTTCCGTGGTGCATTAGACGTTGGCGCAACCACCATTAACGAAGAGATGAAGCTGGCCTGCGTGCATGCGATTGCTGATTTAGCATTGGCAGAGCAGAGCGACGTTGTGGCTTCCGCCTATGGCGATCAGGATCTCTCTTTTGGCCCTGAATACATTATTCCAAAACCTTTCGATCCTCGTCTGATTGTGAAAATCGCCCCAGCCGTAGCGAAAGCAGCGATGGATTCTGGCGTGGCGACGCGGCCAATAGAAGATTTTGATGCTTACATCGAGCATCTGACCGAGTTCGTGTATAAAACTAACCTGTTTATGAAGCCGATTTTCTCTCAGGCGAAAAAAGAGAAAAAACGTGTGGTGCTGGCCGAAGGCGAAGAAGAGCGCGTGTTACATGCGACTCAAGAGCTGGTTACGCTGGGCATTGCTTCACCGATTTTGGTTGGCCGTCCTGACGTTATCGAAATGCGTCTGAAAAAACTTGGCCTGCAAATTGAAGCGGGTAAAGATTTTGAGATCGTGAATAACGAGTCCGATCCACGTTTCAACGAGTACTGGCGTGAATACTACGAGATCATGAAGCGTCGCGGTGTTTCCCAAGAGCAGGCGCGTCGCGCGGTGATTGGTAATCCGACCCTGATTGCGGCCATCATGCTGCAACGCGGTGAGGCCGACGCCATGATTTGCGGCACTATCGGTAATTACCACGAGCATTATGAAGTGGTACATAACGTGTTTGGTTTCCGTGAAGGGGCGCACGTGGCGGGCGCCATGAACGCGTTGTTGCTGCCAAGCGGCAACACCTTCATTGCCGATACCTACGTCAACGACGATCCAACCGCTGAACAGCTGGCTGAAATTACGCTGATGGCGGCGGAAACGGTACGCCGTTTTGGTATTGAGCCTAAAGTTGCGTTGCTATCACACTCTAGTTTTGGGGCATCAGACTGTCCTGCCGCACGTAAAATGCGTCGTACGCTAGAATTAGTGAATGCCGCAGCGCCTGAGCTTGAGATCGATGGCGAAATGCACGGCGATGCCGCGCTGGTCGAAAGTATCCGTAATGATGTCATGCCAGACAGTCCGCTGAAGGGCGCGGCTAATATTTTGATCATGCCGAATATGGAGGCTGCACGTATCAGCTATAACCTGTTGCGCGTTTCGTCTTCTGAGGGGGTTACCGTTGGGCCGGTATTGATGGGCGTCAGCAAACCTGTGCATATTTTGACCTCGATTGCCTCTGTGCGCCGCATTGTTAATATGGTGGCGTTATCCGTGGTAGAAGCACAAACGCAACCGCTGTAAAAGCTGTTATTGTTGGGTTTTCTAATGCCGTCTGCGCGCCGTGGGCGGCATTTCAATTGCTGAGGGAATTGCTATGTTGATTGCAAAAATTAACGATAACTCACCCTATATCCCGCAAATAGCCGCATTGCTGCATTGGGAATGGTCAAGCCTACCGCGTTGGAGTACGCAGGAAGGTATCCAGCAGCGTTTTATCATGCGTAATCAGCCAGACAGTGAAGAGTTTACCTTGGTGGCTTACGTTGAAGATGGCCAGCTATTGGGCACCGCTAGCGTGATTATCCATGAATTGGACGATCGTCCTGAGCGTAAATTTTGGCTAGGCGAAGTGTTTACGCCTCCAGAGCACCGCGGCAAAGGTGTTGGCTCTGCACTTACCAAAGCCTGCGTGGCCCATGCTCAAGAGCAAGGTATCAAGCAGCTATATCTCTATACCCCCGATCAGCAGAGCCTGTACCAGAAATTGGGGTGGCAAGAAATTGAGAAACGCGAAGTCTCAGGCGAATGGGTTTCTGTGATGAGCCTCAATATCGACTAGTTGACCTGCCGCTGCCAGTGAATGTCATATGACAATGATTATCATTAAGTTTAAACTAGGTTGAAACTTAATGGACTCAAAGGTTATGGCATGAAAAAGATTGGACTACTGGCGGCGGTTTTCCTGCTGAGCGCCTGCGGAATTGGCCAGCACGCCCAGACTATCAATGCAGTACCGCAAGACAATATCGTCGATCTGCATACCGGACAAAAACTTACCCCACAGCAGTTGCTCGCTAAACTGAGCACTCAGCCTCGCGTCATCGTTGGCGAAAAGCACGACAATTTACAGCATCATCAAATTGAGCAGTGGTTGGTTGAGCAACTTCCGCGTCAGCGCACGCAGGGCAGCGTATTAATGGAAATGATTACGCCGAACCAACAAGAAAAAGTGAACGCGGTGAAAGATCGACTCAAGCAGGGGGAAACGTTGACCGGTCAGCAGATTACAGAACAAACAGCATGGCAGAAAGGGTGGAAATGGGAGCTCTACTCTGGCGTTGCCACCGCTGCACTGCAAGGGCCATACCCGTTGCTATCTGCCAATCTTGATCGCAGCGAAATCAAAAAATTCTACGAGCATCCACTTCCTGTCACCGGTGCACTAAGCACTCAGCCGTCTGTGCGAGCAGCCATCACGAAAACGATTGAAGAGTCTCACGGTGGTAAATTAGAGCCTAAACAGGCCGAGGCGATGTTGGCTATTCAGCAGCAGCGCGATCGCCGTATGGCAGAAAGTTTGCTTGCTGCACCAACGCCCGCGCTGCTCATCGTGGGAGGCTATCACGCCAATCGAGCGCTGGGTGTTCCTCTGCACATTGAAGACGTTGCGCCGATGACGGAGTTAACGGTTGTGATGTTAGCGGAAGAGGGCGTTAAGGTGGATAAAAGTAATGCGGATTTCGTGTGGTATACGGAGAAAGCTAAGCCATAGTTATGGCCTGTAGGTTTTCGCCTAAGAGGATGCGCCGTGAATGGTGCATCCTGAACTGGAGTGACAATTTCTACCTAAGTGACCAAACGACCGGCTGTTAATTTTGCATTTTGCTTTCAAGCCCAGCTTTCACCGCTTCCCATTCATCATCGATAATACTAAACCGCACCGAATTGCGTTTGCGTCCATCAGGCATGATCCGTTCGTGGCGAATAATGCCTTCTTGCTGTGCGCCAATGCGTAAAATAGCCGCGCGGGAACGAGCGTTGTTTTCATCGGTGGTGAACTGTACGCGAACGCAGTTCATCACTTCAAACGCATAGCTAAGCAGCAGGTATTTGGCTTCGGTATTGATGCCTGAACGTTGGAAGGAATGGCTCAGCCACGTATGACCAATTTCGAGTTTTCGGTTGGCGGGATCAATTTTCCAAAATCGGGTGCACCCGACCACTTTGCGGCTGTCGGCATCGACGATAACAAACGGCATTTGACTGCCGTTTTCGCGTTGCTCGAAAGCGTGAGTGAGATATTTATCAATGGACTGCGGGCTTGGGATGACCGTTAGCGTCATTTCCCACAGTTGCCCGTCTGAGGCGGCATCGATAATTGGCTGGCGATGTTCAACCTGCATCGGGTGAAGCTCTACACATTTGCCTTTTAAGACGGGCTGTTCCATATGAAAACCTCGCGTTAAAGAATCTCTAATACCTGCTCAGGAGGGCGACCTATACGGGCTTTTTTGCCTTTAACGACGATTGGGCGCTCGATCAATTTCGGGTTGTTGATCATGGCGTCGATAAGCTGATCTTCAGTTAACGATTCATCGGCAAGGTTAAGTTCTTTATACAGATCTTCTTTATGGCGCATCAGTTGGCGAGCGGAAGTGAACCCGAGTTCTTTCAGCAGCGTTTTCAGCGTTGCAGCATCGGGAGGCGTCTCCAGATAATGCACGATAGTGGGCTCAATACCTTGTTCTTTAATCAGCGCGAGTGTTTCACGGCTCTTAGAGCAGCGAGGATTGTGATAAATCGTGACGTGTTGTGGCATAGGTTTTCCTTAGCGGCCTCCGCGTTGATATTGCTTGAAGCTTTGTTGTAGTTGGCGTAGTTGATCGATACGTGCGTCGTAGCGTGCCTGTTTTAGGCTGCCCACCGGCATCAGGGCACTGGCGTTGCTGAGCAAGCCAATCGCTTGATCTAATTGTCCTACCAGCGCCAAGCTTTCTGCGCGGGCGGAAAGCTCTTCATCACGAATCCCCTGCGCGGCGCTAGCCTGAGCGAGAATATCCCAACCGTTAGGATCGTTTGGATGATCAAAGGTGTAGCGATAAAGAATTCGTGACGCTTTGGCTGGCTGATTACCTTCAACGTACGCATTCGCCAAGTTAATTTGTAACACGGGTTCATTACGGTTTTTAGCTAGCGCTGATTCCAAGCGAGCAATAGCCGATGGCGCTTTCTTCTGCTCTAAATCGATATCGGTCATCAGGTCGATAAACCAGATATTGTCTGGCTGGCTATCGAGCAACGGTTGTAGCATCTTGCGCGCATCATCATATTTATTGGCTTGGCTGAATAAGATAGCTCGGCCATAGCGAGCGGCGGTTTGTTCGCGAACGTTACCGCTTTCCATCGCCTTAAGAACATCTTCAGTCAGGAACGTATTGCCATCCTGACCGCCGCTGTACATGCCTAGCGCACGTACTTTCGCTAATAAGTAGTCCTGGGACGATTGAACAGGATGCGGTGGCATCTGGTTTGCACGGTTGCGCGTATCGGAGAGGCGGCTGTCTGGCAGGGGGTGAGTCAGCAAAATTTCAGGTGGCTTTGATGAATAGCGCGATTGATCGGACAGCTTTTGCAGAAAACTTGGCATGGCCTGCGGATCGAAGCCGGAACGTTGTAAAACCTGAAGACCGATGCGGTCAGCTTCTTGCTCATTTTGCTGAGTAAAGCTGATCATATTTTGTTGGCTACCGGCTAAGGTGCCGCTCAAAGCAGCCATACCCGCCTGTGGGCTGGCCATTGCGAGTAAGATTGAGCCCAGAGCACCCACCCAGGTCAATGGCGCTGTACGCTGTTGTTCTTCCATCGCACGGGCTAAATGGCGCTGGGTAACGTGGGAGATTTCATGCGCCATAACCGAAGCCAGCTGGCTTTCGTTATCGGTATAGCGGAATAGCGCGGAGTGCAAAACCACGTTGCCGCCGAAGAAGGCGAAGGCGTTGATTTCGTCATTGCGCACTAAATAGAAGTGAAACGGCGTACGTACCGAGTGGGCATGGGATACCAAACGCATTCCCAGTCCGTTGATATATTCCATCAATAGGGGATCGTTGATAAGCGGCGTACTGGCACGGAGCTGGCGCACGTAAAAATCACCCATTGCCAGCTCTTGGTTGATGCTGAGCGTGTTCCCTGCGGTAGTACCAATGTCAGGCAGTTGGTCATCGTTTGGATCTGCTTGGCTAGGCATGGAGCCAGTCAGCAATAAACCAGCAACTATCGTCGCGATAACCGATGTTTTAAACCGAGAAGTCATAAGAGACAGTTCCATTCAGTTTCATCTGTACCCATGTGGGGAGTTTTGCTTGGCAGAAACACGAATCATTAGGATATAACGCATTGGTTTAGTATCCACAATGGCATTTTTGACAGCAAAGGCTTGTAAGAGTTCTTCTTAACTACGCCACTCTCTATTACACTCATTCTGCCATCATAGTAGGATCGACTCCACGCCGCCATGACAGCAAAATCATCATTTTACGTTATTGGCTTTTTGCCAGCTCTTTTCAAGGATAAGAACTGTACGCTTGTGCAGCTTAAGGAGTGACCCGCATGCTTGATATGTTAATGCAGTGGTATCGACGACGCTTTACCGATCCACAGGCAATAGCATTACTGACTATCCTGCTCGTCGGCTTTTGTATCATTTATTTTTTCAATGGGATCTTAGCCCCGTTGCTGGTGGCGATTGTTCTCGCCTATCTGTTGGAATGGCCAACGCATAAACTTCAGCTGATTGGTTTTTCGCGCGTATGGGCCGTGGTTGCCGTGCTGATTGTCTTTGGCGGCATTACGTTGCTGTCTGTTTTCGTCATTGCACCCGCGGTTTGGCAGCAGGGATTCAACCTGCTGGCTGATATGCCGAAAATGGTGACGCGTTTTTATGAATTTGCAGCAACGCTGCCAAGGCGTTATCCGGCGCTGATGGATGCGGGCATTATTGATATGGTGGTAGAGAATACCCGCGCCAAGTTGGCGGTGATGGGAGAGTCGGTGGTGAAATTATCACTGGCATCGCTGGTGGGACTGCTTACGCTGGCGATTTATCTTATTCTCGTGCCGCTGATGGTATTTTTCCTGCTGAAAGACAAAGAGCAAATGCTGAATGCTGTTCGGCGGGTGCTGCCGCGCGATCGCGGATTGGCCGGACAGGTTTGGATCGAGATGAATCAGCAAATCACGAACTATATTCGCGGCAAAGTGCTCGAAATGGTGGTGGTGGGCGTGGCGACTTATCTGGTCTTTCTGGTTGTGGATTTGCACTATGCCTTGCTGTTGGCCGTGCTGGTCGGGTTCTCGGTACTGATTCCGTATATTGGTGCGGTGCTGGTGACGATCCCCGTGGTCATTGTTGCGCTGTTCCAATGGGGACTCGGCGCTGATTTCTGGACATTGTTTGTCGCTTATCTGGTCGTTCAAGGGCTTGACGGTAATCTACTCGTTCCGCTGTTGTTCTCGGAAGCGGTGAATCTACATCCGCTGGTGATCATTCTTTCGGTGATTATCTTTGGTGGGCTATGGGGATTCTGGGGCGTTTTCTTTGCGATTCCATTAGCGACGTTGGTAAAAGCAGTGATCCACGCTTGGCCTGACGAGTTTATTTCTGAAGCGGATTAATCGTTAGCGTTCCTGAAAAAAACAACGCCCTGCATGCAGGGCGTTGGCATTTTAAAGCTTTAAAGCAAAGGTTTATTAACCGTTGTTTTTGACGTAGTCCAAAACTATATCGTGGTGGTTGCTGGTTTTGAAATCGTCGAATACGTGCTGAACTTTGCCTTCTTCGTCAATCAGGAAGCTGATGCGATGGATGCCGTCGTAGGTTTTACCCATGAAGGATTTCTCACCCCACACGCCAAACTCTTCGCACACTTTGTGATCTTCATCAGATAGCAAAGTGAAATTAAGCACTTCTTTTTCTACAAAGCGGGAAAGTTTTTCGGGTTTGTCGGTGCTAATACCCAGCACTTCTACACCCAGTTTTTTCAATTCATCCATATTGTCGCGTAGTCCACAGGCTTGAACGGTACAGCCTGGAGTCATAGCTTTTGGATAGAAATAGACTAAAACTTTCTGACCTTGGAAGTCGGTCAAGCTGATTTGCTCACCATCTTGATCTAACAAGGTAAATTTAGGAGCGATGCTACCGGCTTTCAATGGGCTCATTACTGCTCTCCGTCTTTATCTTCATGCAGGGAATAGTTCACGACGTTTATACTGCCTTGCGCGCTGAGTTCTGTACAGAGCTTCTCAAAAGCTTGCTCAATACTTTCTGCATCCTGACTGGCAGGGCTGTGTGCGGTGATCTGAATATACAATTTTGGTGCCGTAGAGTCTTGGCTCAGTTGGGTTTTAGAAACCAGTTCGGCAATATTCATGTGGTGTGAATCAAACAGGTCGGTGAAGCGCTCGATGATGTGCGGGGAGTCTTTGACTTCAACCTGCACCCATACGGTGGCTGGCATGGTTGGGCGTTCATGCCACGTTGTGCGTTTCATCACGATCAGCAAATCCATCTCAACGCCCTTAAGCGGTAAAGTGGATTCAATGAGGGTAATTGCATTCCAGCTACCGGATAGCAGCATGATAAAAGTGAACTCTTCGCCCAACATTGCCAAACGGCTGTCTTCAATATTGCATCCGCAGCTGCTTACATGGCGGGTGATGTTATTGACGATACCGGGGCGATCTACGCCTAAGGCTGTAATGACTAAATAGTGTTGATTGGGCTGTGGCAAGAGCATTCTTCCTGACTTTGTGGTGGTGTCCCAAGGTAAACACAAAAAAAACGCCTCGACAAGCAGTTAGCACATAGATGTTTACTTGCTTTGCGATCGCTTTCAAAAGTACCATGAGGAACCTGTTTGTGGAGGGACTGTCAATGTTCACGGGAAGTATTGTTGCGCTGGTTACGCCGATGGATGACAAAGGTCAGGTCGATCGCGCTAGCTTGAAGAAATTGATTGATTATCATGTGGCCAGCGGGACGTCTGCGATTGTATCCGTAGGAACCACCGGCGAATCTGCCACGCTAAATCACGACGAGCACGTCGATGTGGTGCTACAGACGCTGGATCTTGCTGATGGCAGAATCCCTGTGATTGCTGGCGCTGGAGCAAATGCTACCACGGAAGCGATTGCTTTGACCGAGCGCTTCAATAATACGGGCGTCGTTGGTTGTCTGACGGTCACGCCGTATTACAATAAGCCAATGCAGGAAGGTTTGTTCCAGCACTTTAAAGCTATCGCTGAACATACTGATTTACCACAGATTTTGTATAACGTACCTTCGCGTACGGGATGCGATATGCTGCCAGAAACGATTGCTCGTTTGGCAGAGATTAAAAATATTGTTGCTGTAAAAGAAGCGACCGGGAACTTAAGTCGTGTTAGTCAGATCCAAGAACTGGTCAACGACGATAGCTTTATTTTGCTAAGCGGCGATGACGCAACGGCTCTGGACTTTATGCAACTGGGTGGTCAGGGCGTTATTTCTGTCACAGCAAACGTTGCTGCGCGTGAAATGGCTGAACTCTGTAAGCTTGCTGCCGAAGGCGATTTCGCTAAAGCGCGTAAGCTGAATCAGCGTTTAATGGCGCTGCATCAACAGTTATTTGTAGAAGCAAACCCGATACCGGTGAAATGGGCCTGTAAGGTATTGGGACTCATAGCAACCGACACGATGCGTTTACCAATGACGCCAATTAGCGATAAGGCTCGTCCTGTCGTAGAACAAGCGCTTAAACATGTCGGCTTGCTGTAACTCTTAGGGAGATTGAATGGCTTACTTAGTACAAAAGTCGGCGGTAGCGACTGTCGTTGGCATTTCTTTGGTGATGATGCTGTCTGCATGTTCGACCGATCAGCGCTATAAGCGTCAGGTGAGCGGCGATGAGGCTTATCTTGATGCTTCTACGCTGTCCGAATTGAAAACGCCCGCAGGGATGATTCTGCCGGTGCAAAACGGTGCTTATGATGTGCGCTTAAATGCGGCTCAGGGTAACGTAGGCAAAGCGTTGGATATTCGACCACCGGCGCAGCCATTGGCTCTGCTGAACGGTTCTCGTGGCCAGTTTGTTAATGGTGCAGCGATTGTGTTGGTTGAGAGCACGCCGGGTGCAAGCAGCCTGTGGTCTCAGGTTGCGCAGGCAGTACAGGGATTAAATTATCCTATTGCTAGCCGCAACGATGCAGGACAAACGCTGACGACCGATTGGATTAACTTCCAGCGTGGCGACGAAGACGTGCAGTATCAAGGCCGTTATCAGGTATCTGTGCAGCCACAGGGCTACCAAACGGCGGTTGTGGTTAAATCCTTAGGCTTGAAGCAGGGCGACACAGCGATCACTGAGGATTCACAGACTCAGCGTTACGCGGTTTCTGTGCTGAACGATATTGTCAGCGGTTTGGATAAATATCAAACCGATCAGGCTAACGCACGTGCCAACCGTCAGGTGGGTGATATTGACGTACAGAGCGGCGCTGATGATACGGGCTTACCGGTGTTGATCGCGCGTGCGCCTTACACTGCGGTTTGGGATCGTTTACCGGCAACGCTTGAACATATCGGCATGAAAGTGACCGATCGTAGCCGTCCGCAGGGGACAATCTCCGTGACCTATAAATCGATCAGCAGCAGTAGCTGGGATGATTTGGGGGCGAAAGCCCCTGAGCTGAAAGAAGGTGATTATAAGATTCAGGTCGGTGATTTAGATAACCGTACCAGTCTGCAATTCCTTGACAGCAAAGGGGCTCCACTGAGCCAGTCGCAGAACGATGCGTTGGTGAGCGTGTTCCAAGCGGCGTTTGCGAAAGTAAAAGCTAGCCAGTAATCGCACGAACCATAGAAATGTAAAAAGGGGCTTCGGCCTCTTTTTTTATTTCATTTTTTTAATGCGCAATCGTTTGGCTGGCGTATAATGCCCCTAAATTGATGCGCTTTGACCCAAAGCTGCTGATTTCATTTTTTATGTTCTTAAACCTATGGAGTAAGCAAAATGCAAAAGCTCGCTGAGTTGTATCGCGGCAAAGCAAAAACCGTGTACACCACTGAAAACCCGGATTTGCTGATTCTTGAGTTCCGAAATGATACATCAGCACTGGATGGCCAGCGCATTGAGCAGTTTGATCGTAAAGGCATGGTTAACAATAAATTTAACCATTTCATCATGAGCAAACTGGAAGATGCGGGGATCCCGACTCAGATGGAGCGCTTACTCTCTGATACTGAAGTGTTGGTAAAAAAACTGGAGATGGTTCCGGTTGAATGCGTGATCCGAAACCGTGCCGCAGGTTCATTGGTGAAACGTTTGGGAATTGAAGAGGGGACGCCTCTCAATCCACCACTGTTTGATCTGTTCCTGAAAAACGACGCTATGCACGATCCGATGGTGAATGAATCATACTGCCGTACTTTTGGCTGGGTAAGCGAAGAAAACTTAGCCACCATGAAAGCACTGAGCTACAAAGTTAACGATGTGCTGAGCAAGATTTTTGGTGATGCAGGACTGATTCTGGTCGATTTCAAACTCGAATTCGGCTTGTTTAAAGGCCAAGTCGTTCTTGGCGATGAGTTCTCACCAGACGGTAGCCGCCTGTGGGATAAAGAAACGCTGAACAAGATGGATAAAGACCGCTATCGTCAGAGTCTGGGTGGCCTGATCGAAGCTTATGAAGAAGTTGCACATCGTATCGGCGTGAAACTCGATTAAGTTTCCGCTAAAAAATTGCGTAAAACAGCAGAGGCGAAAGCCTCTGTTGTCATTTTTATTACCCGCCAATGAATTGAAATACCAGATATCTCTATCTGCAATGATGTATTTCATTATCTGATTCCTCCTTTTTATGGTATTCGCGCCAGCAATTTCCTACCATTAAGGCATCATGTAATTTCTGAGGTTTAACTATGCGCTGGCAAGGGCGTCGTGAAAGCGACAACGTTGAAGATCGACGTGGAGATTCCACGGGTTCATCCGGTGGTTTAGGTGGCGGTGGTTTTCGTGTACCGCGTGGTAAAGGTGGACTGATTCTGCTGGTGGTTGTACTGGTCGCGGGATATTACGGTGTGGACTTAACGCCGCTGCTTAACGGCGAAGCGCCCGTTGGTCAAACCCAAACGCAAAGCCAACAGGTCAATTCGCCAGAAGATAACCAGATGGCTAAGTTTACTTCCGTTATTTTGGCTTCAACGGAAGACACCTGGAGCCAGCTGTTCCAGAAAATGGGGAAACAGTATCAAGATCCTAAACTGGTGCTCTATCGTGGTGCTACGCGCACGGGGTGTGGCACGGGGCAGTCGGTAATGGGACCTTTTTATTGTCCGGCAGATAAAACCGTGTATATCGATCTCTCTTTCTACCAAGAGATGAAAGATAAGCTGGGTGCTGACGGCGATTTCGCTCAGGGTTATGTGGTTGCACACGAGGTTGGGCACCATGTACAAAACCTGCTGGGCATTGAGCCGAAAATTCGGCAGATGCAGCAAGGAGCAAGCAAGGCTGAACAAAATCGACTCTCGGTGAAAATGGAACTTCAGGCTGACTGCTTCGCTGGCGTGTGGGGACATTTCATGCAGAATCAGCAGGTGCTGGAGCAGGGCGATTTGGAAGAAGCGCTGAATGCCGCACAGGCTATTGGCGATGACCGTTTGCAACAGCAGAGCCAAGGGCGAGTGATCCCAGACAGTTTTACCCACGGCACATCTGAACAGCGTTATACATGGTTTAAACGCGGTTTTGACAGCGGTAATCCGAATAGTTGTAATACTTTCGCATCAGCCAACTGATCGCGGTATTGATACCCTGCACATTTATATGTGTGGGGTATGAAATCAACGTGATAGCACCGCTGTACGCTAATAATTCGAGTATAATCATCCGCTAACTTTGCTGACAACGCAGACTCTTATGCCGCTTTCTTCATCTATTTCCTCAATGCAGCGAGCGGGTATTCGCCGTTTACTCATCGTTAGCGGTGATGCTGATTGGCATCAGCAGGTTATGGCAGAGATTTTGCCGACGTTGTGTTCACCGCTTCTGTGGGTTGGTGAAAGCGCGCCGCAAGAGGTTAGGTCTATTGCTCCCCATCTTGCCAAAGGATTATTGGGGCAAGAACTTGGGCATGTGGTTTTTAATGCAGCTGCAGGATTTCACGCTGAAGCGCTAGCCGCGGTGGCTGGCGCTATCAGTGCAGGGCATTGGCTTATTGTCTTAGTTCCTGACTGGGAGCAATGGGGTAGCCAACCAGATCTCGATAGTCTGCGTTGGAGTGAACAGCCTGAACCTATTGCCACTCCTCATTTCGTTCATCATTTTCAAAGGGTTACGCTTGAACAACTGGAAATTGCTATTTGGAAGCAAAATGGCGAGCAAAAAATCCCTCCGCTGAAACCGCGCTCTGAGTGGCTACGCCCAAACGGATTGCCCACGGCCGAGCAGACAGGTATTTTGCAAGCTCTGTTGAACGATAAGCAGCCTATTAACGTGGTGATTGGTGAACGTGGTAGAGGAAAATCAACGCTGGCGGGTATGCTGGCAGAACGTGTAAAGGGCAAATGCTGGGTAACAGGGCCAAGCAAAATGGCAACGCAAATGTTGTCACAACAGGGCGAAGGCGTTGATTTCTATGCGCCAGACGCGCTGCTAGAACAATGCCGACAACAAGCGCCTGAAGATGTTGATTGGTTGCTGATTGATGAAGCCGCCGTGATTCCTGCCCCCATGCTGCGTGAGCTAATCGCGTTTTTCCCCCAGGTGTTATTGACCACAACCGTACAAGGGTACGAAGGTACCGGACGTGGTTTTTTACTTAAATTCTGTGCTTCTCTGCCCTCTTGCCGAACCTTTTTCTTAGAACAGCCTATGCGTTGGGCAATCAGCGATCCCGTTGAGTCTTGGCTAAAGTCTTTGCTGTTATTTGAAGAGCCGCAAGAGCCACAAGTAAAGGCTATTGAATTTAAATCGAAAAGGCTGAGTCAGTCCGAATGGCTGACTTGCCCAAATAAAATGTGTGATTTTTATACGCTCCTCACGAGTGCACACTACAAAACAACGCCGCTAGATTTACGTCGTTTAATGGATGGCGTAGGCAATCATTTGTATGGCAGTTTTGCTGGCGATGTTATTGCAGCTGCGTTGTGGATGGTTGATGAGGGTGGATTAGATGAGCCACTGGCTAAAGCTGTTTGGGCTGGTGAACGTCGGCCTAAAGGAAGTTTAGTTGCTCAATCTCTTGCCGCCCACGGTGGTCAATGGCAGGCGGCGGTATTACGTTCTCGTCGAATAAGTCGAATTGCGGTATTTCCAGCATGGCGGCGCCAAGGCGTCGCGAAATCGTTGGTGGTTTCTGCTATTCAACAAGCTCGAGAAGAAGGGCTAGACTTTGTTTCTGTTAGTTTTGGGTATACGCCAGAGCTTTACCATTTCTGGCATCAATGTGGCTTTGAGCTCGTGCGTTTTGGTACCCACCTTGAGGCAAGTAGCGGTTGCTATACGGCGATGGCGATGTTGCCCTTCAATGCACATTCGCGGTCACTTTTGGATAAATTACGCCTACGTTTACGGCGTGATGGATACTTTATCCAACAAAAACTCAAACTTCAGCTGCCGGTAAAGGTGGTAAAAGATCTGTCCCTTAACCACGATGATTGGGATGAACTTCACGGTTTTGCATATTCCTCTCGCCCGCTTGATGTTTCTATTTATGCGCTAATTAGATGTGCTGATAAATTTCCTGATAATGCAGGGAATTTCATTCTTAATGATTTTATAACTGAAAAAATGAGCATTGATTTGTTATGTAAAAAATACAAAATCTCAGGTAAAAAGGCTCTGGTAGCTGTATTGAGGAATCTTGTATCTTATTTTATAAAGCATTCCAAAAAATAGCGTTGATGTTTGTTTTTTTATCATTTAAGTGTCATATGTAGTTTATTGAATTTCTATTATATTTCTTTGTTTTCAGTGATTTTGTTTTATTTAATTTATGATTAATAAAATTGATATTATTACTTGGTACTCTGAAAGTTTTTTGTTTTTATTCATCTTAATTTCTCTTCTATTTAAAATGCTTTTTTAGTTGAATTAAATTTACTCCTTAATTATTATTTAATTCCGCTGAATCTTGGCGAACGCACTTTCAAACAGCAGTTTATATTTTAAAAGTATCAACAATTCATAACTATATTCATCTCTGATGGGTTATGAATTAACGTTGCCTATAATGAGGGAATAACAGATGTCTTCTTGGAAGAAAAAGACGGCTTTATCGCGTCTGGCATTGGCTTGCTCTATGGCTATCGCGGCGCAAGCTGCAGTAGCTGCTACAAATGATATTTCAGGTACTACATACGAAACATACGGCCATGATCTTGGTTACGGCAATCATGTTCGTGCCACCACGGGTAGTTCTGTTGATGGGTATGTAGATTTTGATGGTTATGTTGGCTGGAATAATACAACTGACGGATATTACGGTGGTGATATCTATCCAGTAATCAATAAATCTGTCGTTAATGGTGTTATCTCAACCTATTATCTTGCTTACGATTTAACCAGTCCGGATGACACTTTAAATATTACTAACAGCACTATTCACGGTATGGTTACATCATCTTGTATAACTGATGAATGTGCTGGCGATGGTTTCGAACATAAACTAGGTACATTACAGTTAACCGTTGATAATTCTACAATCGATGATACCTACGAGCATTATGATTATGACGTGACTAACAATGATGTTCGCGATCATGATACTTATAATACCTACGGATTGGGTAATGCAATTACTCTGGATCAGGAAGCAAATATTGTTATCCAGAATAACTCACACATCGCAGGTATTACCTTAACGCAGAACTACTATTGGCCAGATGATGTAACCAATAACCCAGAGATTTTCACAGATACTTTAACTGTTAAAGATTCTGTAGTGACTTCAGGTGCATACTCTGAGTTGGGAAATACAGGCTTTTATGGTCAATCTAACAAACCAAGTGACTATGCCGGAACAAGCGATGCTGGCTATGACGATGCCGCATTGATTGTTGCAGCAAGTCGCATTGATAACGCTATGCAAACTACTGCAACGTTTGATCATTCAACGTTGACTGGCGATGTTCTGTTCTATAGCGTATTTGATAAGAATTTTGATCCAGTTGGCCATGATTCTAATGGCGATGGAATTAAAGACACCAATGGCTGGGATGACCAAGATTCGTTAAACCTGACATTAACCAACGGTAGCAAGTGGGTTGGTGCGGCGATGTCTAGCGTTGAACGCACTAATACTTTGTATGATTACAGCCCTAATAGCCTGTGGCCAACGGATGAGTTCAATGCCGATGGCGATCTCACTTCAGCATCTGTTTATCAGAGCGGTCTGTTCAATATTACTCTAGATAACAGTTCTGAGTGGGATACCCGTAAGTCTTCTAACATTGACACTTTGACCGTCAATAACGGTTCCCAAATTAATGTTGTGAATTCGAGCTTGTTGGCTGACAGCATTACACTGAATAACGGTTCTTCAATGCAGATCGGCGATAGCAACAGCGCAGGGACTACTATCCCTGATGTATATGGCTATAACGACGGTGTTGCTACTGACTCTCTGAACATCAACAGCGGCAGCCAGGTTAAACTGACTGAAGAAACTGCGGCTCTGTATGCTAATACCATTACTGTCACCAACGGTGGTGAGCTGAACCTAGGTTTAGGCCAGACCGATACTCATAGCCTGATATTAAGCGATGGCGGTATCCTGAATGTAGGTAGCCGTGAATACGTCTTGAATTCAGATATGGGTAATGCGCGTTACGTCACCAATGACGTAAATGCGACGGGTTATGACCACGGTGTTGTGGCTATTAACTCTGACGGTCACTTAGCCGTTAACGGCGACGTGAGCGGCAACTACAACGTGCGTATTGATAACGCAACCGGTAAAGGCTCTATTGCTGATTACAAAGATAAAGAAGTTATCCGCGTATACGACAATAATACTGACACGCATGCAACCTTCACTGCGGGCAACAAAGCTGATTTGGGTGCGTACACCTATGAAGCACAGCAACGTGGCGATACTGTCGTTCTGAACCAGCGTGAATTGACTGATGCGGCTAACATGGCGCTGAGCATTCCTTCTGCTAATGCCAATATCTGGCATATGGAGCAGGATACTCTGGAACGTCGCCAGACTCAGACTCGTGATAGCGTGGGTGATGCTGGTGGTGCATGGGTCAGCTACTTCGGTGGTCATGTCAACGCTGACGGCGGCGCTGTTAACTACGATCAGGATATCAACGGCGTTATGATTGGTGTTGATAAAGTTATCGACGGCAACTACGCAAACTGGCTGATTGGTATGTCTGCAGGCTTCGCAAAAGGCGATGTTAGCGACCATAGCGGTAGCGTAGATCAGGATAGCCAATCTGCTCGTATCTACTCTTCAGCTAAGTTTGATAACAATATCTTCTTGGATTCATCATTGAGCTACGCGCATTACAGCAACGATTTGGATGCTGATATGAGCAACGGCGACCATACTTCAGGTTCAACCAGCAACGACGGCTGGGGCTTCGGTCTGAAACTGGGTTATGACATCGCACTTGATACCCAAGGTAAACTGAGCCCGTATGCTAGCGTTTCAGGCCTGTTCATGGATAGCGATAGCTATCGTACCAGCAACGGTATGGCTGTTAACGATCAAAGCTACGACAGCATGCGCTATGAAGCGGGTATCAATGCTGACTACCGCTTTGACTATGCGAACGAGCAATCTCTGACTCCGTACTTCAATCTGGCCTACGTTTATGATGATGCTGGTAGCAATGACGGCAAAATCAACGGCGACAAGATTGATAACGGTCAAGGTGGCTCTGCAGTACGCGTCGGTGCAGGTGGACAGTTTAACTTTACTAAGAACTTCAGCACTTACGCTGGTTACAGCTACTTGGGCGGCAGCGATGTTGACCAACCATGGGCTCTTAACGCTGGCGTGAAATACAGCTGGTAACCTATTCATACTATGAGATAGCTGTATGCAGAGGTTATTGCTAGCGTCCAAGTGATAACTTTTGTGCTGAAAGGATTTCGGGCAGTTATCTGGTATGAACTCCCTCTGTAGCTTAGGCTACAGAGGGAACTCCAATGAATGAAATGGCCTCTTTAGTGAGGCCATTTTTTTGCATTATTATCTGGTCGTTGAATCAGACGATTGCGCAAAAAAATAGAACAACATCATCAGGGAAACCCGATTTTCCTGTGAATTCTTCGGCGTATAGTACTCTTCAACAGATGATGTCGGTGAATGACATCTTTTTATCCAGCGAGGAGTATCTAATGAAACACGAACATCATGTTGTCCAAAGCCCTGCAACACCGGCAGAGCAGCTGATTTTGCTGTTTCATGGCGTTGGTGATAACCCTGTCTCAATGGGAAGTATTGGCGAGTATTTTGCCCAAGCATTTCCACATTCATTGGTTGTCAGCATAGGCTCTCCTCACTTGATCTCTGGTGGGCAAGGGTTACAGTGGTTTTCCGTAAGTGGTGTGACGGAAGAGAATCGCATTGAGCGCGTTAATGAAGCGATGCCACAGTTTATTGAGATCGTGCGATATTGGCAGCGCGTTGCTGATGTGAATCCGGCTGCAACTGCGTTAGTTGGCTTCTCGCAAGGCGCTATCATGGCTTTAGAAGCCGTGAAAGCGGTACCCAATTTAGCTGGAAGGGTCGTGTCGTTTAGCGGTCGCTTTGCAGCATTACCGGAAAAAAGTTTGGGCGATACCGTAGTGCATATGATCCATGGTAGCGAAGATCGAGTGATTGCCATTGAGAATGCGCAACGTGCGGCAGAAAAAATGCGTGAACAGGGCTCCGATTTTACTTTGGATATCGAGCCGATTGGCCATGCGATTGATCAGAATATGATGGATTTAGCGCTTGAGCGTTTACGTGCATATATTCCCCAGCGCTACTGGGATGAAGCTATAAGCGGGAAACGTGGCGATCTGATTGCGTTTAAATAATTATTTAGTCGATAACCAAAGGGCAACTTACGTTGCCCTTTGGTATATGGGGAGAAGAGCAGCGGCTTATTGTTTTTTTGGCCAGTCGTCGTCCTTGTCCCATTCTGCGTTATTATCGCGATGCGGAGGCAATTCAGGTTTATTGCTCAAAAAACTTTTGTGGTCAACTTTGAGCAAAGCTTTCATCCCATTCCAGACCATCCCAATCAAAACTAGTAGAATTATCCACCAGTAGTCGGCTAACCATTGCATGGCTGCCCCCTGTCTTTTACGGTAATAAAACGAGAAAAAACGTCGGACAGATGAGGGATTAGCCAATCTGAACCGGCAATATGCTGCCCTTGCCAGGCATTTTTAAGTACGTCTTCAGTTAGTTGATGTTCTGCTAACCTTGATAGTGGCCGATAACTGAGATGCCACGGCTCTACTGCAACGCCTTGTTCTTCATCACTAAATGGACGATAGAAACCAAACTGCTCCATATTAGCTGTTAGCCATTGACTCAAGGCAGAGAAATATCCACCCTCAAGATATTCCCATGGCTCTAGCTGAAGTTTTTTACCCTCAGGTAGGAGGTCAGGATCGTAGATATCAAGATCGGTTCCCCAATGGTGTCGGCTAGCTCCGGGCAGCGCAGACCAGCGTAAAATGGCGCAGCACAGCTCTCCGTTGGTTAGCGTACTGATGTCTATCGGCTGGCTATTTTCATCTAGAACGGCGCGCTCACCTTCAAACTTGGCATTCCAAATAGCCTGCTGGCGAGCGAAATCTCTAAACGTACTTGCGGGCTGTAAATTAAATCCCGCATTTTTTGCCGCACGTTGTAATGCCTGAAAAGCCTCAATGGCCTCAGGCTGTAAACGATGATGACCGCAGAGCACGGCAAGATGCTCTGTGCTTTGTCCGGTCAGCATTGCCATCGTCATCATACGATGAGTTGCTCCATGATTCTTTGGTACATACGGCTGAGTAATTGTAGGTCAGCGGCATGAACACATTCATCAATTTTATGAATAGTGGCATTGACTGGCCCCAGTTCAACCACCTGAGTGCCCATCTGCGCGATAAAGCGTCCATCAGAAGTGCCGCCGGTAGTCAGCAACTGAGGCGTTATTTCCCCATAATGCTCAATGGCGTTGACGACGGCATCGACCAGATGACCTCGCGGGGTCAAGAAAGGTAACCCTGATACATTCCATTCTAATTTATAATTTAACTGATGGCGATCTAGCAGGTCTTTTACACGAGCCTTAATTGATTCTACCGTCGATTCGGTGCTGAAACGGAAATTAAACTGTACATAAAGTTCACCGGGGATCACGTTGTTGCTTCCCGTTCCTGCCGCCATATTGGCAATTTGCATGCTGGTCGGCGGGAAAAATTCGTTGCCCTCATCCCAGATTTCATTCACGAGTTCGTGAAGCATCGGTGCGGCTTTATGAATCGGGTTATCAGCTAGGTGCGGGTAGGCGACATGGCCTTGAATACCTTGGATGTAGAGGTTCGCGGTCATTGACCCACGACGGCCATTTTTGACAACGTCCCCAACTCTTTCGGTGCTGGATGGCTCGCCCACTAAGCAATATTCTACTTTTTCTTTTCTCGCTGTCAGTTGCTCAACCACTTTAACCGTGCCGTTTACCGCACTAGCTTCTTCATCTGAAGTGATCAAAAAGGCGAGGCGACCTTGATGATCAGGGTTTGCTTCGACAAAACGCTCAGCTGCAACTACCATCGCCGCCAATGAACCTTTCATGTCAGCGGCACCTCGGCCATAGATCATGCCGTCGCGTAAGGTCGGTTCATAGGGCGGGTTCGTCCATTTAGATTCATCGCCGCTTGGAACCACGTCGGTATGACCTGCGAAGGCCAGCGTGGGCCCTTTTCCGCCGCGATAGGCCCAGAAATTTCGTGTATCACCAAAGGTCATGTCTTCAATGGTAAAGCCAACCGCTTTGAGGCGGTCAATTAACAGATCTTGGCAGCCCGCATCTTCAGGGCTAACGGAACGGCATTTTATTAGTTGCTGAGTGAGCTCAAGAACAGGGCAGGTCATCGTATTTTCTCCTCAGCTAAAAATTGTGTGTATTGATCAGGATTGAATCCCAGCAGCATGCGCTGATTATGGGCGAGCAGTGGCCGCTTGATGATTGCGGGCTGCGCCAGCATCAATTCAGCAGCTGAATCAGGATTATTGATACTTTGGCGCACAGACTCATCGAGTTTACGCCAGGTTGTACCACGCGTATTAAGCAGTGACTCCCAACCCAACTGATCGATAAAGGTGCATAGCAGTTCAGCATCTAGGCCGTCGGCACGGTAATCATGGAATTGATAGGCAATCTGCTGTTCTTCTAGCCACTTTTTAGCTTTTTTGATCGTATCGCAGTTTTTAATACCGTAAAGGTAAAGAGACGTATTTTCTGAGTGTGCTGTCATACGGCAGAGTCCCTGTGTTTTAGCTCACGATCTGGCAAATTATTTTATGACTATGCAGATCGGGATGGGCTGATGTTGTTAAATTATTTAACACATAATGCGGGAAAAAGAGCTCTTGATCCAGAGTGTTAGCCCTAAGAGTGCTCCGACTATGTCAATTTGATCGGCGTACTTACCTTAATTGCGGCTGCTAAGCGTCAAATCGATAGAAATATCGAATAGGTCAATTATTCACCGCTGGTCTCTAAAAGGTTATCATGTGCGGGTACTAAATTATGTAGGCCACAAAAGACGTAAATATGATTGATACAGAACTGAGCAACTGGAAAGCGTTTATTGACGCCATGTTGCAAAACAAGCACCAGTAATTCTGAAACTGGTCGGGCAGTAAGCTAGTTATCGGTAGTGAGTTTGAGGCAGTCGGCAATGAAGAGATCGTTTTAAGCCCATATCATTAATAACTTTGTGATAAGCCAAACACCAAGGGTCATATCCCATAAAAAAGGCAGCCAAGCGGCTGCCTTTTGCTCATTAATGACTATTCATTCGGCGGGACGATTTCTTCAGGTTCAATCGCTGACGCAGTTTTTCCTGGGAAACGGCGACGAACCAAAATGAAGAACACTGGTACGAAGAAGATAGCAAGGAAGGTCGCGGTGAACATCCCTCCTAATACACCAGTACCGACGGCATGTTGGCTGCCTGAACCTGCGCCGTGGCTGATTGCCATTGGCAATACGCCAAAGATAAATGCTAATGAGGTCATCAAAATTGGGCGTAGTCGTAGCCGACAGGCTTCCAGTGTAGCTTCTAATAAATCTTTACCAGAGCGATGAAGCTCGTTGGCGAATTCAACAATTAAGATCGCGTTTTTTGCTGAAAGTCCAATGATGGTAAGTAAACCGACTTGGAAGTAAACATCGTTCTCCAGACCACGTATCCACGTCGCGCATACCGCGCCTAATACGCCCAAAGGTACCACCAGCATAACGGAGAAGGGAATTGACCAACTTTCGTATAATGCAGCCAGACACAGGAATACCACCAGCAATGAAATGGCGTAAAGCGCTGGCGCTTGCGCACCGGAGAGGCGTTCCTGATAAGACATCCCCGTCCATTCCAAACCGATACCATTCGGCAATTGGCTGACAAGGCGTTCCATAATATCCATCGCCGTACCGGTACTCACACCCGTAGCCGCTTCCCCAACGATTTCCAGCGCTGCGATACCGTTATAGCGTTCGAGTCGTGGTGAACCTGATGTCCATGTGCTGTTCGCGAAAGCGGAGAACGGCACCATTGCACCACTGCTGTTATTCACGTACCAACGGTAAATATCATCTGGCAGCATACGATAAGGCGCCGCCCCCTGAACATACACTTTTTTAACGCGGCCTCGGTCGAGGAAGTCGTTGACGTAGGTCGAACCCCACGCCGTTTTTAGGGTGCTGTTGATATCGTCAATATCAACGCCAAGCGCCTGTGCTTTACGTTGGTCAATGTTTACCTGTAGCTGTGGGCTGTCATCCAAGCCGTTGTGGCGAACTCGCGTCAAGAGCGGTTCTTTAGCTGCGGCAGCTAGCAGCGTATCACGCGCTTTCATCAGTTCAGCATGGCCGAGGCCCGCATGGTCTTCCAGTTCCATATCAAAACCGGCAGAGTTGCCTAAACCGGAGATCGCTGGCGGGCTGCTGGCAAACACTCTCGCTTCTTTAATTTTACCAAATGCCGTTGTTGCGCGATCAATAATGGCAAACGACGTGTCATCAGGCCCGGTGCGCTCGTCCCAATGCTTTAAACGGACAAACATACGTGCCACGTTCTGACCATTACCCCCAGGCCCAGAGCCAATAATTGAGAAGACGGAAACAACGTTTTTCTTTTCATCCTGCAACAGATAGTTCTCAACTTTCTCGACCACTTTGAGCGTCTGCTGCTGGGTTGAACCCACAGGCAACTGGATCTGGGTCATGAAGACCCCTCGGTCTTCGAGCGGTAAGAATGACGTTGGCAAGCGGGTGAATGCGAGTGCTAGACCAACAATAATCAGTAGATACAGCAGCATGGTTTTACCGCTGTTACGAATGACGCGAGCAACACCATTTTCATATTGGCGAGTACTGCGATCAAATACGCGGTTAAACCAGCCAAAGAAGCCTCGCTTCGTATGAACCTCGCCCTTTTTAATTGGTTTAAGCAGGGTAGAGCACAGCGCTGGGGTAAGGATCAACGCGACTAGAACAGAGAAAACCATCGCGGAAACAATGGTGATTGAGAATTGGCGGTAAATGGCGCCGGTGGTGCCACCGAAAAAGGCCATGGGTACAAACACCGCAGACAGCACCAGTGCAATACCGACCAGCGCACTCTGGATCTGCGCCATGGATTTTCGCGTGGCTTCTCTCGGTGAGAGTCCTTCCTCGGCCATGACGCGTTCTACGTTTTCGACAACGACTATCGCATCATCGACCAGTAGTCCGATGGCTAGCACCATGGCAAACATCGTGAGCGTATTGATGCTGTAGCCAAAGGCGTAAAGCACCGCATACGTGCCCAGCAAAACGACCGGAACGGCGATGGTTGGGATCAGCGTAGCGCGGAAATTTTGCAAGAACAGATACATAACCAAGAACACGAGGAAAATCGCTTCAAACAGCGTTTTTACAACGTCCTTGATCGATGCTTGTACAAACGGCGTGGTTTCGTATGCATATTCAACCTTCAGACCGTGTGGGAAATACTGTTCAAGCTCGCCGAGCTTAGCTTTAACCAGCTTATCGGTAGCTAATTCGTTGGCGCCAGACGCGAGTTTAATACTCATCCCTGAGGCTGGCATTCCGTTGTAACGGCTCAAATAGTCATAGTTTTCCGCCCCGAGTTCTACGGTAGCAACGTCACCTAAGGTAACGTAAGAACCATCTGCATTGACTCTGAGCGTGATATCTCGGAACTGTTCCGGCGTTTGCAACTGGGCTTGAGCATTCATGGTGGCGTTCAGCGCCTGACCATTCACCGACGGTGTTCCGCCGACTTGCCCAACGGCGATTTGGTTGTTTTGGGTTTCAATCGCATTCACCACATTTTGGCTGGTGAGGTTGTAGCTATTAAGCTTGTTCGGATCGAGCCAGATACGCATTGCGTACTGTGAGCCGAAGGCATCGACGCTGCCGACGCCGTCGATACGGCTAATTGGATCCTGCAGGTTGCTGGCAACATAATCGGCAATGTCCTGTCGCGTCATGCTGTGGTCTGTTGACACAAACGCAACGGTCATCAGGCTGTTATCACCCGATTTGGAAACCGTGATGCCTTGTTGTTGCACGTCTTGTGGCAGTTTACGCGTGGCGCCTTGCAGCTGATTTTGCACCTGCTGCATGGCTTCGTTAGGATTTATACCCGCCTGAAATGTCAGCGTGATTGTGGCACTGCCGGTGCTGCTGCTTTGTGAGGACATATAAAGCAAACCGTCCAATCCCGTCATATTCTGTTCAATGATCTGGGTGACGGTATTCTCAAGCGTTTGCGCTGATGCGCCAGGATAAGATGCGCTGATACGCACCGTCGGTGGCGCTAGATTGGGGTACTGCTCAACGGGCAGTGAGTTAATTGCTAGCAACCCGGTCAGGCTGATAATAATGGCGATAACCCAAGCAAAAATTGGGCGATCGATAAAGAAATTAGCCACGGGTGAATACCCTCATAACGCTTACTCTTATGCTTGAAAGTGGAAGTCTAGACGTAAACCGATCCATGCTAACGCACTTTATCCTGTTGGCGGGTTCAAAACGTGGAGAAAAAAAGGAGAAATGGTAAATATTTTTTCGCATAGCATGAATTTACTGCAGTTGCCCTCTCTGACTGTATGTTTGCGTAAAATTGAAACAAAAATATAGTGTCGCCCTGCCGAAACAGGACGACGAATTTTAGCGCAGTTCCATCTTGACCGTCACGTTACCTTCAAATTTTCCAGGTTGTGGACGATTTGTAGTGGTACTGACCGGCGCGGCTTTCATGCTGATCTTGCCATTTCCCTGAGTGTCCAGCGTGACAGGTAAATCAAGCGAACCATCTAATACAACATCATTACTATTTTGATCATACATGCGTACGCCGACATCATTGCGATTAAGCATGCGGGCAATTAGGTTATTGCTGTCTGGCACAACACCTTGATCGGCGCTAAGGCTAAATTTGATTTTCCCTGAGTTTGCGGCGGCAGGATCGTCGCAGTGGTAGGCAATATCAACGTTTTTTAGCGTGTAGCTCGCCGGAGGCTGGCTTTGGGAAACGAATTGGGAAGTCACAATATTGCCTAATTCTATCTCAATCGTGCTGCCTGCATTAATCGTACAGGTCAGTGGTGCGGTGATTTTACCGGCTATTCGAATATTGGAGACCTGTTTAGTATCACTCAGAGAGCAATAGTTACCCATGGCGAGACACGAGTAGTTTTGGGCAACAATAGTGGATGGAATGATCTCCTCGCCTAAAATCGCTTTTTTTACGTAAATGCTTAGGGCGATGACATTCCATTTAAAACCTCTCTTCGTTGCGCTACCACCGCTAGGCCGTGTTGCGTCACTGCAAACGTCGTCAGTGCCTTCCGTCGGCTTTATCAAGGAATCGTTGACTTTTGCCATGCTCGAGAATGGCGTTGGATAAGTACTGATGCTAATTGGCTGTAGGCCGCTACCGTCGGGTGAGTTTATTGAGTCGGTATAGCCGGTGATATCTACATCGAGATGATCGGTTAAATAGCCATAGCCAGTTCGTCCAGGGGGAAGTGGGCTACCAGCCGCCGTAGTTTCATAAATGGTAGTGTTAGAGTATAGGTTCCTTGGGCACGCGCAGTTGGCGGTTATTGACGGTCCATCACCGATAATATGATCATTAATAACAATTGTGCTTCCATTCCTGTTCTGCGCAGACGGTATTTCGGTATTAATGTTAATGGCGTAATCAGCGATCGTGGAGAAACATCCTTGCAATACGGTGGTTGCTGCCTGAGCACACAGGGGGAAAAGTGTTAATAGTACAAGCACGCTCTTCATACGCACGCGGTGCATGCAGCTAGTTGGGGTTTTATTCTGCATGATTTGCCTCCGGCTTGCAGAGTGCACTGGTCTGGCGAATACCGTTAGGTGCCGAGTCAGAAGAGGGGGAGAGCGTGACACTGGCGTGGCAGCGTTGTTGTGCTGAACTGCCCCATGTCACCGTTAATGGCACGTTTTCACTCACGCCAGAGAGATACAACACGCCACGGTCATCCACGATACCGCTGAGCGTTAATCCGTCGACGCTGGCCACTGCACCAAAGGGAATAATGCGGCCATCAGGTCGCGTTAATGCGATCAGCGCGCGATAACCCACATGTGCTGTAAATTGCGTGCTGACCGCAGCACTACGGCTGGGAACAACCGTCATGGTTGTTTCATCTGTATCGACATCGTCTGGCAGACTGGTGGTGTCGATATAGATAATGTTTTCTTGGTAAGGCGTTAGAGAAGGGATGATGGCATTGCCAAAGTAGTCGGTTTGTACACCGCGCTGGTTAGTAAAACGCACGCCGGAAGCACCTTTCGCGCTGACAATCGCAAACTGATCGCCAAGCGGTTGAGAGAGCGTAACACCTGCTGGATGAGCCACAACGGCTCCGCTCACGCCGTAGGTTAGCTGCCGAGAGTTATCTGACCCGTAGTAATAACCTGCATTCAAATTAGCGTATTGAGATCGGTAGCTGCCATAAATACTACTATTGTCAGTACCATCATGATTGGTATGGCTCTGCTGTAATGAGTAGCTCAGCCGGTCGTCGTCAAGCAAGGTGCCGTTAAGCCCAACGCTATGGCTGGTGTCGCCCTGTTTGCTGGTGCTGAGATTATAGCTGGCCCAACTTTTAGGCAGCCAGCGTGATAACGGGACGCTAAAGCTTAGCGACAGCATCTGATCGGCTGAGTCATTGCTGGTTTTGCTGTAGGTGTACGCAAGGTTAACGCTGACGTCGCCTATTGTCCGGTTGATGCCTGACGAAATGCTGCGTTCCTTATGATTGGTCCGCCAATAATCTTGTTGATACGCAGAAATGTATATACTGCTATCTAGCAAGGTCTGATTAATATTTAACTGAACTCGACTGCGTTTGTTGTAACGGTACGACCAGTCGATGTTGTCATCGCTGTCATCATATTTTTCATTTGCATCGGCAAAGTTATAGTAACCACTTGTGGAATAGCGATAGCTCGCCAGCGAAAAGTTAGTGTCCGTGGTCTCTATCTTCTTGGTATACATCAAGCGCCAAGACTGCCCATCGTGCTGTTCGTCATTATCCAAACGTGCACGTGCCCACGTTACATCGGTTGACACTGAGCCCAAGTCGCCCAGAACGACGCCAATACCGCCGTCAAAAGCCTGATAGTCTGATGAAAGGGTGGAACCACCGAAAAGAGTGAAATAATTATTAAGGCCATAAATGACGCTGCCTTGGGCAAATAACGGTTCATTAGATGCCTGATTATCGTCAGCGCGATAGCGGGCGAGCGTCATTTCGTAGCGAATATTGCCAGGACGTTGCATCACAGCCACGCTGGAGTAGGGCTGAGTGAAACGATGCTCGGTTCCATCGGCTTCTTTGATGGTAACTTCAAGGTCTGCGCTGTTGGTGGTCGAGTACAAATCCTTAATTTCAAAGGCACCCGGTGCCACATTGGCTTGATAAATAACGTAGCCGTTTTGCCGTATCGAAACTTCAGCATTAGAACTGGCTATACCACGAATGATTGGCGCAAAGCCGCGCTGGTTATAGGGGAGCATTTGGTCGTCAGAAGCGATGTTGATTCCACGAAACTGCAGGCTATCAAAAACATCACCTCGAGTGCTGTTCTCACCCGCAATAAATTGCGCTTCTAGTTGATGGATGTCGTGCTGGATCCAAGTATTAATCGTCTGCCAAGACTGTGAATCATCGGATTGTCGCCATGTTGAATAATTGCGTAAACGCCATCCTCCCAGATTAGCGCCGCTGCGTAGGTTAAGGTATTGGCTATTGTTGCTGCCGTTGTTGCTGTCGCTTCCCCCATTTTCACGCTGAGAGCCAGAGAATGAGTAATCAGCAAACAGTACGGGTACACCGTCATTCCAGCGCGAGGGGTCGATATTTTCATTATGATGCTCATCAATGGCCGCCTGCGGCATGCTGATGCGCAATGTCATGGCATTAAAATCGAACGCCGCTGAGGCAAAAGGAATGTAGTCGCCAATAGATTTGTGCAGAGGTTCGTTTTCTGTGAGCTTGGCCAGTTCAGGATAGGCATCTACGCGGACGCCCCATTTCCGTAGCTGCTGCGGTGTTAGCTGTGGCAGTAGTGCACCGCTTTTGCTGCTAATATAGGTGATTGATCCCTCATCGACATTCTGTTTATTAATATTTATTTTCGTCTGATAGGTGCCGGGCAACTGCCCATTCTCTTTTGAAAATAACGATAAATCGATATCCTGCCGTGACAATCCATCCCCCTCAAGGGAGGAGGGCGCAAAGTAAAATTCTTGTGCGTTGACGTTACCCATGGCAACCATAAGCAAACCGCTTAAGGTTCTTAACATTGGATGGGATCGCCGAATAGAGCGGGAGAAGTTTAGGCGCAATCCGTTAGCAGCCATTAAGCACCATTAGTCCTGAGTTAAACTTGATGTAAATTCATCTGACGCATTGCCGTAGTCGGTAATACAGCGCCATGTCACGTTCGAACCATTAGCCGTGTTGGGAAGCAGAAATTGTGCCGTTGCTTTGGGGGCCACCATTTCGGCATTTTTTATTGATGTTGTATTCAGTTTTAAGGTATCGAAAACGCTGTAGTAGTCGCCATTGTTGGTTACATGCAACTGGTTTGCCTGTCGGCTGAATTTTAGATTCTTGCAGGCGTCAATAGGCGTGCCGCTCAGCCCTGTGGGCCGCCAAAATAATTTCAAGCGTGTTTTATATATCAGCCGAAGAACATTTTTCTCATCGTCACTTTTTTCCATCGCGGGGATAGTGCGCACATTCATATAAAACAAAGATTCTCGGTCGGTAGGTATTGCTTGACCTGACCAGGTGATACGCAGGTTTTGCTCTTTTTGTGGATCAAGCCTGAAAAGTGGTGGGGTCACAATGAAAGGGCCACGCGTTTTTCCATCACCGATGTCAATCCATGACTGAATAAGCCACGGTAGCTCTTTCTCTGTATTTTTCAGCGACAGGGCCACTTCTTTCTTACTAGCATCATAAATAACGCGTGTTCGCCCAATTTGAATTCCTGCCGCATGGCTGAAGGTGGTAAAGGCGAGAATAACAAAGCAAACCCTCAGCACAATAATTCGCATGTCAGCGCCCTTTAATGAATGAAGATTATCTTGGGGAAATCTATGTTGGAACTAATTTTCCCATGTTAGAAATATCGGCGTGCTATAGCGAAATTGCTAATAACACGCCGGATGAAATAATTAAAATTTAACGGTAAAGAATATTCACTGTTAAATCAGCATCCGCCGGCCCTGCGGTGACTGGTTGGGCAAATGATATGTAACGCGCGTTAAATGATGCACTAATCGTGTCTGATGTATTCGACGCTAAATGTATGTAAACCTGTCCTTCAGAACCATCAAATTTAAGATGTGTTGTGGGAGCGCCATCGGGGCTCAGGGCAATCCCAACACCGGTCGCGGCGGTTGTGCCGTCAGTGGTTATCTTGCTGACGTCTAATAAGGTATTAGAACCTGTTAATACGGTGGTGCCCGTAAAGGTCAGTTGAATATCCGGAAGTCCATCACTTTTTAAAGGGCAATCCTTGAGAGTGATGGTAAGCGGTACGGGATCCGTTTCTACCCCTACGCTAGTGAAAAGCGAAGTCGGGTAGGTTCCTAGTGGAATTGTAGAGTCTGTCCCGTTATCGCCTACGATAGTGCAGCTTGGTTCAATGATTTCGCCGGTAAAATGAATTTTTCCTGCATTCATTTCTGCGGCAAACGTCGTTGCTGATGAGAGTGCCATAATGGCGATAAATAGATTCCGTTTCACGATATTATTCTCCGTAATAAGTTAGTTAAATGACATATTTAAAATTAATAAAAACAATGCGATTAAGTTGTAAAATATATCAATTTTATTAGCATGTATGCTCACGCCTTTCTCATTAAAATAGAACTATTTTTATTGCAATGTAGCTAAAGCTGAATGCTTACTCGGATTCGAAGTTATTAGATACATAAGCAATGCTATTGGATGCTCTTTGTAATCCATTTTAGATAATATAGCAATGCGACAGTATTGACGCTTTTTAGACTAAAATATCCATGTCATTTTGTTTGTTTTCTATTTCATGTATCCAGTGAGCGATTTTTATCATTAATGATCACGTTTTATGATGAAACTATATTAAACTATTTAATGAATGGATCTTTCGGTCAATTAATTTGCATATAGGTAATTCTTAATTAAAGAAGAATTAAATAAAATGAAATATTACAGATTAATTAATAATAGTCAGATGTTTTACTATTCATTCTGACTCTCGCTGCATCTAGATGCCGTTGATTTCTGCCTTGCTTCCTTTTCTTTCTTGCTAAATTACCTACAATAGCTGTGTCATTAATCATTTTTGGCTCTAACTTCAGCCACTGGTGGGTAAATTAGGAGAACAAATGGACTTTAACCCTGTGTTTGCGCGACGTTTATATCTCTGTTGGCTGATTAGCCATCTGGAGAAGCCGAATGTTCCTCACCTTATGCAGGTGACCGGCTGGCCGCGTAGAACCTTACAGGATGTGATCAAAGCATTGCCGGGAATGGGTATTGAACTGGATTTTGTCCAAGAAGGCGTACGTAACAACGACGGTTACTATCAGTTAAAAAACTGGGGGCCGTTAAACGAAATGTGGGTTAAAAAGCATGCTGAACAACTGCTGGCAGCGATTTAATTCATGGATTGGTTGAGAAGGGTGAGCGACAACCGTTTGGTCATCGCCCATTGTCGGTATTATTGGTTTTTGTGTTCTAAATACAAAACGGTTGCCGCCACGCGCGAGCGTACGTTGAGCTTGCGCAGTAGGTTGCGGATATGTACTTTCACCGTCTCTTCGGAAATATGCAGCTGTGAAGCGATTTGCTTATTAGACAGACCACGAGCGACTTCCTGCAGCACATCGAGTTCACGCTCAGTCAGATCGGCAAAAGGATCGGTCAATTCAGTGCGTGACGCTAAGTATTCGCTGATGATGTCACTAAAGACGTTTTTACCGCTTGCTGCCTGATGGATCTGTGATAGCAACGTTTCTGGCTCGCTATCTTTCAGTAAATAACCATCTGCACCGGCATCAACCAAAGCATAAACATCACTGCGTGAATCCGAAACGGTGAGAATAATGATGCGCGCATCAACGCCCTCATTACGCAGCGCCTTCAGCGTATCTAAGCCTGATAACCCTTTCATATTGAGATCTAATAAGATCACGTCGGGCTGGGCGCGACTGGCCAATGCAATCGCTTCGCTACCGCTGCTGGCTTCTGCAACTACGTTAAAGGCAGGATCGAGCTCAAGTAGCTGACGAATTCCGCGGCGCATAAGCGGATGATCGTCCACGATCATAACTGCGTAGCTTTCATTTTCCATAAAATGCTCCGAAATAAATAATAGGGGCGGTTATCCGTTGCCTATTACTATTAAATTTTAATTAAATACCTATTGTCGCTGACCATCAGTGCTGAAAAATCAACGAAACCTCTGTACCTGCTGGGGGCACCGTGCGGATGGTCAGTTCACCACCCAGTCGTGTCGCCCGTTCGGCCATAATCGTCAGGCCGTAGTGTCCATCGGGTTCCTCAAGGCTGGCTATCCCAACGCCGTCATCTTGAATACTGATCACGCTTTCGCCTTCAGGCCCGTAATGACAGCGTATTCCGATGTGTTTTGCCTGAGCATGTTTGATGGCGTTTAGTACGGCTTCGCGCACAATTTGCAAGACGTGAACTTGCTGCTGAGCGTTAAGTGACTGCGAAGAAAGGGCACAGTTTAGCGTAATAATGGCATCAGTTTGCAATTTTAATGGCGCTAATAGCTGATGTAAGGCTTCGCGCAAATCAGCTTCCTGAATAGTTAAGCGAAAAGTGGCCAATAATTCACGCAGTTGGCGATAGGCGTCAGACAGTGCTTGATCAAAATCACGAATGATTGCCTGCGCTTGGGTGTTCTCGGTAGGAATTGAACGTTTGAGCAGCGTTATCTGGATACGCAGGAACGAGAGCGCTTGAGCCAGCGAGTCATGCAGTTCTCGCGCAATCGTCGCGCGTTCTTCCATCAACAATAGCTGAACCTGCTGCTTTTGCGCACGGTTGAAATAGACCCCTCGGCTAAGCATATTAGCGACGTTTTGCATCAACTGCTGCTGGGGATGTTGATGCTGAGGCCAGCGTAATTCCCCCAACCGATGTCCATCCAGCGTCAGCGGTATGGCTGACGTGGGAACTGAATCATCCAGTTGCCCACTGTGTAATAGCCAACGACCGTTACCGCTGTCATGAACTTCTAACTCTAGAAAATCTAAGGCTTCGCTGGTGCGCACGATGTTAAGCACTTTCTCAAAGCTGGGCTGGGTGATTTCGCTGACGGTTAGCGCCTGAGAACAATCAAAAAGCACGCCGAGTGATTTATTCGCCTGTGTCAGACTCTCTGTCTTCTCCTGAACTTTGTCCTCAAGAGAGCGATACAGCTTTTCAAGTTCGCTGGACATTCTGATGAAGGTTTTTGATAACACACCAATTTCATTAGGAAGGTTAACGTCCAACTGCATCGGAGAAAAATAGCCACTCTGCATACGCTGGCTGGCATTCAGCAGCTTATTGAGCGGGGAGACAACCTCGCGGCGCGTGGTGCGAATCGCAAACCAAACCAGCCCGATGATCATCAAAACGCCTAGCAAACTGATCGCCGCCACTTGCTGCATTTTTTGTTCAGAATAGTGCTGAAGTACCAAGACAAAATGATCGATTTGGCTGACATGACGGGCGACATGGGCAAGATACTGGTCACTGTTACCCGCTTTAAGCTGTTGGTCTAATAAAAGCCAAGTTTCCAGTAGATGTCTATACTCTTCACGAACAGAGGATGGAACATAAAAGCGGTCGAGCTTTTTCAAGGCCGGAGCCTGCATCGATTGCTCGTACTCTGCCAGATGTACGGCGACATCATCAGAATGATTAGTTAAATCATAGGCTAGACGATAGCTTTGCATGCGCAGTGAGCCTGCGATATTCACCGCTTCGGCATCGCTTAAACTGCTTGCAACGGTAACAAGTGCGATGCCGGTCGAGAGAACCGAGAGGATCACAATAGCGGCCAGCGTTTTAGCCAAGGTGCTGGTAACCGAACGTTTTACGAGCAATCTAATATACCTATTTCGTATGACAGCGATAAAAAGGGCGGTAGGGCGTCATCATTTTACGCAGGTGCTTAATAAATGGGTTATTAGTACCGTTCTCTTTATTGATAACAGGGCGCCCAAACAATCGTTATATAAATCAGTAAATAACGAAATGTGATTGCAGGGTCTATACAGTGCGCGAAAACTCAGCAAAAGGTTTGATCTCGCGCAATCGATACCCATAATTACCTATTTAGGGGGATTATAACTCATCCTCTAATCCGCATACTTTATGCTTAGAAAAAACCTATATTTCTGGTTATTAGTTAAATAAGAATTATTACTAACAACAAATTAAAACAATATCGCTGACCAGCAATATCTTTCATTTTTATTGGTACGTATTTTTCATCAGGATGGATGAGCAATGTCACCGGAGTATCCATGACTACGCTTTCTCGGCGCAATCTACTCAGTGCTCGTTGGCGCAAGCCTGCTAGTGCACAGCGTCCGCCTTGGACAATCCCAGAGCCTGCTTTTATTGCAGGCTGCACGCGTTGCCATTCCTGCATTGAACAGTGTGAAACCGGTGTGTTAATCGCGGGCGATGGCGGATTTCCCGCCATCGACTTCCACCGCGCAGAGTGCACGTTCTGCCATCGTTGTGCTGATGCCTGTAAATTACCGCTTTTTGAACTTGAACGTACACAGCCTTGGACTATTCAGGCAGAAATCCAGACGAACTGCCTAACGCAAAAAGGCATTGAATGCCGCAGCTGTCAGGATGCTTGCGAGCCTTATGCCATCCGCTTTGCGCCCCATCTAAGCGGAATTGCAAAACCGACGGTTGATTTAGATAAATGCACCGGCTGTGGCGAATGTGTTCGCGGCTGCCCGGTTGACGCTATTCGAATAACGCCGGCGGCGCAGCCTGAAACGCGCGACGCGGTAGCAAGGAATGAAGTATGAGTAATGAGATGTGGCACGTATGTGGATTGGTTGTTCAAGCCAAGCCGGAAGCCGTACCCGCCGTCGCAGAAGCTCTGGCCGCCATGCCAGAAACTGAAGTGGCAGCGACAGAACAAGAAAAAGGCAAGTTAGTGGTTGTCATGCAAAGCGAAGATTCAAACGCATTGCTAGACAGAATTGAGTCAGCGCGCAATGTGGCAGGTGTGCTGGCGGTGTCGCTGGTTTATCACCAGCAGGATGAGCAAGGTGAGGATACGCCATGAAACTCAGTCGTCGAGACTTCATGAAAGCCAACGCCGTCGCCGCTGCAGCAGCAGCTGCGGGGCTGACCATTCCGACCGTCGCGAAAGCGGTTGTCGGTGGGGCTGATGAAATTAAGTGGGATAAAGCGCCGTGCCGTTTTTGCGGTACCGGTTGTGGTGTGCTGGTTGGAACGCAAAATGGTCGCATCGTGGCTTCTCAAGGGGATCCAGATGCGCCGGTTAACCGTGGCCTTAACTGCATTAAAGGCTATTTCCTGCCAAAAATCATGTACGGAAAAGACCGTCTAACGCAGCCTTTATTGCGCATGAAGAATGGTCAGTACAACAAAGAGGGCGAATTCACGCCGGTGACCTGGGATCAGGCCTTCGACGTGATGGAAGAGAAGTTTAAAACTTCTCTGAAAGAAAAAGGCCCAACGTCGGTGGGCATGTTTGGATCGGGTCAGTGGACCGTTTGGGAAGGCTATGCCGCTTCCAAACTGTTCAAGGCAGGTTTCCGCTCTAACAACATCGACCCGAATGCGCGTCACTGTATGGCATCTGCGGTCGTTGGCTTTATGCGTACCTTTGGTATGGATGAGCCGATGGGCTGCTACGATGACATCGAACAGGCCGATGCTTTCGTCCTGTGGGGCTCAAACATGGCGGAAATGCACCCGATCCTCTGGTCGCGCATTACCAACCGTCGTTTGACCGACCAAAATGTCAAAGTGGCGGTTCTTTCTACCTTTGAACACCGCAGCTTTGAGCTGGCTGATAACCCAATTATTTTCACCCCGCAGTCTGACTTGGTGATCCTGAACTACATCGCAAACTACATTATTCAGAATAATGCGGTCGATCAGGAGTTCATGAAGCAGCACGTGAATATTCGCAAGGGCGCAACAGACATCGGTTACGGCTTACGCCCAACCGATCCGCTGGAAAAAGCTGCGAAAAATCCGGGTAGCGATGCTTCCGAACCAATGAGCTTTGAAGACTATAAAGCATTCGTGGCGGAGTACACGCTGGAGAAAACGGCTGAAATGACCGGTGTGCCAAAGGATTCTCTGGAATCATTGGCTAAGCTGTATGCCGATCCTAAAGTCAAAGTTGTTTCCTACTGGACGATGGGCTTCAACCAACACACGCGCGGTGTTTGGGCGAACAACCTTTGCTACAACATCCATCTGTTGACTGGCAAAATATCCAAACCGGGCTGTGGTCCATTCTCTCTGACCGGTCAGCCGTCAGCCTGTGGTACTGCGCGTGAAGTGGGGACGTTCTCCCACCGCTTGCCGGCAGACATGGTGGTGACCAACGAGAAACACCGCCAGATCGCTGAAAATACATGGAAACTGCCAGCGGGCACCATTCCAGAAAAAGTGGGTCTGCACGCCGTAGCGCAAGACCGTGCGCTGAAAGACGGTACGCTCAATGCTTACTGGGTGATGTGTAACAACAACATGCAGGCTGGGCCAAACATCAACGCTGATCGTATGCCGGGCTGGCGTGATCCACGTAACTTCATCGTGGTCTCCGATCCGTACCCAACCGTCAGTGCTTTGGCTGCCGACCTGATTTTGCCAACCGCAATGTGGGTGGAAAAAGAAGGGGCTTATGGCAACGCCGAGCGCCGTACCCAGTTCTGGCATCAGCAGGTGAAAGCGCCGGGTGAGGCGAAGTCTGACCTGTGGCAGATGATGGAGTTCTCCAAACGCTTCAAAGTTGAAGAGGTTTGGCCTGCGGAACTGATCAACAGTAAGCCAGAGCTGAAGGGTAAAACGTTGTTCGATGTGCTTTATGCCAACGGCAACGTGAACAAATTCAAGCTAGAAGAGATCCCTGTCGATCAATTGAACGACGAATCGCGTGATTTTGGGTTCTACGTGCAGAAAGGGCTGTTTGAAGAGTACGCCTCATTTGGCCGTGGTCATGGTCACGATCTGGCTCCGTTCGATGAATATCACAAAGCGCGCGGTATCCGCTGGCCAGTGGTGAACGGAAAAGAAACCCTGTGGCGCTATCGCGAAGGGTTTGACCCGTTTGTTAAAGCAGGCGAAAGCGTGCGTTTCTACGGCAAACCAGATGGCAAGGCGGTGATTTTTGCGCTGCCATTTGAGCCAGCTGCTGAAGTGCCAGATAAAGAATTCGACCTGTGGCTTTCTACCGGTCGCGTGCTGGAGCATTGGCATACCGGTTCGATGACGCGCCGTGTGCCTGAACTGCACCGTGCGTTCCCAGAAGCGGTGCTGTTTATTCATCCTTTGGATGCTAAACAACGCGGCCTGCGTCGTGGCGATAAAGTGAAGGTGATTTCTCGCCGTGGCGAACTGGTTTCTATCGTTGAAACCCGTGGACGTAACCGTGTGCCGCAAGGACTGGTTTATATGCCGTTCTTCGATGCCGCTCAGTTGGTGAATAACCTGACGCTGGATGCAACCGATCCGCTGTCTAAAGAAACTGACTTCAAAAAATGTGCGGTAAAAGTTGAAAAGGTGACTGCCTAATCAGGCAAGGAGCGTTACCTGATGACGAAACAACGAGATAAAGGGCCTGCGCGTCGTCGCTTTTTACGCGATGCGGTGCGCAGTGCGGGTGGATTAGCCGGGCTGGCGTTGGTGCTGGGATTGCAGCAAAAGCAATCACAGGCGCGTGATGGCTTAGCGTTGCGTCCACCGGGAGCCTTGCCGGACGGCGAGTTTGAGCGCGCCTGCATTCGCTGCGGGCAGTGTGTTCAGGCTTGTCCTTACGACACGCTGAAGTTAGCGACGCTTTTGTCGCCTTCTTCGGCAGGCACCCCTTATTTTGTTGCGAGACAAACGCCTTGTGAAATGTGTGAAGACATTCCTTGTGTGGTGGCTTGTCCGAGCGCAGCGCTCGATCCCAAACTGACCGACATCGATGATGCGCGGATGGGATTGGCGGTGCTGCTCGATCATGAGAACTGCCTGAATTGGCAAGGCTTACGCTGTGATGTGTGTTACCGCGTTTGCCCATCGATTGATAAAGCCATCACGCTGGAGCTACATCGCAACGAGCGAACCGGTGTGCATGCGAAATTCTTGCCGACGGTTCACAGCGATGCCTGCACCGGCTGCGGAAAATGCGAACAGGCCTGCGTACTGGATGAGGCGGCGATCAAAGTGTTGCCGCTCTCGATTGCACGCGGAGAGCTTGGGAAGCATTACCGTTTGGGGTGGGAAGAGAAAGCGAAGGCTGGACACTCATTAGTTCCGCCCGGTACCCAGCTACCTTCACGTATGCCGCAGGGAGGTGAATGATGGCGAACAGTGCAAATCAGGCCGGTCTTGAAGCACGCCAACGTCACGGTATTATCCGCAGCCATCGCTGGCTGCTGTTACGCCGTTTAAGCCAGCTGGCGGTTTTGATGATGTTTTTATCAGGACCGTGGTGGGGCATTTGGATTTTAAAAGGAAACTACAGCGGCAGTTTACTGCTAGAAACCGTTCCTTTGACCGATCCATTAATGATGTTGGAAAGTGTGTTTGCGGGGCATTGGCCTGCGCTCACTGCCTTGGCTGGAACATTGGTCATTGTTGCTGTTTATTCTCTGATAGCCAGTCGCGCGTTCTGTGCCTGGGTTTGTCCGTTAAATCCGGTCACTGATCTAGCGGCGTGGATGCGGCGTAAACTGAATATCCGCCAATCAGCTTCACTGCCACGAAGCCTACGCTATGGCATTTTGCTGGCGGTGCTGGCAGGAAGTGCCATCAGTGGCACCTTGCTGTGGGAATGGTTGAATCCGGTGGCGCTGCTTGGACGTAGCCTGATTTTCGGCGCTTTTGGCGGCCTTTGGCTAATTCTTGCGGTGTTCCTGTTTGACCTATTGGTGACGGAGCATGGTTGGTGTGGCCATATTTGCCCGATGGGTGCGCTGTATGGCGTGATTGGTGCTAAAGCGGTTATCCGTGTTAGCGCTGAACATCGAGAAAAATGCACGCGCTGTATGGACTGCTTTCACGTTTGTCCAGAGTCTCAGGTGTTACGTGAGCCTGTATTAAATAACGATCATAGCCCGCTGGTACTGAGCAAAGATTGCATCAGCTGCGGGCGTTGCATGGATGTGTGTGCCGAGCACGTATTCGAATTTAAGAACCGATTTCATCGTTCGGGAGCTAAAGAATGAAGAGCAATGTCCTGAAAAAGCACGCTTCGCTTTGGGCAATGTTACAGGCCGTCGTGCTGTCATTGTCTGTGGCTGGCGCTGTATATGCAGCCAGCGACGTCGATTTGAGCCAATCACCGGAAGTTTCGGGAACGGCAGAAGGGCAGATTAAAATGCCTAAGCAGCAAGAGCGTATGGCGCTGAACTATGTAAATCAGCCGCCGATGATCCCGCATAGCGTAGATGGCTATCAGATTAGCAAAAATACCAACCGCTGCCTGCAATGCCACGGTGTTGAGCATTACCGTACCACCGGTGCGCCGCGCATTAGCCCAACTCACTTTATGGATGCTAACGGCAAAGTGTTGGGAGAAGTTGCGCCACGTCGTTACTTCTGCCTGCAATGCCACGTACCGCAAAGTGATGCACCACCGATTGTAGGTAATAGCTTCCAGGCCGCACCGGGCTTTGGGCAGTAACAGGAGCCGCTATGCTGGATAATAAAGAAGTAGACAACAAGCCGACCGAGCAGAAAAAACCGGGCATGATTCGCCGTGTATGGCAATGGTGGCGTCGTCCAAGCCGTTTGGCTTTAGGCACGCTGCTGCTGCTGGGTTTTGTCGCCGGGATTATTTTCTGGGGCGGTTTCAATACCGGTATGGAAATGGCGAATACGGAAAAGTTCTGTATCAGCTGCCATGAAATGCGCGACAACGTGTATCAGGAATATATGGATACCGTTCACTACACCAACCGCAGCGGTGTGCGTGCAACCTGCCCTGATTGCCATGTTCCACATGAGTGGGTGCCTAAAATTGTCCGTAAAATCAAGGCAAGTAAAGAGCTGTACGCGAAGGCTTTTGGCTTGATTGATACGCCGCAAAAGTTTGAGGCACATCGTTTAGTGATGGCTGAAAATGAATGGGCGCGTATGAAAGGCAATGATTCTCAGGAGTGTCGTAACTGCCACAACTTTGAATACATGGATTTCACGGCACAGAAAACCGTAGCAGGAAAAATGCACGACCAAGCCATTCAGGACGGAAAAACCTGTATCGACTGTCATAAAGGGATAGCGCATAAGCTGCCTGATATGAAAGGGATTAAGAATGGGTTTTAAGGGGGCATAGGCGATGGCGTAATAATATTATGATGCATGTTAGTTATGCAGCACTGTGTAATATTACGTCCGCCTAAAATCCCGAACTCTACCTGTGCATCGTGCAGACGTCCGTGTTAGGGGGCCAATCGCCGCCCCCTAACAACCCGGCTTAGCACCCCCTTCCAGCCCGCTACGCGGGTGCCCTCATTTCATCATTCCGGTCTTAACGGAACGAACGGCAATCGCCATCCTGGCTCCTCCGTTCTTTCGCCGACGTCCCTGTCGGCGAATCCTAACCTGCATGATTCACTCGGCTGTCCGGTAATGTGCCGGATAAGGTCAACCCCAAAAGACAAAAACTCTATCTGTTTTTAAGTTTAAGTTATGGCATTTAGAGCAGTGAAAACAGGATGTTTTCACGAGGGGAGGAGGCGCCAAGGATGGCGCATGCCGACCCGGCGCGGAGATGGCATCTCGGATAAAAGCGCGAGGATTGAAGGGGCGCGCGCTGGCGCCCCTCATCGGTCGCCTTCGATTTAGCTATATGTGATAGCGGTTATTGATAGGCGGACGAAACCTTACACTTATGCACCATAAACGGAAGTATCTAAAATCTAATAACCCAAGTCTATCCCTTCACCACAAACCAATACGTCGTAGCTGCTTGATAAACCTCACCGGGTTTAATAAAGCAATCCGGCTGTGGCCATTCAGGATGATTCGGGCTGTCAGGTAAAAACTCACTTTCTAACGCCACGCCAGCATAAGCTGCATATTGCGCTCCGCGACGATCGGGTGTTCCGGCCAGAAAGTTACCGCTGTAGAGTTGAAGGGCAGGCGCATCAGTGAAAACCTGCATCTCTAGCTTAGCATCGGCTGCGGTGAGGATCGCCGCAGGGTGTTGTGCATGATGACAGGTGCTGTGCAGCAGATAGGCGTGATCGTAACCTTTTACGCGCTGCTGGTAGCGATCTTTCAGCAGATCCTGTTGCAAGGTCTTGGCCTTACGAAAATCCATGCCTGAGCCGCTGACGTCGGTAAGATCTCCGCATGGGATCCCGTCACTTTCTACCGGAAGATATTGATCGGCAAAAAGTTGAAGCTTTTGCGCTAACGCATCGGTCGTACAGCCATCGCCGTCTAAATTGAAATAGGCATGGTTGGTTAAATTCACCGGACAGGTTTTATCCACCTTTGCCTGCCAGCTAATCTCAACGCGGTTATCTTCCGTGAGTCGATAGGTTGCTTGGGCAACGAGATTTCCGGGGAAACCCTGATCGCCATCGGCTGAGTCCAACTGATAGGTCACATGCTGGGTATCATGTGAAATGCGTTTCCAACGGCGTTTGTCGAATCCTTCTGGCCCGCCGTGAAGTTGGTTTTCGCCTTGGCTCGGATGTAAAACGACGGTTTCACCTTGATATACATATTGTGCTTTAGCGATACGGTTGGCATAACGACCTACCGTAGCACCTAAAAATGCACCCTGTTCGGTGAATTGCTCGGGCGTTTGACAGCCAAGCAAAACCTCACGCAAACTGCCGTCGCTCAGCGCGATCTGACATGAAAGCCATGTTGCGCCCCAGTCCATGAATGTGGCAATGCTGCCAGCGGCGTTGGTTAGCGTGGTGAATTGAAACGGCTCGCCGTCGGGTGCTCGGGAGGTATCAGCGAAATTTAGCATACGCTGGCTCCTTGTGATGGATAGCAGACATAGAAGGTTTCTTTCAGGCCGGTTTGCGCCGGATATTCACGCTCAACCGTGGCGCGAACTTCCTCAACCAAGTCCAACGGCATCAGGGCGACGATACAGCCGCCAAAGCCGCCGCCTGTCATACGAACACCGCCGCGCTCTCCGATAACCTCTTTCACAATTTCAACCAGTGTATCAATAGGTTTGACGGTAATTTCAAAATCATCGCGCATTGAGGCGTGAGACTCAGCCATCAATGTGCCCATTAGTTTAAGATCGCCTGCGGCAAGCGCTTTGGCAGCCGCTTCAGTTCGGTCATTTTCAGTGATCACATGACGGGCACGGCGCGCGGTCAGCGATTCCAGCCCGTCCTGTTTAGCTTCGAATTCTGCCAGCGTGACATCACGTAGGGCTTTTACGTTGAAATACTGCGCTGCGGCTTCGCATTGCTGACGGCGGGTGTTGTATTCGCTATCCACCAATCCACGCTTAACGTTGGAATTGATAATCACGATTGCGACGTCTTTTGGCATGGGAACCGAGTGAGTTGCCAGCGAGCGGCAGTCAATCAGCAGCGCGTGTTTTTCTTCGCCCAGTGCGGAGATCAGCTGATCCATGATGCCGCAATTGCAGCCGACAAATTTGTTTTCCGCTTCTTGTCCGTTTAGTGCCAACTGAACGCCGTCTAACGGCAGATCGTACAATGCTTGGAAGGCTTGCCCCACGGCAACCTCAAGCGAAGCTGATGAACTTAGTCCCGCACCTTGCGGTACGTTGCCGCTGATCACGAGGTCTGCGCCGCCGAAGTTAGGATTGCGGATTTGCAGATATTTCAGTACGCCGCGGACGTAATTGCTCCACATCATGGTGGGGTGGGATTCAAATGGAGCATCAAGAGAGAATTCATCTTGTTGATTATCGTAGTCGGCGGCAATCACGCGCACTTTGCGATCGTCACGCTTAGCGCAGCTAATTACGGTTTGATAATCGATAGCGCAGGGCAAGACAAAACCATCGTTGTAATCCGTGTGCTCGCCAATCAGGTTCACACGGCCGGGAGCTTGTACCGTCATTGCCGGAGCATAGCCAAAATAACGATTAAAAATATCCTGTGTCACGGTAGTAAGTTGTTGCAGACTCATTTTCGTTTCCTTATTTGGCATTGGCTTCACGGTAATGGACGTCACTTACTGCGCGTAGACGTTCAGCGGCTTGCTCAGGCGTTAAATCGCGCTGAGTTTCGGCCAGCATTTCGTAGCCGACCATAAATTTACGCACGGTTGCAGAGCGCAACAGTGGTGGATAGAAATGTGCGTGCAACTGCCAGTGTACACAGTCAACCTCATGGAACGGTGCACCGTGCCAGCCCATAGAGTAAGGGAAAGAGCACTGGAACAGGTTATCGTAGCGGCTGGTGAGTTTTTTCAATGCAATGGCTAAATCAGGACGCTGTTCTGCATTGAGATCGGTAATGCGCAAGATGTGCGTTTTCGGCAGCAGCAGTGTTTCAAAAGGCCATGCAGCCCAGTACGGAACCACTGCAATCCAATGTTCGGTTTCCACCACGGTACGGCTGCCATCGGCCATTTCGCGCTTGGCATAGTCCAGCAGCATCGGCGTTTTATTCTGTTCGAAATAGGCTTGCTGGAGGCGTTCTTCGCGCGCAGCTTCATTCGGGAGGAAGCTATTAGCCCAAATTTGTCCGTGTGGATGGGGGTTAGAACAGCCCATCGCAGCGCCTTTATTTTCAAATACCTGCACCCACGGATAGGTCTTCCCAAGATCGGCGCTCTGCGTCTGCCAAGTTTTCACGATCTCTTCAAGTGCTGGCAGGGAAAGTTCAGGCAACGTTTTGCTGTGATCGGGTGAGAAACAGATAACGCGGCTGGTACCACGCGCGCTCTCACAGCGCATTAGAGGATCGTTGTTTTGCGGTGCGCCTGGGGTATCTGGCATCAGCGCCGCAAAGTCGTTAGTAAAAACATAGGTGCCGGTGTAATCGGGATTTGTATCGCCGGTAACACGCGTATTGCCCGCACACAGAAAACAGTCTGGATCATGCTGTGGCAGCGTTTGATTCGACGGCGTTTCCTGTGCACCCTGCCACGGGCGTTTGGCACGGTGCGGAGAGACCAACACCCACTGATCTGTCAATGGGTTATAACGGCGATGAGGGTGATCGACCGGATTAAATGTGGTCATTATTGGTGCTCCTTTAAATATTATTCAGGTACTTATTCGGGATAGCCCTGCGGATTCTGTGACTGCCAGCGCCAGGTGTCCTGCGCCATATCGTCCAGCGTGCGGGTGACACGCCAGTTGAGGTCTTTGTCGGCTCGGGTTGAATCCGCCCAATACGCGGCAAGATCGCCTGCGCGGCGCGGGGCAAAGTGATAGTTCACTGGTTTGCCGCAGGCTTTGCTGAAGGCGTTAACCACTTGCAGCACGCTATAACCAACGCCTGCGCCAAGGTTGTAAATGTGTACGCCGGGTTTGTTCGTCATGACGTTGAGTGCGGCCAAATGACCGTCGGCTAAATCGACGACGTGGATGTAATCACGCACGCCGGTGCCATCTTCGGTTGGATAGTCATTGCCGAAAATAGCCAGAGAATCACGACGACCAACGGCAACCTGAGCGATATACGGCATCAGGTTATTAGGAATGCCCTGCGGGTCTTCACCCATCAATCCAGATGGATGAGCCCCAACCGGATTGAAATAGCGCAGCAGGCTAACACTCCATTCAGGGTCGGCACGGTGCAGATCTTCGAGGATTTGCTCAACCATCAGTTTGCTGCGGCCGTAAGGGCTTGATGGGTTACCAGTAGGGAAATCCTCAACGTAAGGGATTTTGGGCTGATCGCCATACACGGTTGCGGAAGAGCTGAAAATCATATTTTTGACATTCGCTTCACGCATTGCTTCCAGCAGCGTTAACGTACCGCTCACGTTGTTATCGTAGTATTCCAGCGGTTTTTGCACTGATTCACCCACGGCTTTTAGCCCCGCAAAGTGGATCACCGAGTCAATCTGGTTTTCAGCGAAAATATGATCAAGCAACAAGCGGTCGCGAATGTCACCTTGGTAAAGGGCTGGCGTGGTGCCTGTTAGGGTGTTGATGCGTTCCAAAACGCTGGCTTTGCTATTGCAAAGATTGTCTAAGATGATCGGCGTATGCCCAGCGGCGATTAACTGTACGCAGGTATGGCTGCCAATGTAACCGCTACCACCAGTAACTAAAACAATCATGATTCGCTCCTTTGGAACATTCAATGCAGTAAAGGTAGCATGAGAAAACCGTGAAAAAGGTGATCTATGCTAAATAAATGGAATCGTTTACACAACAATGCAAACGGCTCAGATTCCGATAAGGGTCTATTGTGCGGCGTGACAAGGCTGTCTGCAAGTTCAGATAAATGAAGAATGAGTGGTAACGGTTACACAGCGAAGGATATGAAAACTTGGGTCATAAAATAGGGTCTTCTGGCGAAGACCCGTGAGGCAGATTAATTTAATAATTATGCGTGATACATCGGATAGGTAAAGAACAAGAGGTGAATGATGTTCAGCGCGAAGTGGAACAGCGTTGCCACCCATAACCGACCGCTCCACATCCATGCCAGACCATAAATCACGCCTGCTAATCCGGCAAAAATCACCATCAGCCAACCACCGGCAAAATGCGCTAGACCGAAAATAACCGCCGTAATCAACAGCGCGGGAAGGTGACCTAACCAGCCGCTGAGACGCTGCTGTAAATAGCCACGAAAGAGCGCTTCTTCTGCCAAAGAAACGAAGAACAGATTAGCCAGTGCAAATTGCCATAGCCACGTGGGGTGATGAAGTTCAATCCGCAAGCCGCCCAGTGCCACGGCGATCAGTAATAAAACGGGCACGCTAATGCCAAGCAAAACCCAATTCCACGCCGGTCGTGACGCTGCAATAGGTGCACGGAATAAGGTCGGCAGGGCGAGTAAGAGAATAAAAGGAACCAGCGCTTTATCGAAGTTGTAGTACATCGAGAACGGCGCGCTGTGTGGACCTGCAATCACTTTGTCGAGAATTTTAGGATTATTGAAGCCGGGCACCATGTGCAGAAACAGCACGATTGCGGCTAACACTAATAAGATTTCGCTGTTGAATCCGCCTTTTTGCTGATGTTCCCAGCGATAGCGGGCTAGCCCAGCAAGCACGACAACGGCCATAAAGGCTAAAGCATTAAAATTAAGAATGCCTTGGCTGAACGCCAGCGCGGTAGCAGAAAGAAGTAAGAAAGCGGATAGCTGTCGTTGAAACGAAAGCACGGCTAAGGAAGCGGCTAGAGCACCCCACATAGATATTCCTTTGTGTTTTATATTTGAGCTTGAATGATAACACAGAGAAATTAGTTAACTGCTCTGAGAAGCGGGCTTTAAGACAAGTAAAGCCCTGTAAAAAGAGGCAAAGCAGATGAGCAGGGCGTTATAACCGATCGGTTTGGTAGCGATAGGTATCGCCATCGGGGACAAATGTCAGGCGATGAGTTATGCAATCGGGGGCATCTTCTGCATGATGAGAAACAAATAGCAACTGGCTATTGCCGTCGGTCATCAGAATATCAATCCAGCGTTTAACCAGTTGGCGATTAATGGGGTCAAGCCCTTGTAATGGTTCATCTAAAATTAACAATGCGGGATGTTTCACTAATGCACGAGCGATCAGCGCCAAACGCTGTTGTCCCCATGAGAGATCGTGGAAAGGGTGATGACTCAGCGCCTGCATGCCCAGCATTTCCAGCCATTGATCGGTCAGTTTTTCCTGCCTGTCGGATGTAGTCTGATAAATGCCAATTGAATCTAAAAAACCGGACAAAATGACGTTACGCAAGCTGATGCTAACGCGATATTCCAGATGCAGGTTACTGCTTACATAGCCGATGTGTTTTTTGATATCCCAAATGGTTTCACCGCTTCCGCGACGGCGGCCAAACAACGTGAGATCGTTGCTATATCCCTGCGGGTGATCACCGGTGATCAAGCTGAGCAGCGTTGATTTACCTGCGCCGTTAGGGCCGACGATTTGCCAATGTTGTTGAGGATCGACCTGCCAATCAAGATGGTTGAGTATGGGGCGATCGTTATAGTGAACGCAGCCATTTTTAAGCATGATACGTGGCTGATCGCGAGGTAACCGATCCTGTTGACGAGGATCTTCGGTTTCGGGCAATCGCATCTCCGCAAGGCTTTCACTGTGAGCTAACTGCGCGACTAACGCCTGTGATAAGACATCTAAGCGATTCCCTACATGGGTGAGTTCGCATTCTGCCAACACCCCAACATGCTCAATAAAATCAGGGATATCATCAAACCGGTTAAGCACTAAAACCGTCGTCACCCCCTGAGCGTTTAGCGTTTGTAGCATCTGTGCTAATTGCGCCCGCGAGTTAACGTCTAATCCATCAAAGGGTTCGTCTAACACCAGCAAATCAGGCTGGCTCATCAGCGTTTGGCACAGCAAAGCTTTGCGCGTTTCACCGGTCGAAAGATATTTAAAGCGACGGTTGAGCAACGGCTCAATACCAAACTGAGCAGCTAATTGTTGGCAGCGTTTTGAGTCTTTCACTTCAGACTGAATAATTTCGGCGGTAGTGCGGCCAGTATCATCTTCGCCTTCGCTAAGCATGTCGGTGTTATTACGCTGCCATTCGTCGCTAAGTAGCTTTTGCAATTGCTCAAAAGAGAGGCGGATAGGGTGAACGAATGCTGATGTTGCTTCGCCATTAAGCTGTGGTAAATCCTGCGTGAGCGCCCGTGCCAGCGCTGATTTTCCACTGCCGTTTGCACCGACAAATGCCCAGCTTTCGCCAGAATGAAGGGTGAGTTCTGGTAAAAAAAGCGTTCGCGTATCGCCGAGGCGAAAACGGGCTTGGCTAAAGCTTAATGAGGTCATACGGTATACGGCTCCCTAAAAAGTTTTCAGCTATTAGGGATAAGCAGTACGCCTTGGGGTGTCAAGGCTAGCAGCGGGAGATTTCATACGAAAGAATGATAACGGTGCGATATCCCTCCGATTAAAGAGGGAGCGCTATTTTATCGGCATCGGTGCTTAGGCTAAGGTGGCTAAAATCACCTGATCGGCATTGAACTGAGCCGTTACCGTTTCACCTAAGCTTAGCTTCAGATGAGTCATGGTTTGGTTATCAACGGTAGAACAGAGCGTAACGCCGCCGTCGAGCTGCACCAGCACTTCGCTGTTTTCAGCACCCGACTGAATGTGGCTCACTTTGCCGGTTAAGTTGTTATCTGCGGCATGAGCGAGCGCCGCGTCTGTGGTTAATTTCACCCACGGGGCTTTGATTAATACCAATACTTCTTTACCGGGAGCCAGCGCTAAACGCTCGGCGCTTTGCTCCGTGATAGCGGCGCGCAGCAAGGTTTTTCCATCGGCGAGCAGTACGCTGATGTGCTGCTGTACCTGCTGGTGGTCGCGTTCGGTGACGGTGCCAAAAAACTGGTTACGGGCGCTGGTTTGTAAGGAAAAACGCGCGATCGCGGCCAGCAGGCTATCTAAGGGAAGATCGTCCTTGTTTAGCACGTCGAACGCTTTTTGTTGGATCTGCCCAAGCAGATCGTAAAGGGCAATCAGGCGCTCGCCGTAGCGGGTGATTTTGGCACCGCCGCCGCCTTTACCGCCGGTTGCGCGATCGACCAATGACTCTTCGGAAAGCTGGTTCATCTCATTCACGGCATCCCAAGCGCTTTTATAGCTGATCCCAGCTAGCTTCGCGCCCTGACTGATAGAACCGGTGTGGCGGACCTGTTTGAGTAATTCAATCCGACGCGGATCGGCAAACAGGCGTTGCTGGAGTTTTAGCGTCAGTAAAATTTCGGCTTGCATTAGGGTTCATCCTTCACAGGTTATGCTTTCATTTTCGCTGATAACGCCCCCAAGACGCAAACCGCATATGCGAATAACTTCAGACCGCACGTTTAGGGCGTACAATTTGCGCTAAGCTGTTTAATATATGCAGCGAGATTCTGTATTATGAGTCAGTATGAGATAGTGTGGCTGAATTGCTGCAACCAACACTGAGTGAGGCTGTTATGTTGGAATTATTAAAGAGTCTGGTATTTGCTGCAATCATGGTTCCCGTGGTTATGGCTGCCATTCTTGGCTTGATTTATGGCTTGGGAGAGGTGTTTAACATTGTCTCCGGCGTTGGTCATTCTGATGAAAAACGTTCTAATCACTAAAACGTGATATTTTTTACGAAACGCCCAGCGATAATCGCTGGGCGTTTTTGTTTGAGACGCCGCAAACTTTTTCGATAAATCAAACTCACTTCATGTTTACCGATATCGCACCGATATTGTCAGTGACACTGATGTTGCTCACGTCATATAATCAAATACATAACGTATGGGCATCACATCATTTTAATGGGGTCACTGATGAAAGCATGGAATAAGTTGGTTGTAGGTACGGTTCTGGCCGTTGGCGTAAGTCAGGTTGCTATCGCACAAGAAAAAGTTACCGTATTTGCAGCGGCGTCCTTAACTAACGCACTGCAAGATATTGCTGCACAGTATGAAAAAGGAAAAGACGTAAAAGTTGTTTCTTCCTTTGCCTCCTCTTCCACGCTTGCGCGCCAAATCGACCAAGGCGCTCCAGCAGACCTCTTCATCTCTGCAGACCAGCAGTGGATGGATTTCGCGATTGATAAAAAAGCGATGGTTGCTGATACCCGCATCACTCTGTTGGGTAATGAATTGGTGTTGGTCGCCTCAAAAGACAGCAAGATCGATAAAGTGAATATCGACAAAAAAACCGATTGGAAAGCATTGTTGAACGGTGGCCGTTTGGCGGTGGGCGATCCTGATCACGTTCCTGCTGGCATCTATGCGAAAGAAGCATTACAGAAATTGGGTGCGTGGGATGAGCTATCTCCACTCATGGCTCGTGCTAACGATGTGCGCGCCGCGCTGGCCTTGGTGGAACGCGACGAAGCACCTTTAGGTATTGTTTACGGCTCTGATGCTGTCGCGAGCAAAAAAGTGAAAGTTGTTGGTATCTTCCCAGCGGATTCACATAAGCCTGTTGAATATCCAATGGCCATTGTGAAAGATAAACAAACGCCAGCGGTAAAAGCATTTTATGACTATCTGCGCACGCCGGAAGCTGCGGCTATCTTCACCCGTTATGGATTTACCCCGCGCTAATGTTTCTGAGTGCATATGAGTGGGAAGCGGTCGTCCTGAGCCTACAGGTTGCAGGAACGGCCGTTATCTTTAGTCTACCCGTCGGTATTTTTACTGCGTGGGTGTTGGTGCGCTGCAATTTCCCTGGCAAGTCTCTGCTTGATAGCATTATTCATCTGCCGCTGGTTTTACCTCCGGTTGTGATTGGTTATTTGCTATTAATCGGCATGGGCCGTAAGGGTGTGATTGGCGCGTGGCTTTATGACTGGTTTGGTTTTAGTTTCAGTTTTAGCTGGCATGGTGCGGCGTTAGCTTCTGCGGTGGTGGCGTTTCCTCTGATGGTTCGAGCCATTCGTCTCGCGTTGGCGGCAGTTGACTCCAAGCTTGAGCTGGCTGCGCGCACTCTGGGAGCAAATCCATGGCGGGTATTTTTCACCATTACTCTGCCGCTCTCGTTCCCCGGTATTCTGGCTGGAACCGTACTGGCGTTTGCTCGTTCACTCGGTGAATTTGGTGCAACGATTACCTTTGTATCTAATATTCCTGGCGAAACCCGAACTATTCCTCTCGCAATGTATACCCTAATTGAAACTCCGGGCGCAGAAGCGGATGCCGCTCGTCTGTGTGCTATTGCGATTGTTTTATCTTTGGTTTCATTGCTGCTGTCTGAATGGCTGGCGCGATGGAGTCAGAAGCGGTTGGGAGGCTAAGGCGCATGCTAGAGCTTGATATACATCAGCGCCTTGGCGATTTGAATCTCGACGTTAAAGCAACGCTTCCCTCAAAGGGCATTACGGCTATTTTTGGATTATCCGGCGCGGGAAAAACATCGCTTATTAATGTGATCGGTGGGCTGACTCGCCCGCAAAAAGGGTCTGTCGTGCTCAACGGTAGGGCATTAGTCGACACTACGCGCCGTATTTGTTTACCGCCGGAAAAGCGTCGTATTGGCTACGTTTTTCAAGATGCGCGTTTGTTTCCTCATTACCGTGTGCGTGGAAATCTGGAATACGGCATGGCTGCGTTGATGCGTCCGCAATTTGACAACATCGTTAAATTGCTAGGTATTGAGGCACTGCTGGACCGTTTTCCATTTAGCTTGTCAGGTGGTGAAAAACAACGCGTTGCAATTGGGCGCGCGTTGTTAACAGCCCCTGAAGTTTTGCTGATGGACGAGCCTTTGGCATCGTTAGACGTTCCCCGTAAACGTGAGCTTTTGCCGTACCTAGAGCGTTTGGCACAAGACGTGAATATCCCCATCCTTTATGTAAGCCACAGTATGGATGAAATTTTACGCTTGGCTGAATATGTATTGCTGCTTGATCAAGGCCAAGTCCGCGCGTTTGGCGAGCTTGAAGAGGTTTGGGCGAGCAGCGCTTTGCGCCCTTGGCTGCAAAAAGAAGAGCAGAGCAGCGTGCTCAACGTCAGCGTATTAAAGCATCATGAGCACTATGCCATGACGGCGTTATCGCTGGGGGAGCAGCATATTTGGGTGGGAAAACTCGATGCAGCACCGCATAGCCAACTGCGCATTCGCATTAATGCTGCGGATGTATCGCTAGTTTTAGAGCCTCCTGCGTCAACAAGCATTCGTAATATCTTGGCGGCAACGGTAGTAGAGTGCTTGGATGTCGATGCGCAAGTGGAAGTGAAGCTAACGGTGGGAGAGGCAATCCTATGGGCGCGAATTACCCCGTGGGCGCGTGATGAACTCAATATTCACGTGGGCCAAAAGCTGTATGCGCAAATTAAAAGTGTGTCGATCAGTCGTTAATATTCGCAAATAAATAAAACAAAAAACTCCGCCTAGTGCGGAGTTTTTTGTTTATGCGCCCAACGGTTGGTTACCGAAGGCGAAAAATGTACGACACGATCACCCTAACGAGAAGAGTATAACGATAGGCTCACGCCATTCGCAATACACGAATAACTTAATATAGTTGTAAATTTGGCGAAATATACAGATGTGAATAACTGTATATATAATCAGTATTGTTAGGGAGGCATGCCAATGTGGATGAAAGAAGATTTCTTAAGTCCTAGCTGGAACGGGTGGTGCTGACCAGTGCCTTGGCTTGGAGTATGGCACGATCGCCCTAACATGTGATCCCAGTGTGGCGATAGGCAATGTAAAGGTAAGTCATGCAGGCGTCATGCTCCTTATGCAGGGAGCAAACGGATGAGTCTATTATCAGCAATAATTGTTGTTTTAGAGTTCATCGTCGCAGCGATGCGGCTGATTAGATTACTGTTCAATAATATCTAAGAAATGATATCTAGAGCGGCAAGCTAAAACGTAGCTAAGGTGTGAGGGAATACACCTCCCTCACCCTTTAACATCGGTTGACTCGAGTACGGTTGGCTCGAATAGATATCTTGCGGAGTCGGTTGAATGAAACTACAGAACTTTTTGCTTCAGAAAATCGGCAATAGATGTCTCTTCATTTCCACCGATAACGGCTTTGGCACGCGCTTTTACTTCGTCGGCGCTGTTGCCCATAGCAACACCGAGCCCGACACTTTCTAGCATGCTGATGTCGTTAAAGTTATCGCCAAAGGCAATCACTTCAGACATATCAATGCCGCGTGAGGCGACGTATTCAGCGAGTCGATTACCTTTGCTGTTGCCCGCTTGCGCAACGTCGACCTGATCGTGCCAAGACCATTCACAGGCGAGTCCCAGATCAGTTTCGATGCCGTTGGCAAAAGCGCGCAATTTGGCAATATCGGTATCGGAGGTAGCGAACTTCCAGATAGCGTTAACATCGTTAGCGGCTTGCTGGAGGCTTTCAACCTGAAGCAGGGTTGGACGCTGGTTTTCAGGCAGAGATTCAGCCCAAGCATGAGAGCGAATAACATGGCCGCTGGTTTGTTGATACAACATAGCGTCATCGACGTACATCAGGCCGTGGATATCAGCATCGTTTAGGCGTTCTAACACTTGATGAGCTTGCTCAGCGGTCAACGGGTTTGATGCCAGCACGCTGCGCGCCTGATAGTCATACAGATAGGTGCCATTGCAGCAAATAGCCGGGGTGTTGAGGTTAAGAGCCTGATAGAAGGGATGAATGGCAATATGATGGCGACCGGTAACGATCATCACTTCTAAACCTGCTTTGCGTGCCAAATCTAGCGCAGCCAGCGACTCAGGAAGTATCTGTTTACGACTGGTTAGCAGGGTGCCGTCCAGATCAAGCGCAATCATGCGGTAGCTCATAAGCATTCCTTTAATAGGTAATAATAAGTCTGTTTATAATCGGCGTATTCTCATTAAGGGCAAATGTTACACCTCAATGCTGATTTGAAAAATGGAAAACTGTTCGAGCGGCTTACCGCACGGCTTCAATTTATCGGCTCAAATAGCGCACTAAGATCGTCAGCCGAGAACTTCGTGGACCCGCTGGTATCCTCAGACAAAATGCTGTCAGCCAGCGCGGCTTTTTTATCCTGTAGCGCCACGATTTTCTCTTCAATGCTGCCAGCGGCAATCAGTTTGTAAACGAACACCGGTTTGTCTTGCCCCATTCGGTGCGCACGGTCGGTCGCCTGATTTTCAGCCGCGGGATTCCACCACGGATCGTAATGGATCACCGTATCCGCCGCAGTCAGATTTAACCCAACGCCGCCGGCTTTTAAGCTGATTAAAAACAGGGGAACGTCGCCCCGTTGGAAACGCTGTACTGGCGCATGACGATCCGCCGTTGAGCCGGTCAACGTGACGTAGGCAATGCCGGCTTTATCCAATGCCTGTGAGATTAAATCCAGCATGCCGGTGAACTGGGAGAACAATAGTATACGGCGACCTTCGTCGATCATCTCAGGCAGGAGTTCGAGCAGCAGCTCGAGCTTGGCTGATTCTTTCACCAATGCTGCTTTTTCTAAATTGACCAAACGAGGGTCGCAACAAACTTGGCGCAGTTTAAGCAATGCGTCCAAAACGATAATATGGCTGCGCGCCATGCCTTGAGAGTCAATGGCGGTGCGAACTTTTTCCTGCATCGCGGTACGTACCGTTTCATACAGATCGCGCTGTGAGTCCTTTAGTTCAACGGTGCGTAACAGCGTGGTTTTTGGTGGCAGCTCGGTGGCGACGTCATCTTTGCGGCGGCGCAGCATGAATGGGCGGATGCGTCGAACCAGTAAGTCACGACGCACGGCGTCCCCGTCTCTTTCGATAGGCACGCGCCAGCGCTGGTTAAACTCTTTTTGGCTGCCGAGGAAACCAGGCAGCAAAAAGTCGAATAACGACCAAATTTCACCCAGATGATTTTCCAGCGGCGTGCCGGTTAAACATAAACGATGGCGTGCATTGAGGTCACGTAGTGCGGTGGCTGCACGCGTAGTCGCATTTTTAACGTACTGTGCCTCATCAAGGATCAACAGATGGTAATCATGTTGGGTGAGGACCTTCTGATCTCGCCACAGCAGAGAGTAGGTGGTCAAGATCAGGTCGCACTGTTCAATGCGATCAAAATGATCTTTTCGCTGCGGTCCGCTGAGAACGAGCACATTAAGATCGGGAGTAAAACGGGCGGCTTCTTCGCGCCAGTTGTGTACCAAGGTGGTGGGCACTACGATAAGCGCAGGACGGTCGAGCCTGCCTGATTCTTTTTCCAGCAGGATATGCGCCAGCGTTTGCACCGTTTTGCCCAGCCCCATATCGTCAGCCAGCACGCCGGAGATGTTTTGTTCGCGTAGAAACTGCATCCAGCTCAGACCTTGATGCTGATAGCCACGTAGCGTTGCCTGAAGGCCTGTCGGAACCGGCACCAGCTGTAATCCCGGCCCATCCTGTAAACGCTGAGCCAAAGCCTGAATAGAGGTTTCTCCGTGGAACTGCCAGCGTCCTGTATCGCTTAAAGCGGCCAAGCGGCCTGCATCAAGCGCGGAAACCTTCAGGGTTTCCTTGCCATGACCTAATTGTGCAAACAGGTCGACAAGTACGCGAACGACCGGTTTGAGGCGATTGGCAGCGATACGCAAACGCTCGCCTTGCTCGGTGCTAAGAATAATGCCTTCATCATCGTCGATAGTTTCGAGTTCGCCGTCTAACCAGCGGCGATCGCGACGAAACAGGTCAGCCAGCAAAGGCTCGAGTCGAACGGTACGGTCGCCGACTAAAATACCCATTTCAACGTCAAACCAACCTTCGTCGCCTGACTGGATGCTGCCGCTAATATCGTTGATTTCAATAATATTGAAGTTGGAATCATGGGTCATCACGATACGCCAGCCTTTGTTTTCCAAAGTCGGAAGCGTATGGCTGACAAATGAAGGCCAACTTTCAGGATTTGGCAGGCCGTAAATAGTATCAGGTAATGAAGGCGGCCGAGTTTTGTCGCTTAGCGTGATGAGTTCTAGGCCGCAATTTTTAAGCTCTTTGGCGCGTTGTTTTTCAATATCGTTACGTCGCTGAATTTGAATCACATTGCCGTTGTCAGCGGGGAATAGCGTGGTGTCCTGTTTAGGATCAACGCTAATCCCATCGTAATCGAAGGAAAACGTTGCAAAGTCGAGAGGCCAATTACGATAGCCATAGTTGCCAAAACCGCCCATATACACGTTTTGGGTATCAAGCTGCAAAACGGGAACGGGTTCGACGTCAATAACGCGAAGCTCTGAAGAACTCATGCTCGGCGGCAAAGGTAGCTCGGGTGCGACTTCGCCCAGTACCGCAGCCACTAACGGCGCTTCACTCAGTGAAATCGGGGGCATGGACAAAAACTCATCCAACTGAGCGAAGGCGTGATTGAGCTCAACGGTACCCGCTTCGCCGCTTTGCGTATCGATATACCACGGCGGCGTGGTGGGCAACACCCATGATGCCTGAGGCTGAACCTGCAATATAGGGCGCAGACGATGATCGGGCAGGCGCTGCCACTGAACTTCACCCGGACGTTGCTCGCCCAAATATAAGGGCTCGTTGGAATCAATCACAAAGAAACGGCCCGTGGCCATCATTTTGCGGATCAGTTCTGCGCCGCTGGTACCCTGCAATTCAAACGCCATCATGCCGTTGCGTGGTCGTTCGATCCACAGCTCGCGCAGGATTTGAAAATCTTCAGGCGTAACAAATTTAGGTGGCTTAACCAGCGCGGGCTCAATATTGTGCCACTGCTGATCGATGCTGCGTACGGAGCCGTCTTTATCTAACTTTGCTTTGAAGAGCCGAATTTCATGATGCTGTCGGTGTTCTGACCATGCCAATACGTAGGCTAAAGTCTGAGTGGGTTTTTTGGCTGCCACAGAGGATGTTTGTTGAGCGCGGAAAGCTTCTAGCCAACGTAATAGTTCGGGACGCGCACCAGTGGCTGTGGGTTCTTGCTCTTCAAGGCCGGCTAAAAGAACGGCCGCAACGTGTTTACAGTTAAAGCCCACGGGGCATGAGCACTCACCCTCAATGCGTAACTGGTTTTGTTTATCGTGGAAGTAGATAACCACCGCGTAGGGGCGTCTTTCGGTTCCCTGTACCTTGGCCGTGAGCATATTGCCCTGCCAGTGGAGTTGCGAAACGGCTCGCGAATAATCTCGCGCCTTGGCCAAGGTCGCATGACCTAACCAATGAGCAACCTGAGTTCGGTCATAGGAAACTGACGGCATTATCTTGATCTCTTCTTCATCGTTTGAAAGGAAAATGACAGCACATAGACGTTGAGAAGTTTTCACCCAATGATGCAGCTGCGCGCACCCGCGTGAAAAAAAGAAAGGGTATTCTAACAGATAAACGGCCACAAAGGGGGATGCCCCTAGTCTCTAGGGGCGGAAGTAGGCTCAATTTGCTAATCAGTAGCCAACGGCAGAACCCGAAGGGCGTCGAACATCGTTAGCGCCGTAGATAAATCCTTCGCGCACTTTCCCTGATACCGCCGAGTCATTGCCCGAACTCTCTGAGCTAACACCGGCGGCGCCCGGTAGGCCGACCATAATCAATTCAGCGGCACCCCAAGGTGTTTGTTCAACGAGTTTATAGCCGCGTTCCTGTAACAGTTTTTGGGTGTCTGCCGAGAGGCCGCGCTGTTCGAAGTAAACTTCATCCGGCAGCCATTGGTGATGAATTCGAGGGGCATCGACGGCTTCTTGCGGTGTCATGCCGTGGTCGATAACGTTCAACACTGTTTGCAATGTGATGGTGATGATTCGCGATCCACCCGGAGAGCCAACAACCATAAAGACTTTGCCATCTTTGGTCACCAGCGTTGGCGTCATGGATGACAGAGGGCGTTTACCCGGTGCGATAGCGTTGGTTGCGCCCTGCACTAAGCCATACATATTTTGTTCACCCACTTTGACGGTGAAATCATCCATCTCATCGTTAAGGAAAAATCCGGTGCCGGGCGCAATCACGACGGAACCAAAACGTCCGTTAATGGTATAGGTCGTGGAAACGGCATTACCGTTATGGTCAACGATAGAGTAGTGCGTGGTTTCTGGTTTTTCATGAGGTTCCATACCAGGTTGAACGCGGCTTGAGGGCGTGACGAGCTCAGGCTGGATCTGCTTACGAATTTCGACGGCGTACTCTTTGCTGAGCAGTTTTTCCGTAGGGTTCTTCACAAATGCGGGATCGCCCAAAAACGTATTGCGATCCATATAGGCATGGCGCATTGCTTCCGTCATGGTATGAATGGTTTGGGCAGAATTAAAGCCAGATGCCTTGAGGTCGTAGCCTTCCAAAACGTTGAGAATTTCGCAAAGCGTAACCCCACCTGAACTTGGTGGTGGTGCAGATACAAATTGATAGCCGCGATAAGAGCAGGTAATCGGCGCAGTTTCTGCGATGCGAAAATCGGCGAAGTCTTTAGCCGTCAGGATCCCGCCTCCTTTTTTCGCCGCGGCTTCAACGGCCTGAGGGATTTTCCCCTGATAAAAAGCATCGGGGCCGTTTTGTGCGATAGATTCAAGTGTGTTAGCGAGATCGGTTTGAATCAGCCGATCGCCAGGCTGAAGAGGATCGCCGTTTTCACGTAAAAAGATGCGCGCGGCTTCGGGATCGTCACGAAATTTAGCAATGGTGGTATCCAAAATATCGGTATCACCACGATTGAGAATAAAGCCTTCGCGGGCCAGTTTGATGGCCGGCTCCATCACCTGTTGACGTGTGAGTTTGCCATATTTACGCTGCGCGGTATCGAGCCCTAAAACCGTTCCCGGAACACCAGCGGCAAGATAACCATAGAGGCTGGCACCTTTCTTCACGTTTCCTTTTTCATCGAGATACATATTGGCGCTGGCAGCGGCCGGTGCCGTTTCACGGAAGTTAATAAAAGTATCTTCACCGTTGGCTAAATGTATGGTCATAAAACCGCCACCACCAATATTACCGCAGCAAGGATTAACCACCGCCTGCGCGTAGCCAACGGCGACAGCGGCATCAATGGCATTGCCCCCCATTTTGAGGATATCGACCCCAACCTGAGAGGCCAGATGTTGAGAGCTAACAACCATACCGTTTTTTGCCTCAACGGCGGGCATTGATGCAGCGTTAGCGCCCTGTAATAGGGCGAGAGAAAGCGCTGAAGCCATCAGCGCAAGTGGCCATTTCTTCATCTATAACTCCTGTCTAATTCGATTATTAGTGCGTATTCACACTCATAGGTGTGAGTTATCGTTATGCCGCTTATTATTTAAGCAAAAACGAGACCACCAAAAGGTGATCTCGCTAATAAGCGTAGACAGGAAATAGATACTCCGAACTTTCAGGTTTACTGCTAGGGCTTTTTTATCAAGCTATTCCAGAAAGTGTTCTGCTTGCTCTAAGGCGGTGGATACGGCCCGAGTCAGCTTGGTGAGTTGTTCTGCAGAAATAATATAAGGCGGCATCAGATAAATTAATTTACCGAAAGGACGCACCCAAACCCCTTGTTCGACGAAATAGCGCTGTAAGTTAGCCATATTCACCGCTTTATGCGTTTCGATGACGCCAATAGCGCCTAGGACGCGAGCCTGTTTCACCTGAGGGTGATCATTAAGCGGCAAGAGCTCTTGCTGTAGCTGGTGTTCTATCGCCGCGACCTGCGTTTTCCACTCTCCGCTGGCAAGAATATCCAAACTGGCTACCGCCGTGGCGCAGGCGAGTGGGTTACCCATAAACGTAGGGCCATGCATGAAGCATCCCGCTTCGCCGTTGCTGATCGTTTCTGCCACATTTCGCGTGGTGATAGTGGCAGATAAGGTCATATAGCCACCGGTTATGGCTTTGCCTAAACATAAAATATCTGGAGTGATCCCCGCGTGCTCGCAGGCAAAAAGCTTACCGGTACGGCCAAACCCCGTCGCAATTTCATCGGCGATGAGCAAGATCCCATGACGCTCGCAGGCGGCTCGGACAAGCTTAAGATAACGCGGATGATAGAAACGCATTCCTCCGGCACCTTGAACGATGGGCTCCAGAATAACCGCCGCGATATCCTGATGATGCGCCGACAGCAGGCGGGCAAAAGGCACAAAGTCCATTTCATTCCACTCATCGCCAAATGCACACTGTGGAGCGGGTGCAAACAGATGCTCAGGAAGATATCCCTGATACAAGCTGTGCATGGAGTTTTTCGGATCGCATACCGACATGGCACCGAAAGTATCACCGTGATAACCGTTGCTTAGGGTTAGAAAACGCTGACGTTTCTCCCCGCGCGCATGCCAATACTGCAATGCCATTTTCATCGCCACTTCCACCGCGACGGAACCGGAATCTGCAAGGAAAACGCACTCAAGCTCTTCAGGCGTGATATTCACCAAGCGCTGGCATAGGGCAACAGCGGAAGGATGAGTGATCCCGCCAAACATCACATGTGACATGGCTGAAAGTTGTTGAGTCACGGCGTGGTTCAGCGCGGGATGATTGTATCCGTGAATCGCGGCCCACCACGAAGACATGCCGTCGACCAACTGACGCCCATCCTCCAAATGCAGTTCACACCCGTGTGCTGAAGTCACGGGATAACAGGGCAATGGCTGGGTCATTGACGTGTACGGATGCCAGATGTGGCGGCGGTCGAACTCGATATCAGATGGGGTCATAATAAGTATTGGTAAACTAAAATTGTGATCATTTGGTTGACAGTGTACCGCTTTTTTCTAAACTGACGACACTTTTTCCCCTCAAATTGAATAGGGAGTTGCCATCATGGCAGATCGTCATCACTGGACATTAGAGCAAGCCCAAGCTCTGTTTGCAAAGCCGTTCCTCGAGTTAATGTTTGAGGCTCAGCAGGTTCATCGCCAGCATTTTGACCCGCGTCAGGTGCAGGTAAGCACGTTGCTTTCGATTAAAACCGGCGCTTGCCCCGAAGACTGCAAATACTGTCCACAAAGCTCACGCTATAAAACGGGTTTAGAGACCGAAAAATTAATGGAAGTGCAGCAGGTTCTGGATTCTGCGCGACAGGCCAAAGCCGCCGGTTCCACTCGATTCTGTATGGGCGCTGCATGGAAAAACCCGCACGATCGCGATATGCCGTATCTTGAGCAAATGGTGCAGGGCGTCAAAGAAATGGGGATGGAAACCTGTATGACGCTCGGAACGCTATCCGATCAACAAGCTAACCGCTTAGCCGGCGCAGGGCTGGATTATTACAATCACAACCTCGACACCTCGCCAGAGTTTTACGGCAGTATCATCACGACCCGCAGCTATCAGGAGCGTTTGGATACGCTGGAAAAAGTGCGTGATGCCGGTATTAAAGTCTGTTCAGGTGGCATTGTTGGACTCGGTGAAACCGTACGTGATAGAGCCGGCTTGCTCACGCAGCTAGCGAATTTGCCTAAAGCGCCGGAAAGCGTGCCGATCAATATGTTGGTTAAGGTCAAAGGAACGCCGTTAGCGGATAACGACGATGTGGATGCCTTTGATTTTATTCGTACGATTGCCGTGGCGCGCATCATGATGCCAACGTCTTACGTGCGTCTTTCTGCTGGTCGTGAGCAAATGAATGAGCAAACTCAGGCCATGTGTTTTATGGCGGGAGCCAACTCCATTTTCTATGGTTGTAAGCTGCTTACCACGCCGAATCCGGGTGAAGATAAAGATGTTCAGCTATTCCGCAAACTGGGGCTGAATCCTCAGCTGACCGAAACTGAACACGGCGACAATCAGCAACAGCAGCACCTCACTGAACAACTGTTGCATACCGATACTGAGCAGTTTTATAACGCCGCCGTGTAATCATGATGAATTTTCAACAGCATATCGAGCACGCTCTAGCCGAGCGTCGCTCAGCCGGAGCCTATCGTTCGCGGATCGTGAGTGAAACGGGCAGCGGGCGTGAGATCCTCGTGAATGGGCGGTCATATCTCAATTTCTCGTCTAACGACTATCTTGGCCTCAGCCGCGATAAATCGGTCATCAACGCATGGCAACAAGGCGCTGAGCGCTATGGCGTAGGGAGTGCGGGCTCTGGGCACGTCACGGGTTTCACCACCGCGCATGCAGAGTTAGAACAACAGCTCGCAGGGTGGTTAGGCTATCCACGTGCCTTGTTGTTTATTTCAGGCTATGCGGCCAATCAGGCCGTTATCGCCGCGCTGATGCAAAAAGGTGACAGCATCTTTGCTGATAAGCTCAGCCATGCGTCGCTGATGGAAGCTTCCATTCAATCACCAGCAATGCTGCGACGTTTTCAACATAACCAGCCAGACTCGCTCGAAAAACTGCTGAACAGCGGTGGAGAAGGGCGAGCGCTGGTGGTGACTGAAGGTGTGTTCAGCATGGACGGCGATAGTGCACCGCTGGCGGATCTGCATCAACAAAGTCAACGTGCCGGTGCTTGGCTGATGGTGGATGATGCGCACGGCATTGGCGTGTGTGGCGAGCAGGGGCGTGGCACCTGCGACGCACAAAAAGTGAAACCGGAATTGCTGGTGGTGACATTTGGCAAAGCCTTTGGACTCAGCGGTGCCGCCGTTTTGTGTTCTGAATCCGTGGCTGAATACTTCATTCAGTTTGCGCGCCACTTGATATACAGCACCAGCATGCCTCCCGCTCAGGCCTGTGCGCTTACGGCTGCGCTGCGCCGAGTACGTGCAGGTGATGAGCTACGTAGCCAACTGAATCATAACGTCGTGCAGCTTCGTCAGGGATTAAACGATTTAGGTTTAACGTTGATGGAATCAAGCTCAGCGATTCAGCCCGTGATTATTGGTGAGAATCAGGCTGCGCTGAATTTAGCTCAGCAACTGCGGGAACAGGGGATTTGGGTTAGCGCTATTCGTCCACCAACGGTTCCACCCGGTACCGCACGTCTGCGTATTACTCTCAGCGCAGCGCACCGCGCGCAGGATATAAACCGTTTATTGGAGGCGCTGCATGTCACTGCACACACATTGCGTTAATAAATCTGCGGTGGCGGCGGCGTTTAGCCGCGCCGCAGACAGTTACGACGCAGTTGCCGGTTTTCAGCGGCGGTGCGGAGAAAAGATTTTATCTCAGCTCAATAATTTATCGGGCTTGAAAGTGTTGGATGCGGGCTGCGGTACAGGGATTTTTAGCCGTGAATTTCGCCGCGCAGGGTCACACGTTATCTCTCTCGATTTGGCTGAAGGTATGCTTGAGAAATCGCGCGCCTTAGATAGCGCGGAGCAATATCTCCTCGCTGATATCGAACATATCCCGTTACCTGATTGCAGCGTCGATCTCTGTTTTAGCAATCTGGCCATTCAGTGGTGTGGTTCTTTAGGTTCTGCATTGGCTGAGATGAGCCGTGTCGTGAAGCCGGGGGGAAAGGTTGTGTTCTCAACGTTGGCACAAGGCTCGCTGACGGAGTTAGCTCAGGCTTGGCAGCAAGTGGACGGCCAAACGCATGTGAACCAGTTCTTAGAATTTGACACAATCAAACGGGCCTGTGAGCCGTTTTCACATGATTTACAGCTAATCCATGAGACTGAATTTTATCCCGATGTCATCACCCTAATGAAGTCACTCAAAGGCATTGGTGCTACGCACTTACACCAAGGCCGAAACTCAGGGCTAACTAGCCGTGGACGTTTTGCGCAACTAGCCCGTGTTTATCCTCAACAGGCCGAAGGTTTGCCTTTAAGCTATCAGTTGGTCATCGGAGTTTTGCATTGTGAATGAAAAGACACATGAGCTGCCTTGTTTAAGCGAGGCATGGTTTGTTACCGGAACCGACACTGAAGTGGGAAAAACGGTCGTCAGTAGTGCACTATTGGAGGCCGCGACGCTGCGAGGAAAAGATACGGTTGGGTATAAACCCGTAGCTTCTGGCAGTGAATGGCGCGAGGGAAAACTGCGAAACACTGATGCGCTTGCTTTACAAGCGGCCTCTTCAATATCCGTCAGTTACGAAGAAGTGAACCCCTATACCTTTGAAGAGCCTACGTCACCACACATTATTAGCGCCGATGAAAATCGACCTATCGAATTTGACGTGATGTCACAGGGGCTGCTGGCGTTACGTAAAAAGTCGAGTTGGACGCTGGTGGAGGGCGCTGGAGGGTGGTTCACGCCGCTCAGTGAGACCACGTCTTTTGCGCAATGGGTCATTCAAGAGCAGCTGCCCGTGATACTCGTTGTGGGAGTGAAGCTAGGATGTATTAATCACGCCTTGCTAACGGCTCAGGCCGTTGAGCAATGTGGATTAAAACTGGGCGGATGGGTGGCTAACTGTGTGGTCGAGCCAGGAAAACGTCACGCTGAATATATGGCAACGCTCAGGCGATTATTACCTGCGCCATGCTTGGGGGAAATCCCTCATATCCCGCACGCAGATGCGAAAGCGCTCGCCACATATTTGGATCTCTCTTCCCTGAATTAATGCAATACAACGCTACGTAAAACTATTTTGCGTAGCGGATTCCAGTCTTCTGCATTCCCTCTGTATGTCTTTTTTTATCCCATGTATTTTGCGCTGACTTAAATAGAAAAGGTTGTCACTTGACAATGTTATGGTGTTTTTTTAAGCTGGGAGCAGAAAATGAGCAGAGCGACACATCCTAAAAAGGAAATTGAACAGGCGCTTAATTTCGTTGAGTTGAACGGTTGGCGTATTGAAGTGGGCGGTAGTCATGCGTGGGGGAAGATGTATTGTCCTTATCCCCAAGAGAAGTGCCGTTGCGGTGAGTTTTGCATTACATGTATTTGGTCTACGCCAAAGAATGCGGAAAACCATGCGCGTCAGCTTAAAAAAATTGTTGAGCATTGCGCTCATCATGCCAAGTAATGACAGAGGATAGAACATGAAGGATTATGAATTTACACTCATTTTTTCTTTGCCCGATCAGAATGATGAACCATCAAACTATCTTGAGGTATTAGGCGCTGCAGGCTGCACCGATGCCACCATCGGCGTGGGGGTGGCTGGCCGTATTGCTATGAACTTTTGCCGCACCGCCGAGGACGCCAATGAGGCGATATCCACAGCCATTCAAGATGTGCTGAGCGTGCTGCCACATGCAGTGCTGTGTGAGGCCGCACCTGATTTTGTTGGCTTAACTGATATTGCTGAGCGTTTGGGGTTTTCTCGCCAAAATATGCGCAAGCTAATGGAGCAAGGTGGGAATAATTTCCCCGCGCCTCTGCATCAGGGGAAAACGGCTATTTGGCATCTTGCCTGCGTTCTGACATGGTTAAGAGATGTTAAAAACTACACTATAGACTCCCGATTGTTAGAGCTGGCAGCGGTCAATATGCAGTGTAATTTACATCGCGCCCTCAACGAAGCTGATAGTCGTTTTCAGCGAGAGATTTCTGGCTGGTTAAGAAAATAGCGATTGAGAGCACTGCAACCAAAAAAGCCATTCTCCATACAAAACATTAACAACCAAAGCGTGGGTGAATTCATTGCTTGAATCGTTTTAGGTCGATATTAATAAGCGCTGATGAAACCCCAAAAAGAGAGCAAAAAAACGCTGATAAATTCCGCACCACGGCGGTGCTCAAAAAAAACACAGTGGTGCAGGCGTAATTCATCAAGGGAATAAAAGATCAAGCACTGAATCCTCGCACGACGAAATAAGTTACCCTAGCAAGCACTTTTGTTAGTGCAAATAAGTATATCAAAAAGAAAAAATAGCTAAAAAATTAACTAAAAAAAGGACTCCGAAGTCGATTTACTGACAGATTGTCATTTTTCCGTAACTCAAGCGCCAAGCGGAGTGGTGCAAGTTATCCACTATTCCTGTGGATAACCTTGTGCATTAGGTTTAGAGAACTCATCAAAATCCAGAGCCAGCGCGGCTTTCACACGCTTTGGTTGATATGATAACTATATTTTAAAGTTGTTTACATTCAATGAGTTATTTAAAATCAAGCACTAGGTAAAGAATCGCGTTGCGCAACAAAACGGCCTTGACAAGTGCAGGCGAAAAAAGTTAATTCGCGAGCCGCATTGGGGATAAATGTCACCGGTAGGTGAAAATTGTAAAACGGATGTAATTTGGTTTTTTTGTGGGTTGCCTAACGCGCTAATAGAGCATGGGGAAATACACAAAATGGTGCAGATAAGGTTTGAAGCTGGTTTTATATCCAGTATCATAGCGATCTTCTTCTCGCATTGCCGTGAACGTGGTTTTCTAACGGTGCGAAGACATCCCTCGCAGGATATATAGAGAGTCAGTGGCAAAATTGGGTAGGCCTTCCATAATCAATGCCGGACGATTAAGCATTCGAAAATGCCGTGGCCCTTCTAAAAGACAAATGCATTTAAGCAAGGTGTTGATTCATGAGTAAAACGTTCAAATTGCATTCTGCATTCAAGCCAGACGGCGACCAGCCTGAGGCGATTCGTCGTTTAGAGGCAGGTTTAGAAAATGGTTTGGCGCATCAAACGCTGCTGGGCGTAACGGGTTCAGGTAAGACGTTCACAATTGCCAATGTGATTGCCGATCTCAATCGGCCAACCATGGTCATGGCACCCAACAAAACGTTGGCGGCGCAGCTTTATGGCGAGATGAAGCAGTTTTTCCCAGAAAATGCCGTGGAATATTTTGTCTCCTACTACGACTATTACCAGCCTGAAGCCTATGTGCCGAGTTCGGATACTTTCATCGAGAAAGACTCCTCGGTAAACGAACATATTGAACAAATGCGGCTTTCAGCGACTAAAGCGCTGCTTGAGCGCAAAGATGTCATTGTTGTGGCTTCGGTTTCAGCTATTTATGGATTGGGCGATCCTGATGCCTATCTGAAAATGATGCTGCATTTAACACGTGGAATGATTATCGATCAGCGAGCTATCTTGCGCCGTTTATCCGAACTGCAATATGCGCGCAACGATCAGGCGTTTCAGCGTGGTACCTTCCGCGTTCGCGGTGAAGTGATAGATATTTTCCCCGCCGAATCCGAGGATGAGGCATTACGCGTTGAGCTGTTTGATGAAGAAGTGGAACGTCTATCGCTGTTCGACCCCTTAACGGGTCAACTGATCCAAGAAGTTCAGCGTTTCACCGTGTACCCAAAAACGCACTATGTCACGCCGCGTGAACGCATCTTGCAGGCGATGGAGGATATTAAGGTTGATTTGGCGGAGCGACGCAAGGTGTTGCTGGCCAACAACAAGCTGCTGGAAGAGCAACGGTTAACGCAGCGTACCCAGTTCGATCTAGAAATGATGAACGAGCTAGGCTATTGCTCAGGCATTGAAAACTACTCGCGCTATCTCTCCGGACGCAAGCCGGGTGAAGCGCCGCCAACGCTGTTTGATTATCTTCCTGCAGATGGGTTGCTGGTGATCGATGAATCCCACGTCACCATACCTCAAATTGGCGGCATGTACCGCGGCGACCGAGCGCGCAAAGAGACGCTGGTGGAGTATGGATTCCGCTTGCCATCAGCGCTTGATAACCGACCAATGCGCTTTGAAGAGTTTGAGGCTTTGGCACCGCAAACCATTTATGTGTCTGCAACGCCGGGTAATTATGAGCTTGAAAAATCGGGAAGCGATATTGTCGATCAGGTTGTGCGTCCGACCGGTTTGCTTGATCCATTGATTGAAGTGCGTCCGGTTGCCACGCAGGTTGACGACTTGCTCTCTGAAATTCGCATTCGCGAGGCGATTAATGAGCGTGTGCTGGTCACTACGTTGACCAAGCGAATGGCGGAGGACTTAACCGAATATCTCGACGAACATGGTGTGCGGGTTCGCTATCTGCATTCTGATATCGATACCGTCGAACGTGTAGAGATCATTCGAGATCTTCGCCTCGGTGAATTTGATGTTCTGGTTGGTATCAACCTTCTTCGTGAAGGGCTCGATATGCCAGAGGTTTCTCTGGTCGCGATTTTAGATGCAGATAAAGAAGGCTTCTTGCGTTCAGAACGTTCGCTGATTCAGACCATTGGCCGTGCGGCACGTAACCTGAATGGTAAAGCGATTTTGTATGGCGACCGTATCACCAACTCTATGGAGAAAGCGATTGGTGAAACTGAACGTCGTCGTGCAAAACAGGAAGCGTATAACCTTGAGCATGGCATCACGCCACAGGCGCTGAATAAGAAAGTGTCCGATATTCTCCAACTGGGTGAAGCATCGTCACGTGGTAAAGGTAAGCATGGGCGAAGCAGCAAAGCGGCTGAGTCTTCTGCTGCTTATCAAGCGTTGTCGCCAAAACAGATCGAGCAGAAAATTCGCGATCTGGAAGCGCAGATGTATAAACATGCTCAAAACCTTGAATTTGAAGAGGCCGCCAGCCTGAGGGATGATATTCAGGCGTTGCGCGATCAGTTCATTGCGATGTCTTGATACCTAAAAGGTGCTGACGGTTCCGGCACGCCTGCGGCTTGCACTCTCAGGCCGCAGTCAGTATGGTGTGCGAAAATTTTTTAAACTCGTATTGAGTCCATTGCCGACAGGAATTTCCATGAACGCCCAAACTTCTAAAGACCCTTTGCATGGCATCACGCTGGAAGCCTTGCTGACATCACTGGTGGAGCGTTATGGCTGGGCTGAGTTGGCGAAGATTATTAGCATCAACTGCTTCAAAAGCGATCCTAGCATTAAATCGAGTTTGAAATTTTTGCGCCGCACCCCGTGGGCTCGGCAAAAAGTGGAAGAGCTGTATATTGATTCACTGGCAGACACGCCTGCTGTCACCCAAGAAGCCAAAGCCCCTGAGACAAATCCTTGGGGAAAATGGGAAGAGAAGAAACCCTCTTAAAATCGCTTATTTAAATAAGCCGAATTTGGTCTGTCATCCTCCAGCAGAGAGGATGACAGCGTCAACAATCAGTCAGCGTTTTGCAATTCATGGATTCGGCTCAGTAATCCATTCACACCAGTATCAATTAATTGTTCCGTAATATCGTTGGCGCCCTGAATTAAATACGGGTCTAACCAATGCATACCAACCAAATGACTCATATTGTTAAAAGGTAATAAGAGGCTTTCAACAGGATAGCGGTTGTATCCCTCGGCGGTATACGCCTGCGCATTGCCTCCTGTTGAGGTCGCGATCATCAGCGATTTGCCATGTAAGGCTTTGCCTTGGCTGCCATAGGCAAAACCATAGGTTAATACGGCATCTTGCCACTCTTTTAAAATAGCCGGAGAGCTATACCAATAGAAGGGGAAGAGCATCACTACAATATCATGTTCAGTGAGCAATTTTTGTTCGCGTTCTACGTCGATGTTGTAATCGGGATAGTGGCGCATAAGCTCATTCACGGTGACGTTTTTCTGCGTTTTCAATGCATCAATCGCCGCATGGCTGATGCGTGACTGATCGGGAAAGCGATGCGCGGCTAATACCAGCACTTTTTTCATAGGTTTTCTCTTGTGATTTCAATGATAGGGAGAGTGATAACGTTAGCTATGCGGGTATTTTTTCATTTCTGCGCGCGCTGGTGTAGCCTGTAAAATAGTAAATCTGTTTCAACCTAAGGTTAAAAGCATGGCATTGCCTGTAGACGTATATCGATTGATCCCTGCATTTTTGGCCTCGGCAGAGGCACAAAGCTTTTCTGCTGCGGCTCGTCAGTTGGGGATTAGCGCAGCGGCGGTGAGTAAGAATGTGCGGGCATTAGAAATGCGTTTAAATATCCGCTTATTTGCGCGCAATACGCATTTTGTCATGCTGACAGAAGAGGGCGCCGATTTTCGCCGTCGGATAACGCCATTATGGCAGGCATTAAATCAGGCCTTGGACGAGCAACAGCTGAGCGAAGAGCCCTCTGGATTGGTTCGCGTAAGCGTTATTCCTGGTTTTGGTCGTCATCGATTAATGCCTTTGCTTCCTTTATTTGGCCAACGTTTCCCTAAGGTGACCATCGATCTTGAGATGGAGCCGCGTTTAGTTAATCTCATCGGTGAGAATATTGATGTGGCGATTGGTCAACGTACCGCTACCGACAGTCGATTAGTGGGGCGCGAAATGTGTGTGGCTTACAGCAAAATGGCGGCGTCTCCTGAATATTTAGCGCGTTTTGGTACGCCACAAACGATAGACGATCTTCTCTCGCATCACCGCCTAATACATCGAAATTCCGGTAGCGGAAAGCTGATGGCGTGGTGGGATGATGAAGGTAGCGTGAATGAGCAGCAGGCGTCATTTATTGCCACATCGCCCGATAGCTTAGTTGATGCGGCGCTGAGTCATATGGGCATTGTGTGTTTGGCGGATTGGTATCTGGAGGAACACTTTCGCAGTGGGCGTTTAGTTCCGATTCTGGAGCCGTTTTGGCCGCAAGCACGCTCTATGCATATCTGGTATCCCTCGGCGGATATACCGCCAAGAGTCCGAGTGTGGGTCGATTTTGTATTAACCCACTTTCCTCCGCGTAGCTAGGTCTTACTGACGCATGCTGATTGCCATACGATTGAAAGCATTCATAAGGCTAATGGCAAAAGTTAAGTCAGCAATTTCAGTATCGTTAAAGTGTTCTTTCAACGCCGCAAATAATTCATCGGACGTTCCACAATATGAAATATGCGTGACGGCTTCGGCCCAGTCTAGCGCTGCGCGTTCACGCGCGTCGAACGCTTCTGCCATACGCCAGCCAGATAAGATATCCATTTTATGTTGGCTGTAACCGGCTTTACGTAGCGCCGTGCTGTGCATGTCCAAGCAAAATGCGCAGCCGTTGATTTGGGAAATACGTAGGTAAACCAGTTCAACCAAATGGCCTAATGAGCTTTTGCTTAATGCCATGCTGGTTTGAATAAGGCCGTTGTAGGCCTCAGGGGAAAGTTTGCCGTAGGCAAGACGCAGGTGTGACATGTTTTTTTCTCCGCAAAATACATCTAAACAGCGCTAAGGCGCGTTGCTCTCGTGGTTTGATAAAGCGACTTTACGCTCAATATGGCCTAGTATATAGAGCCATATCTTTACTATTTTTATAGGCCATATTATGGCGGCGTTTCATTCTTTTCTCGTCGTTGACCCTGCGGCCAAAGAGCCGATTTATCGCCAAATTTACCAACGCATTAAGGTGGCAATTGCCGATGGCGTACTGGCTCCCGGTGAGCGCTTACCTTCACTTCGGGGTTTAGCCAGCGATTTAAACGTTGCACGTGGAACCGTTGAGGCCGCCTATGGTTTGCTGAGCGGTGAAGGGTATATCGAAAATAGCCAGCAGGGTGGAACGCGGGTTTCTCGGCGGCTAAATATGGCGAAAAGCACTGATATGCCCAAACCAATATTAGACGCGCCTCGTCATGCCGGAATGCCTTTGCCTTCTTCACAGCTGTTGCCGTTTCAGCTCGGTGCACCTGCTTTGGATGCATTTCCATTAGGGCAATGGAATCGTTTATTAAGTCAGTGTGCGCGTCAGACCCGTCGTGAAGAGCTCTCTCATCCGGCACCTCAAGGTTTTCTTGCGCTACGAGAGGCGTTAGCCGGGTATTTGCAGATCTCCCGCGGTATTCGCTGTGCGGCGCATCAAATATTTATCGCGGCAGGATATCGTTCGGTGCTGTCACTGATTGCGAATGCCTTACTTAAACGTGGCGATGAAGTTTGGTTAGAAGAGCCCTGTTTTCCGTTCCCATGGCATGTGCTGCAAGATTTTGGCGTTAACACCGTGCCCATCCCCGTGGATGAGCAGGGATTGTGCGTGGATAAAGGCGTGCGCGATCATGCACAGGCACGCGCCGCGTTAGTGACGCCAGCACATCAAAGCCCGCTCGGCTTAGGGCTTAGCCTGCCACGGCGCATGCAGCTTTTAGCGTGGGCGCAGCGCCAGCAAAGTTGGATTATTGAAGATGACTATGATGGCGAATTTCATTATCAAGGGCATCCGTTACCGGCGCTGAAAAGCTTAGATCAGCTGGAGCGTGTGCTGTACGTTGGCACCTTCAGCAAGGTGTTGTTTCCCGGATTGCGCATTGCATACGTGGTGGTGCCGGAGTCGCTACTCCCTCAGTTTCACCAGACTATGCGAATATACCCCTGCGTGTGCCCCACGCTGATGCAGGCCACCACGGCGCAGTTTATTTATTCGGGTCAGTTTTATCGTCATCTGAAGAAAATGCGCAGCTTGTATGCTCAGCGTCGCCTCTGGCTGGCACAGGCGTTACAGCGACAGACGCGTTATCGGCTAACCACCGAGCTTCAAGCTGGCGGTATGCACTTGCTGGTACGTTTACCTGAATGCTTCGATGATGCTTTGGTTGAAAGGGAAGCGCGGGTGCAAGGGTTAGCATTGGAGGCGCTTAGCGTTTGGTATCACGGTACAGAAAATCCGCCCCACGGCCTGATCTTAGGTTTTACTAACGTGGAAAGTGAAACTATGGCCCAGAACTGGGTGGAATTATTGCTGAATGTGCTGGCGCGTTGTTCTCCCGTTGCGGGTGAGCGCTGAACTCAGTACCATTTGCGCCTCAAATTTTGGCGCAAATAATAACGATGATCATGCAGGCTGATTTATGCAGACAGTAAAAAGGGTGCTTTTAGCACCGATGGAAGGGGTTCTCGACTCTTTGGTGCGCGAACTGCTCACCGAAGTGAATGATTACGATCTTTGCATCACCGAATTTGTGCGCGTGGTAGACAGCCTGCTGCCTGAAAAAGTGTATTACCGTCTTTGCCCAGAACTGGCTAATCAAAGCCTAACGCCTTCAGGAACCGCAGTGCGCGTGCAATTGCTGGGGCAACATCCTCAGTGGTTGGGCGAAAATGCGGCGCGAGCCGTTGAACTTGGATCGTGGGGCGTGGATTTGAACTGTGGTTGTCCTTCGAAAATGGTCAACGGTAGCGGCGGTGGTGCGACGTTACTCAAAGATCCTGAGATGATTTATCTCGGTGCCAAAGCGATGCGTGAAGCCGTGCCGTCACATTTACCGGTTACGGTGAAGGTACGTCTTGGCTGGGATTCGGGCGCGCGCCAGTTTGAAATTGCCGACGCGGTGCAGCAAGCAGGCGCAACCGAAATTACCGTGCACGGCCGCACCAAAGAAGATGGGTACAAAGCTGACAAAATTAACTGGGCGGCGATTGGCGAAATTCGTCAGCGCCTGAGTATTCCCGTGATTGCGAACGGTGAAATTTGGGATTGGCAAAGCGCGCAAGATTGTATGGCGGCTACCGGCTGTGATTCGGTGATGATTGGCCGTGGAGCACTGAATGTGCCGAATTTGAGCCGTGTCATTAAACAAAACGCACCAAAAATGCCGTGGCCTGAGGTGATGTTGCTGCTCAAAAAATATGTGCGTCTTGAGAAGCAGGGCGACACTGGGCTATATCATGTCGCTCGTATCAAACAGTGGCTGGGGTATTTGCGTAAAGAATATGCCGAAGCCTCAGAGGTTTTCAGTGAGATCCGTGCGCTGAAAACCTCGGCCGATATTGCCCGCGCTATCGAGCGGCTCTAGCGTTAACTACTCTTTTTCAATGGCTGGGCGATGTGTGCGTTTAGCCATCAGTTTCCCGCCAAAAACATTCACCAATAATCCCAGCATGATGAGCAACAAACCATAAATCTGTAGGGGCGAAATGCGCTCGCCTAAAATGAGTGCGCCACTGGTTAATCCAACCACCGGCACCAGCAGAGCGAACGGCGTTACACGCCACGTTTCATAGCGGGTCAGCAAGCTTCCCCACAGGCCGTAGCCAACATGAGTGGAAAGAAACGCGATATAGCACAGCGCTAAAACGGTCGGGATGGCAATATTTAGCACGCTGTTTTCGATAACAGAGTGTCCTTCAAACAGCCATGAACAGAGTAAAAAAGGCAAAATGGGCACCAACGCGCTCCACACCACCAAGGACATAATGCTGGTTTTACCCGCATTTTGCATGATGGAACGGTTGGTAATGTTACCGCATGCCCATGAGAATCCTGCCGCGAGCGTAAAGAGCAGGGCGATTAAAGGGATGTCGGTTAAGCTTCCCGTCATGCCGCCTTTAGCGAGTACCAGCATGCCAACCGCCGCCATAAGAATACCGATGACCTGACTGCGTTTGATTTTCTCACCAAGAATTAATGCGCCCAGCAAAATGCTAAAGAATACCTGCGATTGCAATACGACGGAGGCAATACCTGACGGCATGCCTAGATTGATGGCACAGAATAAAAAGGCGAACTGTGCGAAGCTGATGGTGAGTCCATAAATAACGATCCCCTTCAGTGGGATTTTTGGACGTGGTACAAAGAATATCGCCGGAAAGACAACCAGAATAAAACGCAGTGCGCCGAGGAGCAAAGGCGGCATACCGTGCAAACCCACCTTGATGACCACAAAGTTTACGCCCCAGATAACGACAACACACAGGGCTAACAACATATCTTTAATGGACATTATGACTCCTTGAAAGGGCGCGCTTTTTTGAGTTTTCTCGCTGGCTTGGATGCAAAACTATAGCTAAAGTCATCAAGGGGAGATACCCGCGAACGGGATATGTTCTGAATAAAGAGAAAGGTGACATAGTTAGCCTGCTTAGGTGCGTGACAAACCATAAATTTGGCTATCCAACAGAAGATTCTGCTTAAAGGAAAAGGTCATGAGCGATTGGGATCCCGAACTGTATTTGCGCTTTGAGGCGGAAAGAACCCGTCCTGCGCGTGAACTGCTTGCCAGAATTAATCATCCTCACGCTATGCAGGTTAGCGATTTAGGCTGTGGACCCGGTAACAGCACGGCGCTTTTAGCACAGGCATGGCCAACGGCGCAGGTGACCGGCGTGGATACTTCGCTCAATATGCTCAACAAAGCGCAAGAACGATTACCGCAGTGTACCTTTGTACAATCAGATATCAGCCATTGGCAGCCTGATGAAACGCAGGATGTTATTTATGCTAATGCGGCTTTGCAGTGGGTGTTGGATCATGAAACCCTGCTGCCTCATTTGGTGGCACAGCTGGCGGATAATGGCGTTCTGGCTATTCAAATGCCGGACAATCTCAATCAGCCTTCTCATGCACTGATGCGAAAAGTGGCGGCTGAAGGCCCTTGGGAGAGTCTGAACGGTGAAGCAGAATCCGTGCGCAAAAAGTTGCTGACCACCGAGGAGTATTACGATCTGCTGGCGTTACAGGGATGTGAAGTCGATATTTGGCGCACGACTTATTACCACGTCATGCCATCGGCTTCGGCCATTATTGATTGGCTAAGCTCTACGGGATTACGTCCCTTCCTCGATAAACTCAGCGAGGATCAGCGCCCCGAGTTTCTTCGCCGCTATTTATTCGAACTGGAGCAAATCTACACACCGCGCGCCGATGGAAAAGTGTTACTGGCATTCCCTCGCTTATTTATTGTGGCGCGTAATGTGGAGAAGGGAGCGATTTAGCGATGCGGAGTTTTGCTCTAGGTGTTATTCGTTATTTTAAGCAAAAAAAAGAATAACGTTCTGAATATTAAACTCACAACCAGAAACATAATTATTACATCTTCTCGTAGCTCAAACATTCACGTTAAGAGTATGATTATCGCCAGCTTGTCGGCCTGTAACCCTTGTGTGGCGCGGCAAGCAGCGTTCCGAGGATTTAAGCACACTATTTTATGCTGCCCTCGGTGTTATCGAACATTTGATTGATACGTGATCATGCCTGTAAAACTCCGATATTCCTTATTAAGCCTGTTGCTTTTGGGCAGCAGCGTGGCCAGCGTTCCAAACGTGCTCGCAAGTGAGAACGCACCAACAACGCATAATGCCTCTTCTCTGGTATTAGCGTCAGGCAGTGCAATGGTGGTGGATTTAAAAACTCATAGCGTTATTTATTCGAGTAATCCAGACGTGCAGGTTCCCATTGCTTCAATCACTAAGCTGATGACAGCCATGGTGGCGTTAGATGCCAAACCTGCGATGGATGAAGTGATTTCAGTCGATATCCACAATACCAAAGAGTTAAAAGGTGTTTTCTCTCGGGTGCGTGTGGGAAGTGAAGTCAGCCGTCGTCAAATGATGTTAATGGCGCTTATGTCTTCGGAAAACCGCGCTGCGGCAAGTCTTGCTCACCATTATCCGGGCGGCTACAACGCCTTTATTAAAGCGATGAATGCTAAAGCGCGTTCGCTGGGGATGACGCATACCCGTTACGTTGAGCCCACCGGGCTTTCTGTGAACAACGTGTCAACGGCGAGAGATTTAACCAAGCTGCTGACTGCGAGCAAAAACTACCCGCTGATTAGCGAGTTGAGCACCACAGAAACGAAGTCGGTGACATTCTCAAACCCGGTTTATACAGAAACATTTAACAATACCAACCACTTGGTGCGTAATGATAAATGGGCGATCCAACTGACTAAGACCGGCTTTACGAATCAGGCAGGTCATTGCTTGGCGATGCGTACCACTATCGGTGGCCGTCAGGTGGCGTTGGTGGTATTAGATGCTTTCGGAAAATATACCCATTTTGCTGATGCTAACCGTCTGCGAGATTGGATGTTAACCGGCAAAGCATCGCCGGTTCCTGCGGCGGCGCTGAGCTATAAAAAGCAGAAAGGCCTGCACGGCAGCGTACAGGTTGCTGATAATAAATAATTTTTAAACACTATCTGGTGCTGACGGTTTTCCGTCTCACCATAAAAACGGCAGAGCTTAAAACCTCTGCCGTTTTTTTATGCATAAAAGTGGTTTTGAGATTAACGCGACATTTTTACCCCTAGCCCCTATCATTATCTCAGTGATTAAAGCTTAAGGATTTCAATGTGGCTGGTGGTAGCTTACTTACGTTATTAGATGATATTGCTTCAGTGTTAGACGACGTTGCGCTGATGAGCAAAATGGCAGCTCGCAAAACCGCTGGGGTTTTAGGCGATGATTTAGCCCTAAACGCGGAGCAGGTCACTGGGGTTTCGGCTGAACGTGAACTGCCGGTGGTGTGGGCGGTAGCAAAGGGGTCTTTGCTCAACAAAGTGATTTTAGTGCCGCTTGCCTTGCTGATCAGCGCTTTTGCCGGGTGGGCGATTACGCCATTGCTGATGCTGGGTGGCGCATTTTTGTGCTACGAAGGTTTTGAGAAACTGGCGCATAAAGTGTTGCACGGCAAAGAGGAAAAACATCAGCCAAAAGCCGAAGAGAAAGTGCCTGACGACCTGCGTGCCTACGAAAAGGCTAAGGTAAAAGGGGCCGTACGCACCGATTTTATTCTCTCTGCTGAAATTGTGGCGATTACTCTCGGCACGGTAGCCGGTGCGCCGTTCATCCAGCAGGTGATCGTGCTCAGTGGCATTGCCATTGTGATGACATTGGGCGTTTACGGCATCGTCGCAGGTATTGTGAAGCTTGATGATTTAGGCCTGTGGATGAGCAAAAAAAGCTCGGCGCTAGTTAAAAAACTAGGTGGTTGGATCGTTGATGCCGCGCCATATCTGATGAAGATTCTCTCGGTGGTGGGTACGGCGGCGATGTTTATGGTGGGCGGTGGGATTATCGTCCACGGCTTGCCGTGGGTGCATCACTACTTCGAGCATTTAGCCGAAAGCGGCGCCGGTCTGCCAACGGTCGGCACCGTGATCGCGGGCCTTGGCCCTACGTTGCTTAATCTCGTATTTGGGGTGATCGCTGGGGCGATTGTATTACTGGTGGTGAGTGGCGTTGGGAAGCTGATCCCGAGAAAAGGATAAGGCATTCCTTAGCGTATACGTTGCTTAGTTAAAATTCCGCCCGCCGGTTTGTATCGAGTTTTGGTCGCACATCTGTGAAACATAGATGAAACTCGGTATTCATCGTTGGGCGGAATTTTATCGCGAGATAGTTAGGCCGAATCTAAAATCGACGTACTTAAAATCGACGTACTCTGCACCTTAAAAGCTATCCCAATTCTCACCATTATCATCGGCAACGGCTTTCAATTTTGGCGCAACTACCGCCTGTGGCTGTACTCGAATTTTCTCTGGAGCAGAACCTGATGTGGCGAGTTTGAAGACCGCGACTGTTTGATTTAAACGATCGGCCTGATCTTCAAGGGCGCTGGCCGCGGAAGCGGATTGTTCAACCAAGGCCGCATTTTGCTGTGTGACCTTATCCATTTCATTAACGGCCTGCGCGATCTGGGTGATACCGCGACTTTGCTCTTCTGAAGCGCTGGAAATTTCTTGCATGGTTTCGGTAACTTGTCCAATGGCGGTCACAATTTCTGTCATCGCACCACTGACGTTTTCAACCAAATCATTGCCTTGATCGACGCGCAAGACGGATGCATCAATCAGCGTTTTAATCTCTTTGGCAGCCTGAGCGCTGCGCTGCGCTAAACTGCGCACTTCACCGGCTACAACGGCAAATCCACGACCTTGTTCGCCAGCCCGAGCCGCTTCGACAGCCGCATTCAGCGCCAAGATATTGGTTTGGAAAGCGATTCCATCGATGACGCTGGTGATATCACCAATTTTGCGAGAGCTATCGGCAATATCACTCATGGTGACCACCATTTTACGGGTGATTTCACCGCCGTTAACGGCGCTGTTTGACGCGCGTTTTACTAATGATGTTGCTGCATTTGCACTGTCGGCGTTGTTTTTTACCGTAGCAGAAAGCTGTTCCATGCTGGCTGCGGTTTCTTCAAGCGAGCTCGCCTGTTCCTCGGTACGGCTGGAAAGGTCGCTGTTGCCTGCCGCAATTTCCTGTACGCCGGTATAGATATTCTGAGTGCCTGCGCGCACCGCGCTGACGGTATTCGCCAGCTCATCACGCATGTGCTTCAATCCTTGCATCAGTTTGCCAATTTCGTTGTTGCCATTGGCATCAATTTCGATCGATAAATCACCATGCGCAATGGCCGCTTGATAGTCGATAACCTGATTGATTTTATTCAGCACATATTTTCTTATCCATACCAAAACCGCGCCGGTTAGGACAATAAATACGAACATAAAGGAGAGCGAAAGCGGCAGCATTTGGCGATAGCTGGCCTGAGCCGCGTTGGCCGCAGGTGTAATAATAGAATTGGCCACGTAGGCTGATGTGTCATCCAGTGCAGACATAAAATGCGTGGAGGAACTGTTGTGCATAATCGACTGGAATTTAACCAGATCGTTATTTTCTAAGCTGATAATCAATTGCAGCAGATCACCGCGGGCTCTTTCATAGAGGGATTTTACGTTCTTGGTGCGCTCAATTTCATTTTGATTTGCTTGAGAGAGTTGATAAAACTTCTCCATCTGCTGATCGACTTCGGTCAGATTTTGGCGCAGTTCACCGAGTGATTGACGCGCTTTGGTATCTTCTGGCTGAGTCGCGAGCATCAGCGCGTCTTTGAGTACTTCTTCACGGATCTCGGTAACTGAAGCATAGGCGTTATCCATCGCCATGATTTGGTTAAAGCCGGAGGAGATTTGCGTGAGTCGGTCATTCGTGCCTGAGGCATCAAGAATGCTCCAAGAGCCGGAGAAAATTTGAATAATACAGAATAGGGCTAATACACCCATTAATCCCTGAGAGATTTTTAATCGTTCGAACATAGATAGCACAACCTAAATTTAATCAGATGCAATAGGACAAATAACGTTGTCATTGCCGTGGGAAGTGCTCTCTGTTTTCGGCTGAAAAACTAAAAACTTTAGCTATTTAATAAATCCTCATGCTTAAAAACGATGGTATAAATCCACCGTTAACTTAATTGAATCAATTAAAACATAATAATAACATTATGCTGTTTTAATATTTTCATCGTTGATGTGTGTATTTAGTAGAAAATGATAAATAAGCTTGTTAATTATTTTGCAATTAGGAATAAATTTACAAAATAAAATTAGCCCACATGAAATGTAGGCTTTGAGATCAAAAGGTAATCTAAAACAGCTGATGCCTTAGAGGAACATGCCTCCCGAGGCCTCAATACGTTGACCGTTAATCCAGCCCGCCTCATCTGACAACAACATGGTGACTGCTTTGCCAATATCTTCAGGTAAACCCACGCGTCCCAAGGCGGTTTGTGAGGCGATAAAGTCGTTAACCTGCTTGTTATCGCGCACCACACCGCCGCCAAAATCTGTCTCAATAGCGCCTGGAGCGAGAATATTCACGCTAATGCCGCGCGACCCGAGTTCTTTAGCCTGATAGCGCGTCAGCACTTCCATCGCGCCTTTCATCGCCGCATAGGTTGCAAAGCCTGGTAGAACAAATCGGCTTAACCCAGTGGAAATATTAATAATACGTCCACCGTCTATGATGATGGGCAGCAGAGTCTGAGTGAGGAAGAATGGTCCTTTAAGCTGAATGTTCATGAGCTGATCAAACTGTTCTTCGCTGGTTTCGGCGAAGGGCGCATTGATGCCAATACCTGCATTATTAACCAAAAAATCGAAATCTTTGCGTCCCCATTTTTGCCCTAACACTTGTTCCAACGCGGCACGAAAATGGGGGAAGGAACTGGCTTGGCTAACATCTAAGGGTAAGGCAGCGGCCTGTGCACCGATCTGTTCAATCTGTTTCACCACGTCATTGGCTTCATCTTGTTGGCTGCGGTAGGTTACAACGACATCGACCCTCTGAGCCGCAAGATGCAGCGCCATGCTTTTACCTAAGCCACGGCTTGCGCCGGTAATCAGTGCAATCTTATTACTCATGTTCATAACCCTCGTGTGGGACGCTGCCGATGCAGGCCATGTCAGGAATCATATTGTTTGTTTTAAATGAAATAAATGTGCTAAATATGACAATACTGTTCATAAAATAAGAATAATCAAAAATGGATAAAATCACTGCAATGCAGGTGTTTATCAGCGTAGCCGAACTTTCTAGCTTTAGTCGTACCGCGGATCGGATGGGATTACCTAAGGGGTCAGTGTCAGGTGCGATCCAGCAGCTCGAAAATCACTTTGGCACTCAGCTTTTGCATCGCACGACACGCAAGGTGACGCTGACCCAAGATGGGCAGCGGTGCTATGTAAGATGCCAAGACTTGCTGGCTGAAATCGAGGAGCTTGAGGGCATGTTTCGCACGTCGAATGCCCCGCTCTCTGGGCGTCTGCGCGTGGATATGCCAAGTGGATTAGCTAAAATTGTGGTTCAGCAAGGGCTTGCGACTTTTTTATCCGCCCATCCCGATCTTGAACTAGAACTGAGCAGCAGCGACAGACGAGTTGATTTAATTCAAGAAGGTTTTGACTGCGTGGTGAGAGTGGGGACATTGCAAGATTCTGGCCTAATTGCTCGTGCTCTAGGCCAACTGCAGATGGTGAATTGTGCCAGCCCAGCCTATCTGGAGAAGTATGGCTGTCCGCAAACGCCAGCAGATTTGCAGCGTCATCACTTGATCCATTATCAAAGTGCTCAAGGTGCGCCTAGAGATAAGTTTACCTACGTTATGCCGCAAGGTGATATTCAGGCAGTGGATATGCAAGGGGCGCTGACGGTGAACAGCACTGAATCTTATTCTGCGGCCTGCATAGCGGGCTTAGGCATTATTCAAGTACCAACTATTGGTGTACGAGAAGCTTTGCAAACGGGGAGATTAGTTTCAATTCTGGAACATCTACCGGCGCCCGCTATGCCCGTTTCTTTGCTTTACCCACATCGCCGTAATTTAGCCATGCGGGTACAGGTTTTTATGGATTGGATGTCAGATGTGATCCGTAAACAGTATGTCGAATAATATTACAGGTTAAGATTTTTCATATTGATACATAAATTTAATCAGCTCGCTTTCGAGAATTTTTTCACGCCACCAACGAGAGGCTACGCCTTCAGACGCGTTGTTCCACCCCAGATAAGCCAGATCTTTCTGTCTGCTTGATGTGGTTTTTTTTGCAACTAATGTTCCCGTTTTCAAATAAGGTTCGACGATATGGCGTGGCATAAATCCACAGCCTAAACCTGATACGAGCGCCAGCAATTTATTATGAAAATCATAAACCACCATACGTTCCTGCTCCTGCAAATAGTTAGTGGCTTGCCCAGTACTGAAGCGAGCCGTATCACCGATAACGATTGCGCGGTGAGTGCAGATTAGGCGTGGATCGAGTGGCTCATCCGCGGTGGCCAAGGGATGAGAAGGTGATACAACAAACACATTCTCCAACATACCTAACATCTGGTAAGAGAATTCCGTTGAGGTAGGGGGTTCGTTGATGGCGCCCAAAATAATATCAGCATCGTTTTGAGTCAGCTGTTCCCATGAGCCGGAAAGAGTATGGTGAGTAAATCTAAGCTGGGTCAGACAATTGAGCTGATAAAATTCCTCAATCATGGGTAGCAACAAATGGAAAGGGAATGAGCCGTCGAGCGCAATAGTCAGTTCCTTTTCCCAACCCGATTCGATCTGGACAGCCTGCTTTTCTAACTCACGAGCGGCGCTCAGTAAAATCCTGCCTTTTTCTAATACTATTTTGCCCGTATCGGTGAATTTTGCTCTGTGACCTGAACGGTCTAAGAGTTTGATACTAAGGTCATTTTCAAATTTCTGCACCATGTAACTCAGTGCTGCGGGTGTTTTAAAAAGCGACTCGGCTGCTGCAGCAAAACTTCCATGTTTTTCCAGTGCATCAAGAATCAGTAGAACATCCAAATTTACGCGCATCGTAACCTTCTAATTTTAAGAAATAAAATTTACTCATAGTGTACGGTGTTGGTCGTTTTCTTTGTTTAGGAATATCTTTGTTTAAAAATAATGTTAGGAAAATTCTTTAAACTGTCACGAATATATAAAGTAATTAATATTACGAACGTTACCAATATATTACTGGCAGGTATAGGTGATTATTCTGTTTCTTCATTAAATTAAGATATATCGAAACTTGGCGTGAAGCAATAATCTCTACAATACTGTTAGCGCGATAATAATAAATAAGAATTTACGCAACATAAAATAACTTAATAAGTTGTTAAAAATTTCCAGCTATCAACTAATTCAGTGAATACCTAGCATGTAGCCCGTTCATCACAGGTACGAAAGTATTATTCAACTAAGTGAAAATTAAGGATATTACATGTCAATTCGTGAATTGCTCGATCCAAAGAACTCAACACTGATTTTTATCGACCATCAGCCGCAGATGTCTTTTGGGGTGGCGAATATTGACCGTCAAACCTTGAAGAATAACACCGTTGCATTAGCTAAAGCCGGTAAGATTTTTAATGTTCCGACTATTTACACCTCTGTTGAAACTAAAAGTTTCAGTGGCTATATCTGGCCAGAGTTGTTAGCTGTTCATCCTGAAATTGCGCCTATTGAACGTACTTCCATGAATTCATGGGAAGACAAAGCATTTGTTGCCGCGGTTAAAGCGACCGGCCGTAAAAAATTGGTTATCTCTGCGCTGTGGACCGAAGTTTGCCTGACTTTCCCTGCGTTGATGGCATTGGAAGAAGGTTTTGAAGTTTACGTAGTGACGGATACTTCTGGTGGCACTTCCGTTGACGCGCATGAACGTTCAATCGACCGTATGGTTCAAGCCGGTGCGGTTCCTGTGACCTGGCAGCAGGTTCTGTTGGAGTACCAGCGTGACTGGGCGCGTAAAGAAACCTATGACGCAGTCATGGATTTGGTGCGCGAACATAGCGGCGCTTACGGTATGGGCGTTGATTACGCTTACACCTTGGTGCACGGTGCACCGCAGCGTAAAGCTTAATCTGTCGATTGCTCTGGGGCGGGATTATCTCGCCTCAATCACTTCCGTATTTCCAATCAGGATGCCCCAGCATGGCAGCAACCAATACCGTCACCTTGGTTATTACGCATAATCTGCAACCTAATCAGGCAATAGCTTATGAGGCATGGCTCGCCCGCATCATGCCTGCTGCGCAGCAATTTCCGGGGCATCTTGGTGTCCATGTTATTCGGCCAACGGCTGGAAGCGAAGCTTATAACATCGTGATCCGCTTCGATACGCTGGATAATCTTTACGCGTGGACTAACTCCGAGCTGCGTAAAAAATTGGTGGCTGAAATCCAGCCGATCCTTGCTCAAGAAGAACATTACGAAGTTCGTACCGAGCCAGAATTTTGGTTCACGCCAAGCACTCCGACAGTTAAACGCCCGCAAAAATGGAAGCAGTTTCTTATTACGCTGCTGGTGATCTTTCCCAGTACTAATCTAGTGCCGTGGATAACCGGAATGTTGTTGCCTGAGCTTAAAGGTACGCTACTGCTGCATTTTATCAATGACGCCTGCGTCGTTGGGCTGGTGGTGTTTATGTGGATGCCATTGGTTACACGCATATTTGCTGGCTGGCTGAAGAAATAGTCAACCTAGGTGATAGGAGTACGACTTATGTCTCAAAATGCTTCACTGATACTCACTAACGGTCAGTTTCATACGCTCGATCGAGAAAATCCGCTGGCCGACGCGGTGGCGATCAAAGACGGTAAAATTCTGGCTGTTGGCACAACTGCTTATGTAATGGGCTTTGCCGGTGAAGGCACACAGCTGGTTGATTTAAAAGGCCATACGGTAATCCCAGGTCTGAATGATTCCCACCTGCACTTGATTCGCGGCGGCCTGAATTACAATCTTGAACTGCGTTGGGAAGGCGTGCCTTCTTTGGCTGATGCACTGCGCATGCTGAAAGATCAGGCGGATAGAACGCCATCCCCGCAGTGGGTTCGCGTTGTTGGGGGCTGGACTGAGTTTCAGTTTGCTGAACGCCGGATGCCAACGATTGAAGAACTGAACGAAGCTGCGCCGGATACTCCGGTATTTGTGCTACATCTTTACGATCGCGCACTGTTAAATCGTGCCGCATTGAAAGCGGTGGGCTATACCAAAGACACGCCAAATCCGGCCGGTGGTGAGATCGTTCGTGATGCAAAAGGCAATCCTACCGGAATGCTGATCGCCAAACCAAATGCCATGATCCTGTACGCAACGCTGGCCAAGGGGCCAAAATTGCCGCTTGAAATGCAGGTAAACTCGACCCGTCAGTTTATGCGTGAGCTAAACCGTCTGGGTGTGACCAGCGCCATTGATGCTGGCGGTGGTTTCCAAAACTATCCTGAAGATTACGAAATTATTCAGCAGTTGCATGATGAAAAGCAGATGACGGTACGTATCGCCTATAACCTTTTCACACAGCGCCCTAAGCAAGAGCTGGAAGATTTCCAGAAATGGACCGACATGCTAACGCCAGGGCAGGGTACCGATTTTTATCGTGCCAACGGTGCCGGTGAAATGTTGGTGTTTTCTGCCGCTGACTTCGAAGATTTCCTCCAGCCTCGTCCTGATTTGCCTGAAGGTATGGAAGACGAGTTGGAGCGTGTGGTGCGCCATTTGGTGGAAAACCGCTGGCCGTTCCGTTTACACGCCACCTATAACGAATCGATTTCGCGCATGCTTAACGTATTCGAGAAAGTGAATCGTGAAATTCCATTCAATGGCCTGCATTGGATCTTCGACCACGCTGAAACCATCACCGAGCAGAATATAGAGCGCGTCAAAGCGTTGGGTGGCGGGATTGCGGTTCAACATCGTATGGCATTCCAAGGCGAATACTATGTTGAACGTTATGGCAAAGACGCCGTGAAACAGACACCGCCGATCCAAAAAATGTTGGAAATGGGCGTTCCGGTAGGGATGGGAACTGACGCCACGCGCGTTGCCAGCTATAACCCGTGGACGGCGCTGTATTGGCTAGTTTCTGGTCGCACGGTTGGCGGTATGGCGATGTATGACGATAATAATCGTCTCCCACGCGACGTGGCTTTGGATCTATGGACCGCAGGTAGCGCATGGTTCTCTAACGAACAGGGTAAAAAAGGCCATATCAAAGCCGGACAGCTGGCGGATATGGTTGTGCTGTCGCAAGATTTCTTCAGCGTGCCGGAAGAAGCCATTAAAGGTATCGAATCAGTGATGACGATTGTGGATGGCAAAGTGGTATATGCCGCTGGTGCGTTCACTCCGCTAGCACCGCCATCAATACCGGTGGTGCCAGATTGGTCTCCGGTAGTTAAAGTTCCGGGCCATTATCGTTCGGCTCCACCTGCTGAGAATAAAGCCGGCGTTTTGGCTCAGATGCACCAATGCTGCGGTTCTTGTGGTGTGCATGGGCATTCTCATGATAAAGCACGTAAATCTGCAATTCCTGTGTCGGATGAGCAGGCATTTTGGGGCGTTTTAGGTTGCTCTTGTTTCTCATTCTGATTTCAGTGAGTTGGCCTATGGCCGTTTGAAAACGATGAGTTGTTTGTTTATGGGCGCTGGATTATTCCAGCGCTTTTTTATTGCCTGTCAAAACAGAATTCCCTTTGCTCATAGGGGCGATAAAAACGCCAACTTATGGCATAATGTGCCCAAAATCACATTTCTTAAGAGTACTAGTCTTGTTAATCAGCAATAACATCACGATGCAGTTCGGCAGTAAGCCGTTGTTTGAAAACATTTCTGTCAAATTTGGCGGCGGAAATCGCTATGGTCTTATCGGGGCAAACGGCTGTGGTAAATCCACGCTGATGAAAATCCTCGGTGGCGATTTAGTGCCAAGCGGCGGTAACGTGTTCCTCGATCCGAACGAACGTTTGGGTAAACTGCGTCAGGATCAGTTCGCATTCGAAAACTATACCGTTATCGATACCGTTATCATGGGCCACACCGAACTGTGGGACGTGAAGGCCGAACGCGATCGCATCTATGCGTTGCCAGAAATGACGGAAGAAGAAGGCTATAAAGTGGCCGATCTGGAAGTCGTATATGGTGAGATGGATGGATACAGCGCCGAGTCGCGTGCGGGCGAGTTATTGCTGGGCGTGGGTATTCCCGTTGAGCAACATTATGGCCTGATGAGTGAAATTGCTCCAGGTTGGAAACTGCGTGTTTTACTGGCGCAGGCGCTGTTCTCGAACCCAGACATCCTGCTGCTCGACGAACCAACCAACAACTTGGACATCGACACCATTCGTTGGCTGGAAACCGTGCTGAACGAACGTAACAGCACCATGATTATCATTTCCCATGACCGTCACTTCCTGAATATGGTGTGTACGCACATGGCTGACTTGGATTACGGCGAGCTGCGCGTTTATCCAGGCAACTACGATGAATACATGACGGCGGCAACGCAGGCGCGCGAGCGTTTGATGTCTGATAACGCGAAAAAGAAAGCACAGATTTCTGAGTTACAGTCGTTTGTTAGCCGCTTTAGCGCGAACGCCTCAAAATCTAAGCAGGCAACTTCGCGTGCTCGCCAGATTGATAAAATTAAGCTGGATGAAGTTAAAGCCTCTAGCCGTCAGAACCCGTTCATTCGCTTCGAACAGGATAAAAAACTGTTCCGTAACGCGTTGGAAATTGATGGTTTAAGCAAAGGTTTTGATAACGGTCCGCTGTTCAAAAACCTGCGTATGTTGCTGGAAGTGGGCGACAAACTGGCTGTTCTGGGTACCAACGGCGTGGGTAAAACCACGTTGCTGAAAACCTTAGTGGGCGAGCTTGAGCCAGATACCGGTTTTGCTAAATGGTCTGAAAACGCCAACATCGGTTACTACGCACAGGATCATGAAAGCGAGTTTGCTGAAGATTTAACTCTGTTTGATTGGATGAGCCAGTGGAAACAGCCAAGCGACGACGAGCAGGTTGTTCGCGGTTATCTTGGGCGTTTGCTGTTCAGCCAAGACGATATTAAAAAGTCGGTCAAAGTGCTGTCCGGCGGTGAAAAGGGTCGTATGCTGTTTGGTAAGCTGATGATGCAGCGTCCGAATATCTTGGTTATGGATGAACCAACGAACCACATGGATATGGAATCTATCGAAGCGCTCAACATGGCGCTGGAAATGTACGAAGGCACATTGGTCTTCGTCTCCCATGACCGTGAATTTGTTAGCTCGCTGGCGACGCGTATTTTAGAAATTACGCCAACCAAGACGATTGATTTCTCTGGTAACTATGAAGATTATCTGCGCAGCCAAGGCGCTGAATAATTATTCATAAATTATCCTAGCTGAATTAATCAGGCTGTTCCGTTTACGGAACAGCCTTTTTTTATGTCTAAACATCACATATTCATTTATTCGGAGTTTTCTTTTGAAATATAAAATATGACTACATCAGCAACGTGAATTAATCAGAATTGACCTATAATGTTTTTTGCCACGCTATGCTAACGTAGCGACATTAATATCATTATCTGTAAGTAGGGACATATTATGAACAAGGTTTCAGCCGTATTGGCTAGCTTATTATTGGCTTCTTCTGCCGGTGCTATCGCGGCTACCGCGGGCGCAAATGACGATCTCAGCAAACAGCCACTGGAAAAAGTTGCACCTTATCCGCAAGCGGAAAAGGGCATGAGCCGTCAGGTCATTTATTTACCGAAGCAAGAAAATGAAAATGACTTCAAAGTTGAGTTGCTGATTGGCAAAACAATGGATGTAGACTGCAACCGCCATATGATGGGCGGCAAACTGGAAAGCAAAACGCTGTCTGGTTGGGGTTATGACTACTTAGTGATGGAAAAAATTTCAGAGCCAGCATCAACCATGATGGCTTGCCCTGATAACACCAAGCACAGCCAGTTTGTTACGGCAAACTTGGGTGATTCCGCCATGCAACGTTACAACAGCCGTTTGCCAATCGTGGTATATGTACCGCAGGGTGTTGATGTGAAATACCGTGTATGGCAGGCAGATACTAAGATTCAAGATTCTGTTAAAAAATAACGACACATAACACGTTATTGAATCATGAATAGCAGCGAGGAGGGCGTTTCTCCTCGCTCTGATAAACATTCGCTCTGATAAACATAAGGTGAGGTTAAGATAAATTTTTTGACCCTATAGGCATTATTACTCATTTTAATTCTCATGCATGGAGGATGGAGCCTGTCTGAATACCCCCGGCGAAGTCCCAAAGCGTCGTTTAAAGGCGCGCGTAAAGGTCTGCTGGCTTTCAAAACCATATTGCAGTGTTATATCCATAATTTTCTTATCCGTCCGTTTTAATTCTGCTGCGGCGCGCATCAATCGGCGATGGCGAACATAAGACGCCAAGTTATCGCCTGTCACCTCTTTAAATAATCGCTGTAGATACCATTTCGAATATCCCGCCCGTTTAGCAATATCATCAATAACGATACGTTTATCTAAATTCTGTTCTATCCATTCAGACAGTGTTTCTACCAGTTGCTGATGTTGTCCTTTAGTACTCAATCTGGTCACCTTAGTCTGTGGCTTGGCACAAACAAAAAAGATAATTTCACGAGTAATGATACTACTGGACCTAAAAATAAAGAGAATAGCTCGCATCTAAGAATAAATATTTTTTTGTAAAGTTATCTCAATAAAAAAATATGAAATATACACTTGGTAAAAACTTGCATGGATAACAAACAAGAATGGAAGAATTATGGAGTTTGTAAGGTAGGCGATGAATTTTCTTGATCTTTAATTGTTTAGCGTAATAAGCAAACAATGACTTTATTAAATATCTGCAAGAGAAACTCTAACACGCAAAAAAGGCTCCTGAAAAGGAGCCTTTTGCTTCAAGTCGTTTTGTATTAAGCAGAAGTCGCAAGTTTGGTAGCAAATCCGAGGAATAAAAGACCCACCATCGAATTGCCAAGTTTGGCGAGGCGTTTCTTTTCGCTCAAGAAATGCGCTAGCGCAGCGCCGGAAAAGATCAGCAGCGTCATATAGCAGAAGCTAATCATTTCTAAAATGACCGCTAAAATCGCAAAAGAAATGCCGCTATGTGCATAGTTCATGTCGATGAACTGCACGAAGAACGATACGTAAAACAGGATCGCCTTAGGGTTGGTTAAGCTCAGCGTTAACGCTTTACGAAAAACATGCTCAGGCTCTTCGTGCGCTGAGCTCTGGCTTTGACCTTTTTTAGACAGCGTGCTGTACAGGATTTTGAGCCCAAGATAGAGCAGATAGAGCGCGCCGAGCATTTTCACCAGCGAAAATAAAAATGGGGAAGAGCGGATCAGCGACGCAATGCCGATATAGGCGCAAAAGATTAAAACCGCATCACCGATAAAGACCGCTAGCGCGGCTTTATAACCTTCTTTAACGCCGCGCGTAATACCGGTTTTGAGTACAAACAGCGTATTCGGCCCCGGTACCATAATGATGAAAATCGCACCGAGAACGTACGTCCAGATATTGAGTACACCATAGCTCTCAAACACAACAACCTCACCTTTAATTCACGCTATTAATAAGTTGCGAATACAGGGCACATCGGCCCAAAAATCGATGGCGTATTGTACTCTTTTAAAAGGGTTTTGGCAGTATAGTGTGATCTGTATAACATTTAGTCACTGGAAGATAAAATGCGCAGCGGCAGCGTTTTGTTACAGGCGCCATTTGAACGATAAGTGCGATTTAGCTGAGTGGCTTTCAGTCGTGCGGATTTTAAGACAATCTCTCTCTAAGCCTGTTTGCTGGCATGCTATATTTTTAACCTATGCTCTATGCATGTGTTTAAATTTGGTTTCTCCGGCCGCCATCCACCCAAGGTGATTCAGTGAGTAATATTAGCGATGAGCAGTGAACCATTGGCTAACTCTCGTTTAGCCCGACTTATCCAACCGCTGTGCGAACGCTATCCTGAGTTAAGCGGTGTCTATCCTTTAGAAGAGGGCAACGACGCTTTCGCTGCAAGATATTTACTCACCAATATGGCTGAGAAAACGTTGGATGTGCAGTATTACATTTGGCACAACGATCTTTCGGGGCGATTGCTGTTCAGTGCATTATTTCGTGCCGCCGAGCGTGGAGTAAAAGTACGTTTACTGCTGGATGACAACAACACCGGCGGTTTGGATGAATCACTGCGCAGGCTCAATGCGCACCCCAATATCAGCGTAAAACTCTTCAATCCCTTCCAGCTACGGCGTATGCGTTGTCTGTGTTACTTAACCGATTTTAAAAGACTCAATCGGCGTATGCACAATAAAAGCATGACGTTTGACGCTCAGGCGACCATCGTCGGTGGGCGCAATGTTGGGGATGAGTATTTCGGTATTGGTGAGCAGCCGCTTTTTTCTGATTTAGACGTGTTGGCCGTCGGCAACGTGGTTGCGGATGTTTGTCAGGATTTCGAACGTTATTGGACTTCTGCGTGTGTATCACCGGCGGAAGACGTTCTTGGCAAAGCCTCGGAAAAACGCTTTCTGCATGGCCTAACGATTGAAGAAGTTGGCGGCAGAGCGCGCGCCAAAGTCTATATAAAGCGTCTGCGTGATAAATTTTTAGCACGCAAAATGGAGAACAACGAGCTGCCGCTGACGTGGGCAAAGGTACAATTGTTCAGCGATGATCCGCTTAAAGGGCGTGGCGAATTAGCTACCAAAGCGCTTATGGCATCACGTTTGTTTAAGATGATTGGTGAGCCAAAAGTGAGCATGGATATTATCTCAGCCTACTTTGTTCCTACCCGCACCGGTGTGTCACAACTGGTTTATTTAGCGCGGCAAGGGGTGAAAATGACGGTGCTCACTAATTCTCTTGCGGCAAACGATGTGGCCATTGTGCATGCTGGCTACGCCAAATGGCGAAAAACTCTGCTGCGTTGCGGTATTGAATTGTTTGAAATGAAAGCTAATGAAACCGAGCGGCCTTTACGTAAAGAGCGCTTACGGGATCGGGGCTTAACCGGACATTCAGGTTCCAGTTTGCATGCCAAAACTTTTGCGGTGGATGGTAAGTTGGTCTTTATTGGCTCATTTAATTTTGATCCGCGCTCGGCTCGGTTAAATACCGAGATGGGATTCGTGATTGAAAGTGAATCGTTGGCGTCGTCCACGCATCAGCGATTTATTGCTAGCCTGCACGACAAAGCATTTCAGTTAGTGCTTGCCCCACGCCGTAAAATTAATTGGATCGAATATGAAAATGATGAAAAACAAATTCATCATAAAGAGCCTGATAGTCCGCTATACAAACGTATTTTAGCCAGAATCGCTTATTATTTGCCAATTGAGTGGCTGCTATAATTACTATTAGCGCCATGTGTCACTGAACACATGGCGCTAAATGTCATTATGTTAGGTCAACGTTTTTGCAGCCAAACAGTAGCGTCAGGATAAAACCAGCCGCATACGAGATGGCAACGCCCGCAACATAAACCAACATGCCAGCATAGATACCCTGCGATGAAGTGATAAGCGGTATGGAAACCAAACCCGACGGGCCAAATACGGTATTTAAACCAATAGGTAATCCCATATAAGCCACCAGTCCGATAAAGAAACCGCCTACGGCACCACCAAAGCAGGCGGTAATAAACGGTTTTAAGCGAGGCAGCGTGACACCATAAATCAGCGGTTCGCCGATACCCAATAAACCAGGGAATATGGCGCCCTTAATTTGCATACGTAAGGTCGAGCCCGGTTTGGCTTTTAAATATAACGCTAACGCGGCACCCACCTGTCCACCACCCGCCATTGCCAGGATAGGGAACAAAGAGTTAAATCCTTGCGCATCCATCAAAGCAAAATAAACCGGTACAAATCCCTGATGAATACCAAATACCACCGCAATCAGAAACAGTCCTGCCAATAATGCGGTGCCGAATGGGTTACCGTTTAAATGCAGAAACAGCCAAGACATGCCTTTAAAGAGTTCGACGCCGATTGGCATGATAACCACATAGGTTATGGCACCGGTGATGAGTAGCGTAATGGAGGAGGTGAGGATCATGTCCAAGTTATCAGGGATAACCTTGCGTACTTTGCGCTCAATCCACGCGCCGAGCATACAGGCTAACAGCACGCCGATGATATTCCCTCTCGGATCTATCACTAAACCGAAGAAGTTATCGATCCCCGCGTAGTAGCCCACGGTTCCTTCTGCGCTGTAACGCAGAATAAACAACGACGCGATGATGGCACCATTCACACCGGTTCCGCCAAAGGCTTTTTGCGTGTTGAAGCCAATGAGGATACTCAGGAAGGTAAATAAGCCCACGCTGAAGGTTTTCATATAGCCAATCAGGCTAGTGAGCCAAATCGGCGCAATTTCACCGTCGAGTATTAAAGTTTGCTGAAGCAGCGTCGCGATGCCGAGTAGCAGACCCGCAGCGATAAAGCCGGGAATAAGCGGGGTGAAGATCGTCGCGAATTTTGTCAAAAAGCTATGAAAAGCGTTATTTTGCTTACTCTTCAGCTGCTTTTTATTTTCCGCCGCAAGGGCATTCAAATCAGTTTCTGGCGTGCTGCTATCGGATTGTGATTGTGGTTGGCTAAGGCTCACGTTCATCATTTCACTGGCGGTTTGTGCCTTGCCAGGGCCAAGCACAATTTGCAGTTGATCGTTACCTTCAATAACGCCCATGACCCCAGCGATCTTTTTCAGTTCAGCGTGATTAACGCGGGATCGATCGACTAAGGTAAGACGTAGCCGCGTCATGCAATGCCCGCAGAGGGTGATATTGTTATTACCGCCGACGTTCGCCAAAATTTGCGCGATGGTGGCATCCGTTATTTTAGCCATCGCTAGACTCCCTGAGGACGTGAGGCTAAGGCTTGGCGGATAAAACCATTATTTTGAGCAAGAACCGTGCTGGCTTCTGCCGCAGAGAGCTGGGCAAGAATCATCAAAATGGCAGTTTTACAGTGTCTTTTACATTCGCTGAGCGCTTTAACCGCTTCATCGCGGTTACACTCTGTGGCCTGCATGACGATGTCAATTTGGCGTTGAACCAGTTTGGCATTGGTGGCTTCAACATCCACCATGAGGTTGCCATACACTTTTCCTGTGCGGATCATGGCTCCCGTGGTGAGCATATTCAGCACCATTTTTTGCGCTGTGCCCGCTTTCATTCTTGATGAACCGGTTACCACTTCAGGCCCTACCACGGCTTCTAGCGCGATATCAGCTAATTGACTCATCGCGCTGCTGGCGTTGCAGGTTAATGAAACGGTGGTTGCGCCGATCGAGCGTGAATATTTCATGGCTCCGATGACATAAGGCGTTCTTCCGCTGGCGGCAATACCTACGACCACGTCGCGCTCACAGAGATGATGGTCTTTCAGATCTTGTTCGCCAAGCTCAACGTTGTCTTCCGCATTTTCAACCGCGCGTAGGATCGCGGTGTGGCCTCCTGCGATTAATCCGACCACCTGTTCATGCGGGGTGCCATAGGTTGGCGGGCATTCACTTGCATCTAGAATACCCAGTCGTCCCGAGGTGCCAGCGCCGCAATAAATAAGACGTCCGCCTTGGCTAAAGGCCTGAGCGATAGCATCCACGGCCTGTGCAATTTGCGGCAGGATACGTTCAACGGCTAGGGCGACCTTTTGATCTTCTTGGTTAATAATCGTCAGCATATCTAAAGTGGACAGGGTATCGATATTTTCGCTGGCGATGTTACGGCCTTCAGTTTGCAGGCGGGAGAGGTCAATGTTCATTTCAGTATTCTCAGAAGCATAAAGTTAAGGAATAAATTATTCCAAAACTCATGCGATTTAAAGAATTAATAATTTTATGCGCATTTTTTGTGATTGATATCGACTATTTTCCCGCTTCGAAATGCCAGCCATTTGGGTTGCGTCGTGGATGAAGTGAATGCTTACCTAAGAATCCAGCCTCCATTTTTTGCCCTATGCGAGGTAAGATAGCGGCTACTTACCTTTTGCTGACCGAGTTCAAATGCGCTGCCTACAACGAATCACTCTCAATAAAGACGCTTTTACGCCCGGTGAACGCATTATTGCCGATTATATTTTGGCTCACCCCGATAAGTTGAAGCAGTGTTCTTCGCAAGAGCTCGCCAGCATTTTGAATATCAGCCAGTCGAGCATTGTGAAATTTGCTCAACGATTGGGCTTCAAAGGGTTTACTGGCCTTAAATTAGCCTTGATTGAGGAGTGGGGGCAGCAAAGCAAGCAGAACGCTGAATCAGAGCAGCATTTGCATAACGATATTAATGTTCATGACACGCCGTCAGTGATTGCAGAAAAACTATTTCGAGCGAAGCAACAGGCTCTGAGGATGACAACCGACAGCGTAAATTTGGCGCAGTTGGAGAGTGTGGTTGCTGAAATCAAGGCGGCTCGCCGAGTGCAGATCATGGGAATGGGCGGCTCATCGCTGGTGGCGAAAGACTTAGCTTATAAACTGATGAAAATAGGCTATCCCGTGATGAATGAAATGGATAGCCATGTGCAGATGACGGTTGCTCAATCGTTAGGAGAAGGGGATGTACAAATTGTTATCTCTTACTCGGGAGCGCTGAAAGAGATATTTATTGCAGCACAGGCGGCACAGGAAAAGGGGGCAAAAATCATAGCGATAACATCGCTGCAGGATAGCCCACTCAGAAAGCTGGCTGATTTTGTTCTCGATACCATTGCTGATGAGGCGCGCTGGCGTAGCTCTTCTATTTCTGCGCGCACGGCACAAAATACCATTACCGACTTGTTGTTCGTTTGCTTGTTGCAGGAAGATAGCGAAAGAAGTCGTAGCTTTATTCATCGCAGCCAAGAGATGATTGAGCAACTGAAGTAAGTCATCATGGTAGCCTATTGTGATATTAGATATTGTTAATTATGATATTATTTTGTTGTAATTATGTTGTTAATATTTTAAGGTAATTGAGAGGGTGAGATTTTTTGGTTATCTCATTTAGGAGGAATATCTGAATATTGTGATTTATAAACCTCTAAAAACATCTTCATAGAACAATCACCACCTTATGCTCATTAAAACTAATACTAAATACTATAGAGATGCTTAAGATTGAAGAAAATTGTCGCCTATATAATTATAGGGTAGATTTATATCTCGAATTATTGCAGTAATTGAGCTGTAAGCTAAAATAAAAGTCATGATGAAATTGATTTTTAGGCGGCGATTAATGCGGTAATTTTCCTAAAAAACCACTCTTTTCTATAAAAACACTTCACAATCAAATTATTGCATATATTCTAAAAAAACCATGTTAAGCAGACTAATAACCCGCAGGTTGCAGGTTGGTTTATTTATATTTGGTGTTTTTGTCTGTCTTGGGTTAATTATTGTTTTAATAAAATTCTTATAAATTGTATAAATCACACGCATCACTTGTTTTACCCGCTCGATTTTATTTGAGATGATTCTTACTACTTCATAAGTGCTGAAAAAGTAAAAAGGTTTATCGATAAAATATTGAGGGAAAATATGAAAAAATCTCATTTCATACGCTTTTTATAACAGCGTTCTTGTTTACTATAAAACAGAGGGCCTTATCTGTATTTATAGCTCATTTTCTCTGATATGAGTGTCATAAATTGAATCAATATAATGTAAAATTCATGATTTATAAAATTAATGAGACGGTTAGGTTTAAGCCTGCAGACGGTGCAATTTGGAGTATAGAAAGCCCTGAGCAAGTCATCAACTTAACGATTACTAACTGTAATCTTCTTTGTCTATTGCTCAATAAAAAAGGTGAAATCCTTTCAAGAGAGCAAATTTTAGAAGATATATGGGATAAGCAAGGATTACGTTCATCTAATAATACACTTAACCAATACATATCTATTCTTAGACGAACATTTTCCTTGTTAGGTATCGATGATGAGGTGATTAAAACCATTCCAAAGGTAGGGTTTAGTTTAAATGCCTCTATCAGTGTGGAAAAAGAGTGTAACGCTGAACCTGTGAAGGTTGCTGAAAAGGAAAAAAACCTAAAACAGAATCATAAAAGTTATATTTATACTGTGGCAATGAGCGCGCTGGCCGTTTTTATTGCGCTGCTTTTTACCTACGTTTTATACAAAAATGATACCTACAGTCTCGATACGCCCATTGTAAACATCGGGAAGTTTGATGCTTGTAACGTCAACGTTCTACCTGAGTATACACGAGGACAATCACGCGATCTGTTGGAGTCATCAGTGAAGCTGATTACTGTCAGTGAAGTGCGATGTATTCCTGAAAGAATATTTATTGTAAAGCCAGAAAGTCGAGGGAGTGGGCGTTCATTTCTTGCGGAATGTATTGTCGATAAAAGAAGAAACGAATACTTTTTTTGTAAAGGATACTATATAAAATGAACAAAAAAATTGTCACTTTGCTCCTTTTTACTTTCATATTGGCGTTTGAAGTTATCTACGTATGCTTTATCTATGAGCCATCATACAATTTTGTATGCGATGGCGAGTTCTCCTATAGCGATAGCGAAAGTAAAGACCTGCTGGATGGGAATATTTCATTTAGCCTGAATGATAAAATGCAAGGGCATGCCGAAATGACAGGCTATTTAACTAAAAATGGCGTGTCTCAGGATGTCATTCGCAGCGTTGATTTCAAGTATCGTGTCGTGGCACCTAAACGTATTGTTATCTATGATGCTCAACTGATCACATACTTCCATGATTCCGTTGATGAGTCTTTCTCACCAGAACCTATCCTTGATTTTTTGTTTTTCCGTAATAAAGACTTAAAAGAAATTAACATCAGTGTACATAAAATTAAAAACACCTATTTATTCGGTCGTGCGAATAACTTTGTGTTTGCCTGTACCTCATAATGCCCCATTTTGTTTGAATGAACTGATATTGCCAATACCCCTCTATTAATCATTAATGGAAATAGTATGAATAAAAAACAGATAGGATTTTTTCTTATAGGAACAACTTTTTTTCTGTCCGGTTGTTCTTCGCCGAATAAAACGAATCAAAACTATCGAGGAGATGAGCTTGAGTACGATTATTTTTATGCTAACAGTCAGCTAACGCCAACGGAAGAGAATACGCCACCTAAAAGCAGTATTGTCGGTGGTCATTCCTATTCATCTACGAACAATAAATGTATGGATAATTATAATTTTCTACGCGAGGAGAAGTCTAGCCAATATCCTAAGTATGCTGAAGACTATAATAAGATTACTGACGGATTTAAGTTTCTCAACTCAAATAAAAACATCATGGATAAGGATGCCAAGAAAGTGTACACGATGGAACTAAAAATGAAGCTAGAGACACTGTGTTCAAAAATTCAGTACTCGAGTTTTATTCTAGTTAACGAAAAACGCAAAGGTCTTTCTGATATCTAATCTGCCTTAGAATATGACTCTATTGAGTCGTATTTATCAATCATCGACTTCCTTTTAGTCATAAAAATGGCGCTAAAATTATTTTAGCGCCATTAGCTTTATGCCTTTAAGTGATTAGCGTTCGTTAGTGTTACTTGCAATCACCTTTATTACCTGAACTTGCTAACGTATTTATTACTCTGACGTCAGTTTGACCTGATGTGGTGTCAATTTTAAACACGGTCCAATTCAACATGTTGTCAGTAGTTCCAGTTGCATCTTCGATTTTAAACTCCTGCGATGATCCATCGGATAAATAAAGCTTCACTTTAGCTCCGCCATAGGCAACAGGTGTTGCGCTGAATCTATTGACAACGTAGCAATACACACCCGGATGCATACTATCTACTGTGATGGTTTCAGGTCCATAGCCCTTTTGGGCATCTACATCAAGTTTTGCATCTGCACCGGCTGGTGATTTAGAACCATAATTAACCTTAATTAAACTAGATGGATTTCCCAAAGTAGGCACCCAGAGATAGGAGTCAAGGTCAGCAGGAGTATCATTCCACGTGAGAACAATACGCGCCGCTTTTCCATCCAAGTTTGGCGACAGAACAAAGTCCTTCTGTTGATCGGTAACCGTTTGGATATCGAGCGTTGAATCTAACGTGATAAAGCCGGTTGCGCTGGCTTTCACGTAATAAAGCCCCTGCGGAATACTGATCTCGTATTTACCATCGGTACCGCTGGTCACGGAGTATTCCGGGTTAGCGTTATTTTCAGATAAAGATATCTCGATCTTCGTATTTGGGATCATGGCATTGTTTATTGCGTTCTTGGTCACTCCATGTAATTTCACTAGCTGTTGTTTGAAGTTAACTTTCTGATTGGCGTCAACCGGCGTTCCGTTTGTTAAGGATGCGGACACTTGCACCAATAATGCTTCTGCAGAGGTACTGGTCAGTACCATGGCTGCTTTGCCGTTGACGTCGGTCGCGCTGCTCGCAGCCTGTAATGTTACGGTATTACCTTTGTCCTGAGACCAGTTCACCGTTGCATTTGGAACGAGGTTGTCATGCGCGTCTTTAACAATAGCGGTATAGGTAAAGAAATCGGTCCCGTTGGCTATTTTATCGGTCACGCTGTCGTCGAGCGTGACGGTAGTTACCGTTGCAGTAGTGATATCCGCTACAAAGGTGGTATCTACCGTTTGGTTATGACCGTTAATTGCCGCTGTGACTTTTGTTATACCCGCCGTGATGTTGGTCAGCGTGGTGGTTGCTAGACCTTGCGCATCCGTGCTTGCCGATGCCGTTGTTACCGTTGCGCCGTTATCCGCCGTGAAACTGACGTTAACATTAGGTACTAGGTTTCCATTCGCATCCGTGACTTTGGCCTGCACCTTATTGGTGGCAGTGCCATCGGCTTTGGCGTTGTCCACGGTTACCGTCAAATCACCGCTTACGATGGTGGACGTGCTGTCATCGGCCACGAACGTGGTATCTACCGTTTGGTTGTTACCATTGATGGTGGCGGTGACTTTGGTAACGCCAGCTTTGATATTGGTGAGCGTGGTGCTCGCTAAACCTTGGCTGTCGGTTGTCACTGATGCGGTAATGACCGTTGCACCGTTATCTGCCGCAAAGCTAACTGCGGTATTTGGCACGAGGTTGCCATTGGCATCCGTTACCTTGGCTTGAACTTTGTTGCTGTCCGTGCCGTTGGCTTTGGCGTTGTTAATGGTAACCGTTAAGTCGCCGTTCACGATGGTCGCGGTGCCGTCGTCGGCCACAAACGTGGTGTCTACCGTTTGGCTATTGCCGTTAACCGTTGCCGTGACTTTGGTGATCCCTGCTTTGATGTTGGTCAGCGTGGTGCTTGCCAGACCTTGATCGTCGGTAGTGACCGATGCGGTGATGACCGTTGCACCGTTGTCTGCTACGAAGCTGACGGCGGTATTCGGCACTCGGTTCCCATTGGCGTCCGTTACCTTGGCTTGAACTTTGTTGCTGTCCGTGCCGTTGGCTTTGGCATTATTGATGGTCACCGTTAAGTCACCGCTCACAATGGTAGACGTTGTGTCATCGGCCACGAAGGTGGTATCCACACTTTGGCTATTGCCGTTAATGCTAGCAGTGACCTTGGTGATCCCCGATTTAACGTTGGTTAGCGTGGTGCTGGCGAGTCCTTGAGCGTTGGTAGTTGCCGATGCGGTCGTCACCGTTGCGCCGTTATTAGCTGAGAAGCTGACCGTTGTATTCGGAACAAGGTTGCCATTGGCATCGGTAACCTTAGCCTGAACCGCGTTGGTTTCCGTGCCGTCAGCTTTAGCATTATTTACCGTGATCGTTAAGTTACCGCTCACAATGGTACCGGTGCTGTCGTCGGCCACAAACGTGGTGTCTACCGTTTGGCTGTTTCCGTTAATCGCGGCAGTGACTTTGGTGATCCCTGCCTTCACGTTGGTGAGGGTAGTTGCCGCTAAACCTTGGCCATCGGTGGTTACCGTTGCGGTGGTAATCGCAGCGCCATTGTCTGCCGAGAAGCTAACGGTGGTATTGGGTACTCGGTTGCCATTGGCATCCGTCACCGTAGCCAGAACCTTGTTGGTGTCTGTGCCGTTGGCTTTGGCATTATCAACGGTGATCGTTAACGCGCCATCCACAATGGTGCTGGTACTGTCGTCGGCGACAAAGGTGGTATCCACGTTTTGGCTATTGCCATTAATGGTGGCGGTAACCTTGGTGATCCCCGATTTGACGTTGGTCAGCGTGGTGCTAGCCAGCCCTTGGGCGTCCGTGGTTGCCGATACGGTGGTGACCGTTGCGCCGTTGTTGGCTGCAAAGGTGACTGCCGTATTTGGAACCAGGTTGCCGTTGGCATCTGTCACTTTGGCTTGAACGGCGTTGGTGTCTGAACCGTTGGCTTTAGCGTTATTGACCGTAACCGTTAAATCACCCGCGACGATGGTTCCGGTGCTATCGTCGGCCACAAACGTGGTATCGACCGTTTGGCTGCTGCTATTAATGCTCGCAGTGACTTTGGTGATCCCCGCTTGCACATTGGTGAGCATCGTACTTGCTAACCCTTGTGCGTTCGTGGTTGCCGACGCGGTGGTGACCGTTGCGCCGCTATCTGCCGCGAAGGTGACCACGGTATTTGGTACAAGGTTTCCGTTAGCATCGGTGACCGTAGCCTGAACTTTGTTACTGTCGGTACCGTTGGCTTTGGCGTTGTTGACGATAACGGTCAGCGCGCCACTCACGATGGTGCCGGTGGTGTCATCCGCGATAAACGTGGTATCTACCGTCTGGCTATCGCCGTTAATCGTGGCTGTCACTTTGGTCACGCCCGCTTTCACGTTAGTGAGAGTGGTACTTGCTAATCCCTGAGCGTTAGTGGTTGCCGAGGCGGTAGTGACCGTTGCGCCGTTAGTGGCGGTGAAACTCACCATGGTGTTTGGTACAAGGTTGCCATTGGCGTCGGTTACTTTGGCCTGAACGGCATTGGTGGCGATGCCGTTAGCTTTCGCATTATCTGCGGTGACCGTTAAATTGCCGCTGACGATGGTGCCGGTCGTGTCATCCGCGACAAAGGTGGTATCAACGGTTTGGTTCGCTCCGTTAATCACTGCGGTGACCTTGGTATTTCCCGCGGTCACGTTAGTGAGGGTGGTTACCGCTACGCCGTTTTCGTTGGTCATTACGGCGGCATCAATAATCGATGCACCGTTGTTAGCAGAGAAACTTACCTCAACGTTTGGCACCGTGTTGCCGTTGGCATCGGTAACTTTTGCTTGAACCTCATTGGTTGCCGAACCATTTGCTTTGGCATTATTGACGGTCACGGTCAGGTTGCCATCAGTAATGGTGGAGGTACCATCATCGGCGATAAACGTCGTGTTAACGCTTTGGCGATTGCCGTTGATAGCCGCCGTTACTTTGGTGGTGCCCGCGGTAACGTTGGTCAGCGTCGTGCTCGCTAAGCCTTGAGCATTAGTGGTGGCCGTTGCAGTGATAACCGTGGCGCCATTATTGGCACTGAAGCTGACATCAACATTAGGAACCGCGTTGCCTTTGGCATCGGTCACTTTTGCTTGAACCGCATTGGTGGCTGAGCCATCGGCTTTGGCGTTGTTAAGCGTTACGGTTAGATTGCCATCGGTGATGGTTGAAGTTCCGCCATCAGCCTCAAAGGACGTGTCAACCGTTTGACTTGCGCCGTTGATGGCTGCAGTCACTTTGGTGATGCCGGCTGTCACGTTGGTCAGGTTGGTACTGGCAAGTCCTTGAGCATCGGTTGTGACGGATGACGTCGCGACGCCTGCGCCGTTATTGGCCGTGAAACTGACCGTTGCGTTAGGAACCGAGTTTCCCTGCGCATCGGTAACCTTAGCCTGCACCGTATTGATATCAACGCCATCGGCCTTCGCATTGTTCACGGTGACCGTTAAGTTAGCGCTGGTTATCGTTGACGTGCTGTCGTCAGCCACGAAGGTGGTCGCCACGTTTTGGCTATCGCCATTAATGGTTGCGGTGACGGTGGTGATTCCAGCCTTGACGTTAGTCAGGGTGGAACTTGCTAAGCCTTGACCATTCGTCATGGCTGACGCTGTGGCAATCGTTGCGCCATTGTCGGCGGTGAAACTGACTGCGGTATTAGGAACCAGGTTGCCATTGGCGTCGGTGACTTTCGCCTGAACCTTATTCGCGTCGGTGCCGTTGGCTTTTGCATTGTTAATGGTGATAGTGAGATCGCCGCTGACAATGGTTGCCGTGCTGTCATCGGCGGCAAAGGTTGTATCAACATTTTGGCTATTGGCGTTGACCGTTGCGATCACTTTGGTGATGCCTGCCGTGAGGTTGGTGAGGGAAGTGCTTGCTAACCCTTGGCTATCCGTGGTGACTAATGCGGTCACCACCGTTGCGCCGTTATTCGCCGTAAAGCTGACCGGCGTATTAGGAACCAGGTTGCCATTGGCGTCTGTCACTTTGGCTTGAACTTTGTTGCTGTCCGTACCGTTGGCTTTAGCGTTGTTGATGATAACCGTTAAGTCACCTTTAACAATCGTCGAGGTGCTATCGTCGGCCACAAACGTGGTGTCGATATTCTGGCTATTCCCGTTGATCGCGGCGGAAACGTTGGTGACCCCCGCGCTCACGTTGGTCAGCGTTGTCGTTGCTAGGCCGTTTTCATTGGTGGTAGCAGAAGCCGTGATCACCGTTGCGCCATGATTTGCCGTGAAGCTAACCACGGTATTTGGAACGAGGTTACCATTGGCATCTGTGACTTTCGCCTGAACCGAGTTGGTGTCTGCGCCGTTGGCCTTGGCGTTATTCACCAGAACGGTGAGATTGCCACTGACAATCGTTGCGGTGCCATCATCAGCCACGAAGTGAGTGTTTACGACTTGGCTGCTGCTATTAATGGTTGCGGTAACCTTAGCTACGCCGGTCGTCAAGTTGGTGAGCGATGTCGTTGCTAAGCCCTGATCGTTGGTGGTGGCGGTGGCCGTTGCGATAGTCGCTCCGTTATCCGCGCTGAAACTGACCGACGCATTGGGCACAAGGTTTCCGTTCGCATCCGTGACTTTCGCCTGTACCGCATTGGTTGCATGTCCATCGGCTTTGGCATTATCAGCGGTGACTGTTAGATCGCCTTTGACAATAACCGCCGTTGAACCATCGGCCACAAACTGAGTATCAACGGCGATACTCTGAGCGTTAATTTTCGCCGTGACGGTAGCGGCACCGGACTGGGTATTGGTCAGCTCAGTGCTGGCAAGACCCTGCGCATTGGTGATCGCTGATGCCGTAACGACGGTGGCACCATGATTAGCGCTAAAGTTAACCGTGGCATTTGGTACCAGATTTCCATGGGCGTCAGTAACTTTCGCCTGTACCGAGTTGGCATCACTTCCGTTGGCCTTGGCGTTATTCTGGATAACGACGAGGTTGCCCTTGGTGATCGTTGCCGTTGAATCGTCCGGAGCGAAGTTAGTATTTACATTCTGGTTTGTGCCGTTAATGGCGGCAACAATGTTGGTTGTTCCCGACGTGATATTGCTGAGGGTCGTGCTGGCCAAGCCGCTGGCGTCTGTTACCGCTGATGCGGTGGTGACGATTGCGCCGTGGTCAGCGGTAAAATTCACCGTAACGTTGGGAACGGTGTTGCCATGCGCATCGGTTACTTTGGCTTGCACCGCATTCATCGCGGTTCCGTTGGCCAACGCATTATCGACGGTGACTTTCAGATCGCCAGACGTAATGGTCGCTGTGCCGCTATCGGCAACAAATACCGCGTCTTTGCTGGCTGAATGCCCGTTAACCGTCGCCGTGACGGCGTATTTGCCGGATGTGCTGCTGGTGACCGTTGCGGTCGCCTTGCCGTCTGCTCCGGTGGTGCCGATAACTGTGGTAATGGTTGCGCCAGATGCGACAACGAAATTCACCGTAGCATTTGGCACAAGGTTATTATTGGCGTCGGTAACGATAACGGCTACGTTGTCGGTGTTTACGCCGTTGGCCAATGCGCCGTTCGGATCGATGGTTAAATTACTATCGGTGATGGTTGCAGTTGAACTATCAGCAATAAAGCGAGTATCCGCTTGAGCGCTATTTCCTGATTCTTGAATTCGCGCCGTTACGGTATAGGTATCCGCCTTGAGGCTGGTCACCGTCGCCGTAGCAATACCATCATCGCCAGTCACGCCTTTCACCGTGGTGATTTTGGCCCCGTTGCTGACGGTGAAATGTACCGTGACATCGGAAACGGTATTCGCATTGGCATCGGTGATTTTGGCGGTAATCTTGTTGGTTGCAGTGCCGTTGGCGATAGCGTCCTGGGTCGCGGTCATATCACCTTGTCTAATCACAGACGTTGATTTGTCTGCAATAAACGTTACCGCTTGGGTTTTGGCGCTGCCGTTAATGCGTGCCGTAATGGTGCTATCACCGACGATGGCATTGGTGACTAACACCATGGCCTGACCTTCGGAATCGGTCATCATCGTTGAACCATTCACTAGGCTGGCATTGTGCGTTGCATCTAAACCGACCTGCACATTGGCAAGCGCGTTGCCGTTGGCATCTTTTACCGTGGCTTGCAGTTTGTTGGTGCTTTGCCCATCGGCTAGCGCGTGGTTTTTAATGATTTCTAACGCACTGATCTGCGCGGAAGCCGCGTCGGCAATAAATTCAACCTGACCCGACTTATAGTTACCATTATTCATGGTGGCCGTAATGACGCCGATTTTCGCCAGTTTGCTCCGAACGAAGACCGTCGCTTTACCGTTGCCGTCGGTGTTAACCGTCAACGATTGAGGGCTGGAACGTCCATCTTTAAATAATGTGGCCGCTGAGCGCCCGTCTGCGCCTTTAAGGTTATCAATATCAAAAGTGATAGGCTCAGCCACCATCGGCTGGCTTTGTTCATCGCGAACAAAGGCCGTTACGGTGAAGTAATCAGAATCATTGGCCGGAACCGAACCTGATGGGGTAATCGCCAATTCACTAATTATATTCTTAGAAGGCTCCACGTTAATCGTAGTTGCCGCAGTATTCGAATTATTACCATTGTTATCGACGCCAACGGCTTTAATCACGTAACCCTGAGCAGCATTCGCGCGTTTGGTATAGACGTATGGCGGTAATTTAACTTCCAATTGCGTTAACGATAATTTCCGGAATGAACCACCGTTCGCGAGGAATTCTGCTGATGCCGTCCAGTCAACGTCTTTCAGGCCGTATTTGGCTTTAGAAACCGTCAATGGAAGGATGATGGTTTCCGCCGCTTTGGCCGTCACTTTATTCGGCAGGGAAATGCGCAGCAAATCCTGCTTGCGGTACTGCATTACAATTTCATAGTTACGATCGACAAACTCATACATGCTGCCCATCAGGCTGCGGAGTGCGTCAACGGAGTCTGCGCTGATTTGCTGCGCCCAAGGCACACCAAAGCGATAGTTGATGTCTAGTCCAATGCGGCTATCATCTTTATCACCCACGGAGTGTTCGCCTTTAATGGTGACTAATGGCACCGGCGTATAGTTCAAACCTAGCGTCAGGGCTTTGGGATTATTTTTTAAATCATCTGGATTTGTGCCTGTGCCGAGATCGATCCCTTTGCCGAAGTACTGTTCATATTTGATATTCGCCCCAAGTTGAGGGTATGACGGCAAGTAGGCTTCCGCACGTAGGTCGAAGCCATTGGCAGGGCGTTCATCGTAATCCTTCATGTCCGAGAGATGAGATTGATGCCAGTCGGTTAAGCCATAGTAGCCATTAACCGCCAGTTTCAAATAATCGGTCCACGCTTCGCCGCCAACGCCAAGTCGCGCATTTTTGCCGGTGTAATCGTAGTCGTAGAAGGTATTAATCCCGTACATCCAATCGCCAATATACTGACGATAGCCGAGGCCTAAGTTAGCGGTATTTCGGTCTTCATTTCCGTGAAGCCCAACCTGAGAGAAGAACAGGCTGTCATTATCCCCGATGATGGGAAGTAACATATCGCCCGCAATTTTATTATCAGAACCTACGCTAACGCGCGCGGTACCTTTTTGGTTCAGCCAATCGTTGATTTGCTGATTAATTAATCCCTCGCCAATGCTTTTAGCATAATTAATTGATGCATTGGTGACGTTATCACTGGAGATAATTTGCCCTGCTTGCATTGCATTACCCGTGAGATCGGCGGCTGGCGCTGAATCACGAGAAGCAGCATCGCTGCCGAGAGAGGGCAAATGAGATAAAGGCTGTTCTGGTGTTATGTTTTCGGGAATTGATGGCGTCGGAGTTGTTTCCGGCGGAAAAAGAGATTGAAATTCTGGCGTTGTGGTTAACGCTGGTAGGTTCTTTTTTTCTTTCGTTATTAGAGGGGACGTCGGCTGAATGATCGTTTTCGCATTATTATCAACGACGGATTGCAGCCCAAGAATTGTCTCCTCCATATTGTTATATTCAGTGGCCCGAGCAACAGAGCTGGCGGAAATTAACAATGGTGTAAGAACCTGAATAAAGATTATCCCCCAAGAGGTTATTTTCATCCCTCTAGGTGAAATTATTTTTCTCATAACGAATACCAATGTAATATTTTTATGAAATACACAAAGAGCCCTATCTTCTTAAAAGAAGGGCTCTTGCTAGAAATCTATTTTTATGTGGAATTAAATTCCGGCGAGTTCTTTTATTTTTCCTTTAACAACGGAATATCCGGTGTATTGCACTTTTGAACACAATGTATCTAATTTCATTTCAAGCGACATGGTATAAACTTCTTTGGCGTCGTTATCCATAATGTTTTTATTGACGTTCAAGAAACGGTATCCTTTGCCAATGTCACCATAGTCTTTGGTATATTTTTGATACTGAGAAGCCTGTGTCTCTCTGAGGAAATTAAAGTGGTCAACACAAACATTATTGGTTGAGGCCAAAGTGATACCGGTCAAATTCGCGGTGCGTTTTGCAATATAATTATCCGTTGGTGTATTTGCATTTGTATACCCAGTCGTTGCCGCAGCTGTTTTATGGTTGTTGCTCTGAGGCTTCTTTGTAGGCTGAGTTGAGCATGCAGCCAACAGACAGATTGATCCCAAGATCAATAATTTTGATGAACCCATGTTCATATAAAATAGCTCCTTAATTACATCATGAAAAAATCATTAATAAACGGCCAGTATTGGCTACGGTTGGGTCAAGTGTGGTGCGACTCGCGCCGGGCTTTGTGGGAGAACTTTCCCTGCGACGAATGACAACAACGGCGTTCTTGGTGAATAGTCACCAAAACGCGAATCAAAATAAGAGGGAGGGAATCTCGCTCTCAAAAAATAAAATAAGAAGTTGATATTTTTCACATTAAAATATGAGACAAGCCCACCCGTGTAGCGGTAAAGCGTTTTATGAGAGATTCTTAGCGTTCTGGCTATCAGGCTAAACGTCCATCCTTTATTCGCCATAAGAATAATAGCCATTTTCATAGAGCCCAATTTTTTAACGCAAATAAGATCGTTGAACTCTTTAATGAAGTAATAAGTTAAGCTTGATCTGAGCAACGATGGCATATCACGCATCCAAACTGACAGCGGAGCATTAATATCGATATGCGGTAATCGCTCTAATACCATCGACATATCTCCGGCTGAACAAATAAGGATCACTGATGTACGGTTTGCATAGGCATTTTTTAAAATAGTCCCAAGATCTGACATAAGTTTCAAACTATCTACATCAATAAAAATAGCCTTATTGACGATGATTTTTGGGTCAAGATCATCAAGTAAGGAGAATAGACCTAACTTTAGGTATTCGTTATCCGTAATAATGGAAATCTTGTTGTGTCTCTTGTCATCATTCATGGTAATTTTCATTTTATGTTTATGTCCAAATCAAGCATGAAACTCATCTTAGGTTAGCGATAGCGTCAGCAGCATAACGAGTCAAATCTCGATATATGACTTACGGCATTGAGCTGCATAGATTGAGGAAGGAGGCGGTCTATTCCCTTTGAAAATTCAAATTCCACAATCATAATTAGGCTACTATCATTTTTTACGTTCTATGTTAAAAACGAATGGTTAAAAAACGGAAATACTCCGCGCTTCAATATACGTATAACAGAATGAACAATGGCCAAATTAAGGGAGCTCTGTTGTTCAGCGATGTTTGTTTAGCGATGTTGCTCAGCGGCAGACGCAGGCTAAAACCGCGTAACTCTTCTACCTGTCTAGTGCTGATTATTATTAGATGACCAGAGGTGAAGATATTATTGGTGCGCTTTATGGTGCGCCTTCGTTTTCTTGAGCAAAAGTATACTTAGGCCTACTCTTGTCAGATATTTATATCATTGAAATTTTGTTTTATAATTTTATCATCTGGTTATATTGGTTTTTTTAGGGTTTTAATTTGGTTTTATAAGCTACTCATCGGATGACTTATTCAGTTTGAGGTAATTAATGTCGATGCAAAGGGAATTTGAATGGAGGGATGGGGGCTAATCAATGGGCAAAAAGCATTGATTCACGATCTAGAAAGGATTGCCGTGTAGGCAGTGGTCGATCTCGACTATATTCTGCCTGTTTTTCCCATTTTTAGTGAAAAAATAAGTGGGGGATCTACACGGTAAAAAATCTCCCAGTCCCACTGGCGCTTAAGTGCTTCTGGTGACTAGAGATTGAGGTGTTGAGGAGACACCTGCAACGCTAAATGCTCAATTAGGACTGTAAATTAGTTCTACTGCTGGTGGATGCTAACTTCTGGTTTTTACTCACAAAGCGCGAAGAGTGTGATATTAGCGTTTCATATTTACATTTTGGCGAGCGATGGTTTTTGCATCTGAGAAGCATTTAGCCATTCGGTGACGATAAAAATCTAATGCTTGAAAGCACTAGGCGGTGGAGGGAAAAACGAGGGTGGAAAATGGATGAAGCTCCTATTCGTTATCCGCGGAATATGCTGCGACTAATACGAATGTCAATTCGAAACAATGTTCTAACCCCGATGCTTAGGCTCAAATTTTTGGTGAAGGTGACGCTGCGTATTTAGATCGCAAAAGTATTGACTCAGGGCTAGGCAGATTATACGTAGATTCAGATAGATAACATATAAGCGTAGTTAATTTCCTTAGCCTTCAAGAAATTTTGTGATTGCATAAGACAGATATGTGTTTTGAAAAAATCAATAATCTTCATTTAAGCAAGAAATAAAATATCTACAGCTTAAGGCGCTCATGATATTTCAGTATGGCTCAGCCATGTACCGGCTCTAATCTTTATCAAAAGTGAAAATCAGACTTTTCTTCCATTAGGTTACATTTTGTTCAATGCCAATGTGTAAATGGGGTTGAATATTTAGTGAACACACTTATCCCACAAGGCCTAGAAGGACTTTCGATGAAAGGTTATTTCTAATCTGTTTTGGGAGCTGTTTTTGTTAAATACCCAATATGTAACATCATGTTACATACTTTAATTTCCAACAGTCTTTCTAATATTTCTACACTACCAAAAATAGGTGGTTATCCGAAATATTCATTTCAGAAATTACCTAAGAGATAGTGTATTAGCCCATATGGATCGAAAAACGGATAGCTCCCGAACTCTGAAATAAACAAGGATCGAGGTTTTTAATGAATACAGATTTGAAAAATACTTCTATGGCATTTAATGCCATGTCTTGGCTGGCTTTAGCTGGTGGCGTTGTCGTTTATTTGATAGGTCTCTGGCGTTCTGATATGGAGCTGAACGAAAGAGGGTACTATTTCGCCGTGATGTTGCTCGGGTTGTTCGCATCAGTTTCGTTGCAAAAAACGGTGCGAGATCGTATTGAAGGTATTCCTACCAGCCACATTTATTACATCTCCTGTGTTGCCGCTTTTGCCATCTCTATTGTTCTATTGGCTATTGGTTTGTGGAATGCGGGACTGATGCCGAGCGAAAAAGGCTTCTATGCCATCGCCTTTTTCTTGAGTTTATTTGGTGCTATATCAGTACAGAAAAACGTGCGGGATTCTCAGGCTGAGTATGATGATTCTATTCAGAATAAAGTGAATGAAAAACCGCTTGCCGAAGAAGAGTGATTTTTCTTGTGTGTAGGCATATGCCTACACACAAAAATATCAATGTCCAGAAGCAACAGCAACGACAAGAAACTGTAAAGGTAACGTCACGATGTCTAATGCCAGAGTGACTGGCAACAGAACCCAGGTCGTTCTTGGTCCAATTAGGTCGGTTTTATACTGATAGAATTCAACAATAAATGGGTGGTAAAAAGGTAGAAGTTTAGCTGCATTCTGATCGCTGTTTTTCTGATGGATGGTTCCGCTTAAATTGTTTATTGATAGCGAACATGTGCTGGCATTGTCTTTACATATAAAGCCATGACCTATTGCAGAAACTTTATCTTTTTCATTAACCCAAGTGTAGCTTAGTTTAATTTCACCCTCGAATTCTTTTTTCTCTGGAATAATTAAGAAGCGCACATTGTTAGCAACCTTAATTTTTTCCCGATAGATAGTTGGGTCCATCAACAGTTCAATAATGCTATTTCCACCCTTTGTTAGCAGGTAGTCAAAATGTTTTCCGACAAATACCCAGCCGGTTATTCCGTTACTATCCTTTCCTAGAGAGAGCGCGGTGATGGTATCAGATTTCCAAATTGACTTATGAACATCATTATTCCGATCAGTAGAGAGCATCAGACCCACTGATATACAACCTGATAACAAGGAACAAAACAGTAACAGACATAGCACTCGGGCAATGAGTTTTGTGTGGGGAAACATATTTTAGATTATTCACGAATTGAATTGGTCTGGCCACGTTACTAAGGAAATATAAAATTTGCAATCCATACTGAATAAATTAGGAATATGTTGTGGTTTTCTCTCATTAATCGCATGAAGAGGGTAAATGGTAGGCTATTTATTTTCAGGTAAGCAGTAGATAAAAATTCAATGCGGAAATATCCACTATAGATGATGCAATATTTTTTATGATAGGGGGGAGTGATACTCTGGACTGAGTTGTGAAAGAGAACATGAACTCAATATTATAGGTTTTTTTTCCACAATAAAGGAAGTCCTATGTGTTTCTTTTCTTTGTTTATTCTGTCAGCGCGTTAACTTATTCACATACAGCTAATTGTCCTATGCATTTATATTTTAATTGCTTTAGCTTAGTGAATTGATTCAATCAGTATTGCCTCATTTCCTTGGGGATCTGCCAGTACTTTGAAACATTGTGAGACACGACCATCCGCCGCCTGTGAGCTGATAGGCTTTGTCTTTCGACGTGTACCCAAGAGCATTTTACGGGCCTCATTTTTGTTGAACAGCATAAGTACTCCCGAAGGTACCAAACGCTCGTTTATTTACGTGGAAATGGGGTGATATCGGTTGATGTCGCATAGTCAAAACTAAGGGGTTATTGCTGATAAGAAGGAGGGGATTATTGATTTCGGTAGGCTTCAGAAGAAATTTAGATGGTGTCCCCTACAGACTTCGAATATGCATGCCTTATATACTGATAATTAAAGTTTATTCGTTGTTAGTTAGATTAAGGGGCCCCCAATAAGGCCCCCAAAAGCTATTTTGACAGAATTCATTGACTAACAACTAATCGTCTTTGGTTCGATTCCGTTGCAGATATATCGTACTCGAAAACTTCATTTTATCTTATCTCAATGAGATCCTCGTAAAAGACCTAGTGTCTGCCGAGCTCGCAAAATATCAACAGCCCGAATATAAGGGGATTGTTCTTGCCAGCTAAATCCCTTCCTGTCGATACGGACCAGTTCGTATTTTTCCACCAGAAAATTCACGGCATCAGCCAGCGTGATACCGGCATCGATATGTTCCTGTATAACACGTTCCTCACTGAATGGTGTGTCGTTGAGGGTGAGACCATAGTGCTGTTCCAGCAGGCGTGTCAGTAACATTTGCCAGACAGCCACGGGCGACAGACAGGGCTTCGTCGCCCGCGAAATTGTTGCAGGTAGAGTTTTCATGTTTGCTCTCGTGAAATTCTTTAGCGTTGAGTGGGATAGACGGCGATATATACATAGCCGCAACTGCCAAGAGTGTCGGCTTCGCAGGTGAAACCGTTGTGATACAGGATGACGCAATGGGCATGGCGGAGATTCATTTCACCAGTGGTCAGCATCGATTCCATTTGGCTGATAAAGTGCGGGAATGTTTCATCCAGCTTCCGGCATTCGGCGTCACTGAATTTACCGGTGATACTGGCCCGGTCAGCCAGATAATGCAGTTGGTTCCCCTCCTGTACCAGACGGGCTCCCAAACGCGGTGTGGTATCCCGCTGCAGGCCCCATGTAATGTTGCTCATTTATAACCTCCTTTATTGTCAGTTCAGAGTGATACTCATCAGACAGGCATAGGGCCCGTTGCGGTCCTGGCGGCGTTCGGCGTATACCGCCAGCACGCCGGGAATGTCAGGAACGGCCAGACCTGTGTAATGACAGACACTGCCATGCCACTGGTATCTGCCGGTGCAGTATCGAAAAATGCGGGAGGCCGGATGCTGACGGTAAATCGTCATCGCCCTGCGTTTACTGATAATTTTCATGTCATACCTCACAGCAGACCGTGTTCTGCGAACGAATAGATTTGCCTGCCGCCGACAATCAGATGGTCAGGGACACGGATATCCACCAGTTGAAGCACCTGCACCAGTCGCTGCGTGAGGGCTTTGTCAGCCTGGCTGGGCGTCGTCTCGCCGGAAGGATGGTTATGCGCCAGTATCACCGCCGCCGCATTGAAATAAAGAGCACGTTTGACCACTTCCCGGGGATGGACCTCGGTGCGGTTAATCGTGCCGCTAAAGAGCGTCTCATGGGCAATAAGCTGATTCTGGTTGTCCAGATACAACACCCGGAACTCTTCCCGCTCAAGCGCGGCCATATGCAGTCGCAGCCATTCACGTACGGCGTGGGTGGAGGTGAAGGCTACCCCGGGCTCATGCAGATGCCGGTCCAGAATCCTGAGGGCTCGCTGGATGAGACGCCGGTCCTGTGGCGTTATCTCGCCGGGTAAAAAGGAAAGCTGGTTCATTCGTTGTACCTCCGGTCAGTCGATGATGCGCAGAATGGCGTGAGCTTCAGGATGCTGCAGGGCATAGTCCCGCAGGCGGTAATAGTGCGCGGTCATTGCGTCACACTCTGTACGGCAGGCGCGATGGCTGTATTCAATCAGGCAGACCGCGATACCTGCGGCTTCTGCACTCATATCCGCATCATTGCCGTTCATGCTGTTGAACAGACGCCATTTATCGTCACTGTCAGCATCAGGTGCCATAAACGCGCCGCCATTACTAAGCGTGTAAAAGGACCAGATACCACCACTGTACTCATCACAGAAGCGGTCCATCCAGGCGAAAATACGCGGTTCCAGCGTTATCCATTGCGGGATCTCGCCAAAGTACAGCGGCCAGAAATCGAGACGCTGTACGTCAGGTACTGGTGTTGCAGTAAGGGCAAATTGAGGTTCATTAGCAGACATCAATTCGTATTGCGTTTGTGTCGTCATGAATATTCTCCGTCATTAAAAACGCCAGCGACGATGGCTGGCGTATGGGAAATAAAGGACATGCAGGGATGATGAATGGGTGTGGTCAACAGGAGGATGCATCTGAGGATGCCGTATTGCCGGATATAGCGGTTAAGTCCTTCACCGGCATCCGTTTCAAAGCACCACGCCCGCCAGACCATTCGGCCTTCAGAGTCACGAACCACCAGACGGAAGTGGCTGCCCTGGTCGTCTTCAATGCTGATGTTGTGATACCGGCGGGTAACACCTTCAGCCTGCCGTCGGGTGAAAGGTCCCGGTGGCAACATGTGAGATTCAGGCATTCGGTGTACCTTAAAAGCAAAAGCCCCTGACGCAGATGCGTCAGGGGCTGTGGGTGTATGCAGGTGTGGGGGGATTATCAGTAACCGGTTTGTACCTTATACAGCCTCAGGGTTTTGCTGCCCCGGACAATCTTCACATACAGGGCATTATCTTTCGTGCCTCGCACAAAACCGGCCTGCACATCGCCCTTACAGTCACCACCATCGTAAGGAACATTGATGCCGGTCTGGCGCACCAGGTCGATAACCCCGAAGCTTAAATCTTCACAGGCAGGGCCCGGCAGGTCCTGAATCAGGGCAAACTTACGGTCATGACTGACGCCGGTCAGTGAGCACATGGAGGTGTTGATGTCGTTTCCCTGGCACCAGTACTCCTGGCCTGGATTGTCTTTATCCATCAGGCTTGCCGGAAGCTGTGCGGCACCGGTACTGAAGGTGGTGAGTGACAGAATGAGAGCGGGTATGGCTGAGGTTATAATTCTTAACATGGCATTCTTCCTGAATTAATGGGTGTCCTATACACCCGATAGATTGCCAGGCATCTGATGTAATTTAAAACGCCTGTAACCAGATTCTCAGCAGTTACCAGTACGGCGGCACAGTTCAGCCATGCTTTGCTTTGCCACCCACTGCTGCAGTTCGCGGTCTTTTTGAGAACGCTTAGCCGCCAGCGCGGCCTGTTGTTTTGGATTGACGCAATTATCCGGCACGACCAGCAGGGCTTTCGGAACGTAGGTAGACCGGACATGGTTCAACGCTTCTGTCGGATTATCTATACCACCCGATCTCTGTTGTGCTTCGTCCAGCAGCGAGGCCTGGGTATCAATCAGAGTGAACCCACACGCCTTACCCTCTCCCTGGTACACGGATGTCAAATCGGCGGGGGAGCCACTGGCCGTTTTGAGTGCAAGTTTGCGTACCGTTTTGGTGTTTTTGTCAGCGAGAAAATAGCCTCCGTTGTATCCCATCCGTAGCAGAAACTGCCGGGTCCAAGGGTAATTATCAATGACTCTGGCGCCGTAGAGCGCATTGCTGAGGGTGTGATTGTCCAGACCATCGGCTGATTTCCAGCCGTCAGCTTGCATGTATTGCCAGGCCTTAACAGTCCCTACGACATTTTCAGCGGCTACTGGCAAAACGGTACCCGCGCACAGACTGAGCGCCAGCGCCGTGGTAGTAAGTAATTTCATATCTGTTCCTTTTGAGGTGAAAACCCGTCGTCACTGACAACGAGCAGTGAGTGGAAGGTTTGAAAGTAAGGTAATACCCGAAGAAAATCGGGATTTGACAGCAGGTTACGCACCCGTGCATCCGGCACGAACAGTGCCGGGTGGAAGGTTACCGTGTGAATATCGCCCAGCGAGAAAACCGTTATATGCCCCCCGAGCTCACCGGTCAGATACCAGCAACCGTCGCTGCACACCAGACGGTAAGGAGCCAGGCCGGAGTAACGACCGCCTTCTGCCAGTAGCGTCACCCGACGGTGTTCAGTGATAGCGCGAACCAATCGCGTAAACACTTCAGGCCGTGCCAGTGCCCGGGAGGTAGCGCTGTGCCAGATAAGGCAGGGAGATTCGCTGGCACTCAACAGAGAGGTAACCAGTTGATTGTCGATATCCGGAAAGAGCGCCTCCACACCGGAGTGGCGGACGAAAGTCTGCACCGCCAGCTCCCGCTGGCGACTACCGGACAGCAGGCTGCACTGCCCGTCACGGAACTCCAGGTCGAGATAGGTCAGCCGCTCACGAAAATCCCTACGCAGCGTGCGAACTGACACGCCAAACTCGGCAGCCAGCTTCTGCATGATAAGTGTTTCTCCCGCTACAAGGCGGCTGATAATCAGCGACAAGCGGACCGCAAGGCGCTCATGGCGGCGCTCAGCCTGAGACATGAGAGGCGTTCTCCATTCTGTTAATGGACTGAAAATTAAGTGATTATTGTAACTAGAGGGCCGGACAGGATATGGACAGCCGAAGCTGTATTTTTTCAGCAGGCTGAATGCAATCAGAATGCGGCTTCGTGTCCAGTCAGAGGAAAAATTGCCTGTAAATTGAGCAGCGAACGGACAGGTGATGTCCGCATTAATCCGGAGCTAGTATTTGTTTGTCTGCAACCCGCTGAGCATCGTTTCTGCCATCACCCACAGCGCACGGTTAAGCTTCACATCACCGTCAATACCGCGCACCGCACGGGTATGCGTTCGTCCGCCTTTCGCACTCCGACCACTAAGCCCGCCCTTAATCAGGTTCTCCTGAATACGCTGATACGTGGTCCACAGGTCGTTGCTTTCATCCTGCCAGCGGCGTGGGGACAGCACCTGTGATGGAGCAACCGGCTGGTGGTCTTCCCCGAAACGGTACGTCAGTGCAGCCTGTGCCAGCGCCTGTTGCGCAGGAGGTGGCAGTATCAGCGACTGCATCGCATCCCGTTTTTCCTCCACGCGGTCAAAAATCCCCAGCACCTCATACACCCCTTCAATCACCTGACTCACCACATCCCCTTTGTGCGGCACCCGCACCTCTCCAAACGACTCACCGCAGACGAGCCCGTTCTGGCACACTGCACGAAATAGTCCCGGCAGCATCTGGTACGAACTTGTACCATCATGAGAGTTGAGCAGAATGATTTCCGGTACCTGTTTGCCGGTGATTTGTCCCTCCCGGCGCAGGCGTAACATATGCTTTGTATGCTCACGGCGATCGGGGTCACGAACGCGAGTCTGACAGGCAAAGAACGGCTGAAAGCCTTCGCGTTGCAGGCTGTCGAGCAGGGAAATTGTGGGAATGTAGGTATACCGCTCACTGCGGGACGCGTGTTTATCCTCACTGAACACACTGGGCACCACGCGATACAACTCTTCACGGGTTAGCGGACGATCACGACGAATAAGGTTTGCTGCGCCAAAGCGCGAAGCCAGACGGGTCATAAGCAGACTCCTCATGATGGATAAAAAAAGCAAAAAAGCCTTGTCGCTCAAATGGCGACAAGGCTCAGGAAACGACGGATTAAGTGGCAATATTCAGAAGAAGAAATTCCAGACGGCACGGGCGACTGACACCACGGTATCGCGTACAGCCTGAATGATTGCCCGAACCGGGGCTGGTATCAGGGGCAGGGAACTTATTGTGTCCACTACCGAGCCTACCGTTTCCCCAAAATCGTCACAGGCTTTTTTATTAACGGCATCGGTACGAAGCGGCGCACTGAGCTGTACCGCTACCGGACTGCTGGCCTCGCGTGGCAGGCAACGGATCATCCTTTCAGCCATTACCCGAAGCTCCCATTGCAGACGTACTGACACCGCGCAAACCGGGTTTACCGGCTGGAACAGTTCATGTAACAGGCAGATTTTGCGGCTGATATTGCGTTTCTGCTCCGTAGATAATATCTCGCTGCCACTGGCTGGCTCAATCTTGTCGGCCTGACTGATGACAAACAGCATCTTATGCCGGTACTGCTCGCCAATCACCTGACGGTAAAAATGCTCATCCACCGCCAGCGCCCGGTCATCGGCCTTAATCAACCACAGCACCAGGTCAAGCCGGGGAAGCTGTTGCCGGTACAGCGTGACATATTCCGTATCACGACTTTCGCTTTCACCGACACCTGGCAAGTCCACAATAGTCATAAAGCGCTCGCCAATCTGCAAACGAAAGCGCAGGGGGTCACGGGTACAGGCCACCACATCGCTGACCGGCGATACCTCTCCGGCAAACAGGGCATTGCACAAACTGCTCTTGCCCGCCCCGGTTTTACCCATAATGCCGATCACCGGTTCGTAGTGAGTAAGCTGGTTTATCTGCTGCAGAATACGCTCCGACGCCCACTGCGGCAGGCCAGAAAGCGATTGCTGCAGGGGCTGCAGGCCTTCCTGATTTTTCATGACATCTCCTGAGATAAAGAAAACAAAAAACTGCAGAACCGTTAGGTTCTGCAGTTAATGAGGTATGTTCAGGGAGATGATATATATTTGAATTCTTTTTAAATAAACAAAAGTATTTTACTTTCTACAGATCATTCCTAGCACACTCACTTTCAATAAGCAAGCTCATCATATCCAACTCAGAAATCTCGTATTTCTGTGAAAGCTTCGTCAGTTTTTTTCTTATTTTTGCTGGGAGTTTTAGTTCTGCATTATGATTATTTACTGTCTTACGACCCAGTTTCATCTTCCAGGCTTTTTCCAGTTCATCCATCAAGACAGCCTTGTGTTTCCTCGGAGGGCAAACAGATAACTTTAACTCAAGGCGTTGCGGACTTATTTTTTTCTGACCTCTCGTTAATTCATCAAGCTGCTCTTTAGTCCATCCCTGCCATAAATCGAAGGTTGCGCAGATAAAATGCCAGCGCTGAAAATTATTGAGTGGATTAACTGGAGGGGAAACGCCCTTATCCTTCATGGTATTCCAGGCCCAAATGCACTGTTGTTCGTTTTTAATATCCATCCATGAAAAAGCCTGTTGAAAATCCTCCTGGGCTCTTACCCATGCCTCATTGGTTTCTTTTATAAAACTCAGAACATTATTCATATCGAAGAAAGATAAAGTCTTTATTATATAAGCGGGAATATCTTCTATTCCTGTAAAGTCTTTGGCAAAATATGGGAAGAAAACTCCATTGGCAGGTTTGTTATTCAACTTATAAGTATTAAGCTTATTGATGATTTTATCTATGTCTTCTTTTGGATTTTCTTGAATGACGGATACTGTATTCATCAAACTGTTCTTTTCTAATTTTTCTTGTACCTCCTGTGCAACTGATTCAGATTTGTCTTGGTGAGAATTAAAATCGAAATCCGATGTGATCCCACCGATCGTAGCCCTTACTTCTGGTTGCTGCTCTGGTGTTTTATCAATAGCGATTCTAAATAATTTGGTTCCGAGAGCTTCTGCTGATAATGGATTATCATATTTTTCAGTTTTCGGCACAACGCAGCCACCTCTGGATTTTTGGAAATTAATTCCCAGGTAAAAAAAGAAAAAAAATGCAGCTCTTGGTTCTTTATTCAACCATTTTAGTTTGTTTTTTATCCAGGCCTTATTTTCTGCCTGTTCCTTTCTGAGCCTGATTTTTTCTTTTTCGGAACGCTCTATCTCCCATGCCCGACTTTTCTCAACATCCGTTTTTTCGTTCATTTTGTCACCACCCACAGAAATTCATTAACTTCATCTTACATAGTAAAAACGTAAAATGGCAATAGCGATAACGATGAATAAAACAAAAAAAATCATAGATTTTTCATAGTTTTAGTGTAGTAAAAACGTATTAACAAAAAATGGTTGAAAATTTAAATATCAATAACTTACAGAGAAAACATCTTTGATTTACTAGGTAATGGCTTGACTACGAAGAGCATACCTCAATCCGCAGTTTAAACATCAGGAAGAAGTCCTCGTGTCGAGCAGGCTGAGCACGTTCAATATGGGTATAAGGGGCATACTTAATCAGCAAGGCAGAAAGCGCTTCGGAGTTGGGCAACAATTATCTCTAATTTTTTACAGCTCCACCGGTATCTATGCCGGAGCGGGCAGCAGTGATTCATAATTCGACTCCGGTATCCATTTAGCTACCGGAGGGTCTAATCATGACCATTAAAACTTCCCTACTCGAAGACCAGTTCATCGATATGGCTTTCATCACGCAACTCACCCAACTTACTGACAAGTGGTTTTACAAACTGATTAAAGACGGTAGGTTTCCAAAACCTACCAAATTTGGACGCAGTTCCCGCTGGCGGAAAAGTGAAGTGGAAGCCTGGTTGCAGTCTCGTATCGAAGAATCCCACAAACAGCAGTAAGCCTTACTTCACCAAATAACATTCATCCAGGCCGTGCTTGCACTATCCGCTCTCTGCGGAGGATTACGGCTGCCTGAGATTTAATAATCAAGGAAAATTACCCATGAAAAACATCCACTTGCTTAACCATTACCAAACCTGGCTCAATGATTTTACTCGAATCAATTTGTTCCATGGTTTGTGCCAGCAGGAAATAGAGCACTGGCACAAGCTGGCGATTACATCGTGCAGATCTTCGGGCGATATGACATCGGTAATTGTCGTCCCACAGTGTCTGCTGCAGGTCACTCAAACATCCCAGGAGGAAGAGTGTGCCGTTATTCCCCGACTAAACAAACGTACTGACTATTCTCTGTTGCCTGGGGTGTTGCTCAGTGAATGTTACCGTCTTGGGAAAAGCAGACTGGCGGAACAATTACAAATGTTATTCCGGCTGCATACGCAACCGGGCTTTCGACAAACACTGACACTACTCTGCTGGTGTGAACTGGTTGCAGGCCGGGATTTGGATGAATGGTATTCGCTGCATTTACCGCTTCCTGACACGCTGAAGCAATGGATATCAGAAAAACAAAAATCATACCGAGGACTGAAAACGCTAACTGAAAATTATATTCGTGCCACTAGGCCAATGTGAGGGCTGGTGAATGCGAATGCTGAAATGTTATATCGCACAGCGAGGCACCGGCGAAATTGTGCCCGCCCGCCAAGTGAATATAGCCGAAAGTGAAGACTGGCGCTGTCACCACTGTCAGTGCCCATTGATATTCCACCTTCCCACCAGAACGTCCCCGCTCTGGTTCGAACATGACATACTTCAGGGAGTGCCGGAAGTACTGCTGCAGTGCCCTTATCTGGCAACCGTCAATAGCAAGCCTTCAGCAGTGGCGAAGCTACAGCGCCTTCTGGCACAACTCCCGCCGGTCATTACGACTACCCGGTGGCAATGCACCATGTGCGGTTTGACGTATGGAGGTAGAAAAAAATGCCCTCAGTGCGGAACAGGAATATACAGTCGAGAGGGATAAATAGGGTTTTAGGACCTGACTTGTCGTCCGTATTATTTCCCCTCGCAAAGGCGCGATCCGGGGAAATATTAATTTCGGTTAATTAATATAATTAAGACTCACTCCCTGCTCGTAATCAAGTAAGCAACTACTGTCCGCAGCCAGTTCCATCTGCTGCCTGTAATCCATCTACAGTCGGTTATTTTTCCCTGTTATGGATTTATCTTCGGCATCTCAATGCTGTGTTACGCAAACAGAAATACCGCGATACCCGCTTCAGGGCATCGACACTATCCCACATATTAATTCAAAACTGATCCTGCTATCGGCGATCAGGAGATAACGCTATGAAAAAACGCAACTGGACACCGGACTGGTTTTTGAAATCTGTCCTTGATATGCATATTAACGCGATGGTTAATCGCTATTCCTGTCTGAGGGTAATACGGCAGGATCTTTTCTATCAAAAAAATACCTTTAAATATCACCATCCGGATCATCAGCAGATGGAGTCTGATGTCCGGCATCTGATGGACGAAATGATGAGTATGCCCGTAGTGGTGGGTTATTTTTGGGTAATTGAATGGACCGAGGATCACCTGTTCCATGCGCATGTGGCTTTCTGGCTGGATGGTAATAAGACTCAGAAGCCCTTTTTCTGGATGGAGAAGGCCGGGGCATGCTGGCGTGAAATCACGGAAAATGACGGCTGTTACTATCGTTGTGAGCATAAGCCGAACTATGAGGCGGATATCAATATACCGGTCCGTTACAGCGATTCGGGAAGCATTTCTAACATGCGCGACGTACTGGAATACATGACCAAGATTGAACAGAAAAACGCGCTACTAATGTACGGATGCAACGAAGTACCCGAGCGTCCATTGACAGGACGCCCCCGGAGTAACAGTACCTTAATCTGATCGTTGTTCAGGCCGCATCACATTGTGCGGCAATCACAATGATGTATACCCAGTAATCCATTCACTCTATGCCGTCTGCTTGGTCTTAAAGGACGGCTTACCCTGCTTACAGGGTTTTAGTCTATGGTCAATTTCTGTTCGTAGTAACAACTAACCATCGAAGCCTGGAGCACTAGAACATCCTCTAAACCTGAACTGACCATGTATTTTGGATACAGCTCTCAAAAAAACAAGAAAATCACTGGTAAGATCATGTTTCGGTGAGGTTTTTATCTTGATAATTGAAGTTTACAAAATTTCACTTCGTTGGAGATAATGTTAGATCGCTCATAAATAGGGACTTTAGCATGCCTGTAATTACTCGGTTGATACTGCAAAATTTTAAAAAGTTTCCGCGCCTGGACCTGTTTTTCAATGCTGATCGAAACATATTCATCGGTGATAATGAATCGGGTAAAAGTAGCATCTTACTGGCTCTTGATTTGGTTTTGAGTGACAGTAGACATCGTGTTGAAACTCTGGGCGTTGAATCCCTTATTTCACAATCTGCGGTGGAGAATTTTCTGGCGGGTGAACGTCGGGCCGATCTGCTACCAGTACTTATCGCTGACGTCTTTCTTCATCAAGGTAACAATCCTGATCTCAATGGCCGACAGAATCTGGCTGGCATAGATGCCGATGGCCTCAGAATGCGAATTGCACCGATGCTTGACGAATATGGCGAGGACATTCGACAAGTTTTGCAGCAGGATCCGACAAATTTCCCCTTCGAATACTACGCGGTTAAATTCACAACTTTTTCTGGAAGCCATTTTGCGAGCTTCAGGCGCTACCTGCGGCATCTGCTTCTTGAAAACGCACGTATCGATAGTGATCATGCTGCACTGGACTATACTCGCACAGTTTATGGTGTGAATGTGTCTGTCGCGGAACGGTACCGCCTTGAAAACAGTTATCGTCAACAGAAAAACCTCTTCTGTAACCAGCAATTGTCCGCTGTTAACAGCACGTTGGAAGATTATCAGTTTGGTATCCGTTCGGGAGCTAAATCGGGACTCGAAGCTAACCTGGATATTACTGAAGGTGGGATCTCTATCCGTAATAGGGGTAAAGGTCGGCAATGCTTTATCAAAACGGAGTTTGCCCTACGAAGGCATCAGCAACAGGGTGAGCTTCATTCATTATTGCTTGAGGAGCCGGAAAACCATCTTAGTCACGTGAGTATGAAAAAGCTGGTTAATCAGCTTGCCGCTGAGCAACAGAAACAACTTTTCATCGCAACACATAGCAGCCATATTTCATCCCGTCTTGATCTGCGTAAAGCAATCCTCTTTGGGGAATCCCGACCCGTTTTATTAAATGAGCTTTCAGATGAAACGGCAGCTTTCTTTATGAAGGCACCAGATAATAATGTTCTTGAATTTGCTCTGGCAAGACGAGTATTACTGGTAGAAGGTGATGCCGAATATATCCTAATCGAGTCTTTTTACCGTCAGCTCTTCAATGCCGTCCCTGAAGATGATGGTGTTCATATTATCGCTATTGGCGGTACTAGTTTCCGCCGTTATCTTGAACTGGCACTTTTACTGGGGAATCGAGTAGCTGCTTTACGAGACAACGATGGCAACTACCAACAGAATTGCTCCGAACGTTATGCTGATATTATCTGCGATCACATCAATGTTTTCGCCGATCACAACGATGAGCGATCAACGTTTGAAATCTGTCTGTATCAGGACAATATGGCGTTATGTGAGCTGCTGTTTGGGGAAGGCCGACGAACATTGACAGTGCAAGACTATATGCTGGCCAATAAGGCAGAAGCTGCATTTAAGCTGTTACAACATGATGGAGAAGAGCTCTGCGTTCCTGACTACATTCAGGAGGCTCTGGCATGGCTAAGAGGGTGATTTTTGCCGTTGCTGGCTCAGGTAAAACCACACTACTGATAGACAGACTCAAGGTAAACAGTCGTACACTAATTCTGACGCATACCATCAATAACGAGACGCATCTGCGATCCAAGATCATAAATTTGTTTGGGTTTATGCCTGAAGGAATCCGTGTAATGACTTGGTTTGAATTTCTTCACGGTTTCTGTTTTCGCCCCTTTCTCCAGGAACATTTGGCTTCTCGCGGCCTGAGTTTTTCCCAGCCGCCACAGAGGATCCCACGCACTAAGCGACTGCATTATCAGGATAATAGCGGCCGCATATATCATCGGCGGCTTGCTCAATTATTAATGGCTAGAGGTATGCTGCCGGATATATGCGATCGTCTTGAACGATATTACGACGAACTATTAGTCGATGAAGTGCAGGATTTTGCCGGAAACGATTTTAATTTCTTATTGGCTCTTTGCGAGGCAGAAATATCAGTCCTTTTTGCCGGTGATTTTTATCAGCATACCTATGATACGAGCAGGGATGGCAATGTTAACTCCACGCTTCACGACGATATTACCCGATATGAAGCCCGCTTCACTGCTGCTGGATTGGTGGTGGATCGTGAGACGCTCAGTAGAACGTGGCGTTGCTCAAGCACAATATGTGAATTTATTACTGAGAGACTGGATATCCGCATCGATGCACATGACTTTCGTGAAACATCTATTGACATCGTAACCGATACTGAGCGTGTGGCCACCTTACATTCAGACGATAGCGTCATTAAGCTTTTCTATAGTGAGCACCATCGTTATGGTTGTTACTCTCTAAATTGGGGAGCCAGTAAAGGACTGGATCATTTTCAGGACGTATGCATTGTGATGGGTGCTACGCACTGGCGTCTTCTAAATAGCTCGAATCTACAAACACTTCCACCTTCGTCGCGCAATAAGCTTTATGTAGCTTGCTCCCGGGCTCGGGGAAACATTTATTTCGTTTCTGAAGCGAATTTCAGAAATTACAAAAGATGAAAAAACCATGGTAGCTAAGTGGCAGAAATTGTTCTTCCAAATAAGGACCAGGGCACTAGCTGCCACAAACTTCGTTTCAAGTCATTACCTGAAACACAAATCTGTGTAAAATCAGAGCTAACCCAATTTTGTGGAGTGCCCTGCTATGGCTGGCGTGAACAAAACGCACCTGACTGAAACGGATATCATCAGCAAATTTATCCTGCCTGCGGTTAAGGATGCTGGCTGGGATGATTTGGCGCAGATTCGTCAGGAAGTGAAGCTGCGAGATGGCAAGATTGTCGTCCGTGGAAAACTGGCCTCACGTATCAAAGTTAAGTCTGCCGATATCGTGCTGTACCACAAGCCTAACTTGCCATTGGCAGTTATCGAAGCCAAGGCTAACAAGCACGCCATCAGTAAAGGGATGCAGCAGGGACTGGACTACGCAAGCCTGCTCGATGTTCCCTTTGTATTTGCCTCCAACGGTGACGGGTTCATCTTCCACGATAAAACCAATCCGCAGCAGCTCGAATCCGAAATTGCCCTCAGTGACTTCCCAACGCCTGAGCAGCTCTGGCAAAAATACTGTGTCTGGAAAGGGTTCACTCAGGAGCAGTTGCCGGTTATCAGCCAAGACTATTTCGACGACGGCAGCGGAAAATCACCCCGTTATTATCAGATGCAGGCGATTAACCGAACGGTAGATGCCGTATCAGCTGGAAAGAATCGCATTCTGCTGGTCATGGCAACCGGTACGGGTAAAACGTATACCGCATTCCAGATTATCTGGCGGCTGTGGAAGGCCAAAAACAAAAAACGCATTCTATTCTTGGCGGACCGCAACATCCTGGTTGATCAAACTAAACGTAACGACTTTCAGCCGTTCGGTAATGCGATGACTAAAGTTACCGGGCGCACCATCGATCCGGCTTATGAGGTGCATCTGGCGTTGTACCAGGCCATTACCGGACCAGAAGAACACCAGAAAGCCTATAAACAGGTGGCGCCTGATTTCTTCGACCTTATTGTCATTGACGAATGCCACCGTGGCAGCGCCTCCGAAGATTCCGCCTGGCGAGAAATACTGGAGTATTTCGGCAGTGCCACTCAGGTCGGTCTGACCGCAACGCCAAAAGAAACGGAAGACGTCTCCAATATCGATTACTTCGGTGAGCCGGTTTACACCTATTCGCTGAAAGAGGGTATTGAAGACGGTTTCCTCGCCCCTTACAAAGTCGTGCGCGTTGATATAGACGTTGATGTCCAGGGCTGGCGACCTGTCAAAGGTCAACTGGATAAATACGGCGAAGAAATTGAAGACCGTATCTACAATCTGAAGGATTTTGATCGCACGCTGGTGATTGATGAGCGCACCATGCTGGTGGCGCAGACCATCACCGATTACCTGAAACGTACCAACCCGATGGATAAAACCATCGTTTTCTGCAACGATATCGATCACGCCGATCGAATGCGCCATGCGCTGGTGGTGCTCAACCCCGAGCAGGTGTTGAAGAACGAAAAGTACGTGATGAAGATCACCGGCGACGATGATATCGGCAAGGCGCAACTGGATAACTTTATCAATCCTAAAAAAGCTTACCCTGTTATTGCGACAACGTCGGAGTTGATGACCACCGGCGTTGATGCGCAGACCTGTAAGCTGGTGGTACTGGATCAAAACATTCAGTCTATGACCAAGTTTAAACAGATCATTGGGCGCGGCACGCGCATCAACGAAAAACACGGCAAGCTGTGGTTCACTATTCTCGATTTCAAAAAAGCGACCGAGCTGTTTGCCGACCCACGCTTTGATGGCCTGCCAGAAAAAGTGCTGGTGGTAAAACCCGGTGATATTTCTGACAAAGATTCAGACTTCAATGAACAACTGGATGCGGAAAATAACGCGGATGGCGGTGATAATGATGCCAGTGAAGCGCGAGAAGACGTCGCTGACTATCAGGTCAATCGTGACAAGCAGGCGGGCAACGGTGAGTTCCATGATGACGATGAAAACAAAGTCCGCAAATTCTATGTGAATGGCGTGGATGTAAAAGTGCTGGCTAAGCGCGTTCAGTATTACGATTCTGATGGCAAACTGGTGACTGAATCCTTCCAGGATTACACCCGTAAAACGATGCTCAAAGACAGCGAATACGCCTCACTGGATAGCTTCGTGCGCAAATGGCAGGATGCACCGCGCAAACAGGTCATCATCGAAGAACTGGAGCAACTGGGGATTCTGTGGGACGTGCTGGCCGAAGAGGTGGGTAAAGATCTCGACCCGTTTGATTTGCTCTGTCATGTGGTGTACGGTCAGCCGCCGTTAACCCGTCAGGAACGCGTGGCCAATGTGCGTAAGCGCAATTACTTCACCAAATACGCCGAGCCAGCACAGCAGGTACTTAACACGTTGTTGGATAAGTACGCCGATGAAGGCGTTCAGGAAATTGAGGACGTTCAGGTACTCAAACTGAAGCCATTCGATACGCTGGGGCGTCCGATAGAAATCATCAAAACCCGCTTTGGTGACAAAAAGGCGTATGAGCAAGCCGTCAACGAACTGGAGAACGAAATCTACCAGTTACCGCCACGCTCAGCCTGATAACGTATAAATACATTGCCACTGGCCGCGTCTGCGACCGGTGGCATCCTTTTTTAAGTATGGAAAGAAAACATGTCGATTAGCTCAGTCATTAAATCCCTTCAGGACATTATGCGTAAAGACGCAGGTGTGGACGGCGATGCCCAGCGTCTGGGGCAGCTTTCATGGCTGCTGTTTTTGAAGATTTTTGATACCCAGGAAGAAGAGCTGGAACTGGAGCAGGATGACTACCAGTTCCCGATCCCCCAGCGCTATTTATGGCGTAGCTGGGCGGCGAACAGCGAAGGCATCACCGGTGATGCGTTGCTGGAATTTGTGAACGACGACCTGTTCCCGACCCTGAAAAATCTCACCGCGCCGATCGATAAGAACCCGCGTGGGTTTGTGGTCAAACAGGCGTTTAGCGATGCCTACAACTACATGAAAAACGGCACGCTGCTGCGTCAGGTGATCAACAAGCTCAACGAAATCGACTTCAGCAGCAGCCAGGAACGCCATCTGTTTGGCGATATCTACGAACAGATCCTGCGCGACCTGCAAAGCGCCGGTAATGCGGGTGAGTTCTACACCCCGCGTGCCGTGACGCGTTTTATGGTCAACCGTATAGATCCGAAACTGGGCGAGTCGATTATGGACCCGGCGTGCGGTACCGGCGGCTTCCTTGCCTGCGCGTTTGACCATGTGAAAGAGCATTACGTCAAAACGACTGAAGACCACAAAACTCTGCAACAGCAGATCCACGGCGTAGAGAAAAAACAGCTGCCGCACCTGCTGTGTACCACCAACATGCTGCTGCACGGCATTGAAGTGCCGGTGCAAATTCGCCATGACAACACGCTCAACAAACCGCTCTCCTCATGGGACGAGCAGTTGGACGTGATTATCACCAACCCACCGTTTGGCGGCACCGAAGAAGACGGCATTGAGAAGAACTTCCCGGCAGAGATGCAGACCCGTGAAACCGCCGATCTGTTCCTACAACTGATTATCGAAGTGCTGGCAGACAAAGGCCGTGCGGCGGTGGTGTTACCGGACGGCACGCTGTTTGGTGAAGGCGTAAAAACCAAAATCAAAAAGCTGCTCACCGAAGAGTGCAACCTGCACACCATCGTGCGGTTGCCGAACGGCGTGTTTAACCCGTACACCGGCATCAAAACCAATATCCTGTTCTTCACCAAAGGTCAGCCAACCAAAGACGTCTGGTTCTACGAGCATCCGTACCCGGACGGCGTGAAGAACTACAGTAAAACCAAGCCGATGAAGTTTGAAGAGTTCCAGGCGGAAATCGACTGGTGGGGTAACGAAGCTGATGGTTTTGCCAGCCGTGAAGAGAACAATCAGGCGTGGAAAGTCAGCATCGACGACATCATCGCCCGCAACTTCAACCTTGATATCAAGAACCCGTACCAGGGTGAAACCATCAGCCACGATCCGGATGAACTGCTGGCGCAGTACCAGACGCAGCAGGCTGAAATCAGCGAGCTGCGTAACCAGTTGCGCGATATTCTTGGTGCAGCTCTGGCGGGCAGCAAGGGGGCGAACTGATGACCGTAGAGAAGCTGATCACCGACCATATCGATATCTGGTCCTCTGCGCTGCAAACCCGCTCCACGGCCGGGCGTGGTAGCAATGGCAAAATCGACCTTTATGGCATTAAGAAACTGCGCGAGCTGATTCTGGAACTGGCAGTGCGTGGTAAACTGGTACCCCAGGATCCGAATGATGAGCCGGCATCGGAACTGTTAAAGCGTATTGCCGCAGAGAAAGCGGAGCTGGTGAAGCAGGGGAAAATTAAAAAGCAGAAGCCGCTACCTGAAATTAGCGAGGGTGAAAAGCCGTTTGAATTGCCGGAGGGATGGGAGTGGGTGAGGTTAGGTTTTATTACTAACTATGGCGAGTGTGATAAAGCAGAACCAACAGATGCGGATGCAGATACGTGGATAGTTGAACTTGAAGATATTGAAAAGAGTACATCCAGACTCTTAAATCGAGTTACGTTCTCTGAGCGTCCATTTAAAAGTTCAAAGAATAAATTTAATAAAAATGATGTCCTCTACGGGAAGTTACGACCATATCTGGATAAAGTTTTGGTTGCTGATGATAGTGGTGTATGTACAACTGAAATTATTCCTATAAAAGTCTACGGTAATATTCTCCCTGGTTACCTTCGCCTTTTACTTAAATCTCCAAGGTTTATTGCTTACGCAAATGAATCAACGCATGGAATGAACTTACCAAGGTTAGGAACCGATAAAGCCATTAATGCAGTGGTTGAATTAACAGCAATTTCAGAACAATTAAGGATTGTGAATAAAGTTGACGAACTAATGTCCCTCTGCGACCAACTGGAACAGCAATCCCTGACCAGTTTAGAAGCGCATCAGCAACTGGTTGAAACGCTTTTGGCGATGCTGACCGATAGCCAAAATGCCGAAGAACTCGCCGAAAACTGGGCGCGAATTAGCCAGCACTTCGATACCCTCTTTACCACCGAGGCGAGTATCGATGTGCTTAAGCAAACCATTCTGCAACTGGCGGTAATGGGTAAACTGGTGCCGCAAGATCCTAACGACGAACCTGCTTCTGAACTGCTTAAACGTATTGAGCAGGAAAAAGCACAACTGGTAAAAGAAGGAAAAATTAAAAAACAAAAACCATTGCCACTAATTAATGATGATGAGAAACCGTATGAGTTGCCGGAAGGGTGGGAAACAGTTTATATGCAAGATATAAGCGAGTTAATAACAGATGGTACCCACCAGACGCCTAAATATACAGAAAGCGGCAGGCCATTTGTTTCTGCTCAATGTGTAAAACCATTCAAGTTTATGCCAGAGAATTGTCGATTTGTTTCTGAAGACGATTATCAACAATACATCAAAAATAGAAAGCCAGAATTAAATGATATTTTACTATCACGAGTTGGTGCAGGTATTGGTGAGAGTGCCGTCATAGATTCAGATTTAGAATTTGCGATATATGTTAGTACTGGATTGATAAAACCAATGAAAAGAAATATTAATTCACATTATTTAGTGTTGTGGCTGAATTCTCCGATAGGGAGAGAATTCTCCTCAAAATACACATATGGCAAAGGCGTATCTCAAGGTAATTTAAATTTGTCTTTGATCAGGTCTTTTTTGGTTTCTCTTCCCCCAAGGCTAGAACAAGAGCGGATAGTCTCGAGAGTTAATGAACTATTTTCAATCTGCGATATTCTCAAATCCCGTCTGCAATCCGCCCAGCAAACCCAGCTCCACCTGGCGGACGCCCTCACCGACGCAGCATTAAACTAAGGAACAGACGATGCCGGTTCATCATGCAATCTGGCGGATAGGGGAGAATCCCCAGCCGCTAACTATCAGCAAACTCGCCAGCGAGCAACTGCTGGAGAAGATGATTTTAAACGATCCCACTATCCTCTCTGATCAGTGGATGATCATCGGCCATCAGGAAAATACGCTCGATAAAGGGCGTATCGATCTACTGGCGATTGCGCCGGATGCGTCGCTGATCCTGATTGAACTGAAACGCGACCGCACGCCGCGCGAAGTGGTTGCTCAGGCGCTGGATTACGCCTCCTGGGTGGATGATTTAAGTGCTGAGCGTCTGTCGCAGATTTACGATAGATTTTCCGGTGGTGGAAACTTGGGTGACGCATTCAGACAACGCTTCAACGCCGAGCTGGAAGATGATGCCATCAACAAATCACATCAAATCATTATTGTGGCAGCGGAGCTGGATCCCTCCACCGAGCGTATCGTCGATTATCTGAGCAAAAACGGCATCTCGATTAACGTTCTGTTCTTTAAAGTATTCCAGCACGGTGACGAACAGTTCTTAAGCCGTGCCTGGCTTATTGATCCGAGCGAAACGCAAACCAATGCCGCACAGGCCACCGCTACAAGTGCCAATGCAAAGGAACCCTGGAACGGTGAGTTTTATGTCTCGTTTGGCGATTCAAACAGTCGCGTCTGGGAAGAGGCGCGCCGCTACGGGTTTATTAGCGCGGGGGGCGGGAGCTGGTACAGTCAGACGTTAAAACAGCTTCAGCCTGGCAACCGCGTCTGGGTGAAAATTCCGGCAACAGGTTACGTCGGCGTAGGGATTGTGCAGAGCGCTGTTGAGCCTGCCAGTAGCTTCACCATCAACACTGACGATGGCGAAAAGCGGGCGATGGATGTGCTTAAGTACAGCGATCTCTATCACCGGAACGCAGATGACCCCGATAAGTCCGAGTATTTTGTTCCCGTTAAATGGTTGGAAACCCGCAGTGAGCAAGACGCGGTGAATGAGGTCGGATTTTTCGGCAATCAAAACACAGTGTGTAAGCCCACCACGCCGAAATGGCGTCACACCGTCGAAAAATTAAAGCTCTATTTTAAAAACTGGGATGTTCAAGTGTAAAATCCCAGATTAACGAGAGGCCTGAAAAGGCCTTTTGTCATTTCTTCACCGGATGGATTCTTATCGAGACGCGCAAGGGAGAGTCGCGCCCGCCTGTTTTACGCTAGCGCTCTGCTAGTGACAGCCAGCTCGCAGGGAGTGAGCTGACCGTGTTTAACGCCCTACCGAGGGGCGTAAATTGCACACAGAGGTTAATGATGGCTAAAGCGCACTCCACGCCGCTCAACGATATTGCGATTATCGCTGCGAATTTAAAAGACCGTTATAAAAACGGCTTCCCTGTTTTGAAAGAAATTGTGCAAAACGCGGATGATGCGCAGGCATCATCCTTAATCTTTGGCTGGAGCCCGGGCATTGCCGGATCCGATCATCCATTACTGGGTGATCCTGCGCTTTTCTTTATCAATAATGCGCCGCTGACACTCGAAGATGTAGAGGGGATCCTCTCCATTGGCATTGGCACCAAACCGGGTGACGAAAATGCGGTGGGAAAATTTGGGCTCGGTATGAAAAGCCTGTTCCATCTCGGTGAAGTATTCTTTTACCAGTCTTTTGACTGGCATACCGCCTCGGCCAAATCAGACGTTTTTAACCCCTGGGACAGTTACAGATCTGCCTGGGCCGAGGTGAGCGAGCAGGATAAAGTTCGTCTTGAGGATGAAGTCCGCGCAATTACCCAAAATGAGTGTGATGGTTATTTCGTTGTCTGGGTTCCGCTGCGTTCAGAGAGTATCTATCAGGCCCGGCAAGATGATGAAAACTTTATTATTGTTGGCGAAGACTATCGTTATGAGGTACCTGATTTTATCACTGACCGGCGATTAGGGGATAAGCTCGCCAGCCTTTTACCGCTGATGAAAACCTTGCAGGACATTGAGCTGGTCGTGAAAACAGGGCAGGGGTATCAGCGTCAAATACATATCTCGCTGCCTGAAAAGGCGACTCGCCCACAATTTACCAATCTTAATGGTGCTGGGGAATGGCAAGGCCACATTAGCGTTCAGCATGCTGGATTGCCGGACCCTCAGCAAAAATACTACGTCGGGCATGAGGTTTTGCTGAATACGCCTGAGTTTTCTGCCCTGAAATCACAACGCACCTGGCCATTCAGTTATTCACGAGAAGGTAAGAAGACCGCGGATAAAGCGCTGCCTCATGCAGCTGTAGTGATGCTGGCGGAGAAAGTACCTGAAGGAGAGGCAACGCTGACGGTGGAATGGGCTGTGTTTTTACCTTTAGGTGAGCAGGACACCGCGCAGCATGCGCAGAAACAAAAATTCTCTCTTTCTGGTCAATACTCGTATCAAATTGTTCTGCACGGCTACTTTTTCATTGATGCCGGGCGAGTGGGTATCCAGGGGTTGGCTACACTCACCAGCGCCACGCCGTTATTCAATGCCCCTGATTCTCCTGCTCAGGAACAACTGGTTCAGGAATGGAACCGCTGTCTTGCTACTCAGGGAACGTTGCCGTTATTACCGAAAGCGCTTGCCTCTCTTATGTCGCTTATTCACTCCGGGGATGCGGAAAAAGCGGCAATTTCGGATGGTGTGCGTAGAGCTTTACGCAACAATAATGCCTGGCTCCATTGGGTAACGTTGTACCATCTGTGGGTATGCGAACTAACGCGGGATGGAAGTCAGTGGTGTTTAGTTGATGCGAATACTCCCGTTCGTCTATTGCCTGCCACACCTTCAGGTGAAGCGCATCGCCCCTGGGAAGTGCTGCCCGCTCTGGAAAGCCTGGGTGTAACGCACAAATTTATCGATGAAACGCAGCAGAATATCTACAACGAATTTAAAAGTAAGTGGCAGTTGTCTGAGATTCAGGCGTTGCTACAGGCCATACCGTCAATGGTGTTTACGGCACCAAAGCTCACGAACTATCTCAACCAACTGCTGAAAACGTTGCCGATTCAATCAGACATCTTTGTGCCTGACTTAATTGCATTGCTCAGGAAAACGTTTTTTAACGTGCCGCTGGTGGAGCTCTCACGTAACCAGACTGCGATCGGTGAGTTGATGGCGCTTATTCGCCCGACCTGGCGTTACAGGATTGCCATTGATCGTCAGGAGCAAGCCCTGTGGGAAGCGCTTGGGCGTACTGCTATGGATACGCTGCTGGTGCCCGCTTTTCTCGATAACAGTAAAGAACCCGCCAGTGCTTCTTTGAACTGGGAGACGGTTGGCAGCCTGCTACAGGCGATGCAGGCGCAGGCTTCTGCCAGCGATGACTTTGAAAAACTGGTGCAGAATTTTATCGACAAACTCTCAGTTCCCGATCAACAGGAATTGTATCGCCGGTTTGATACGTTGAAGATCTTTAAGGTTTCACAGCCAACAGGGAAACCTTACCTGGAGACGCGCCGTCACTTGCTTGAACTAAAACAAAAGCGAAGGATCTTCAAACTTGGCGGGAGCGCCAACTTTGGTATGGGTTTAAGTGCATTGTTGCAGCAGGCACTGTTTGAAAAAGAAATCGTACTGATCGCTAATAAAACTAACCAGACCCTTTTTGGTGGTTCTGAATATTCTGAAGCACAGGAGTGTGATAGCGCAGGCGTGGTCCATTTGCTTGAGCTTCATCCTCGCCTGGATTTTCCGGCAAAACGCATTGATCTGCTCAATAAAATGGCTGCCGATGGGGACAAATTTGGCCCCAGAGAGCGGCTTGCGTATCGCTATCTGATGCACGGTAATTCGGATGATACTGGTGAAGCTGAATTGTGGAAGGCGGGTAAAGCGCATCCCGTATGGGCAAAAATTCTTTCTGATGCCGATTCGCAGCAGGTTAAGTGGACTATTATTTCGCCAGAAATAGAGCAGAATCTTGGGCTGACTCCCGGATTCGAGAAGGCGCTAAGGCTTGATAGTGTTACGCCGGATCATGTGATCCACCGCTTCAAAGAAAGCCTTGAATATCTGGAGTTTGATGACTTATCTGCAGAAGATGCGGAAGAAGTTCTGATGCACATTGGTCGCTCTATGGGCGAAGCAATGTGGCGGCAGATGGCACTTCATCGTAGGGAAGGCAAAGACGGGTATATATCCCTTGATGAGCGTTGTTTCTTGCGTGGGGGGCGCATTGAACTGCCCACTGAATTGAATGACGACGTGACGTTCATCCAATCCGCCAGTCAGCCAGAGGTGCAGGAGCAGCAGCGCAAATATCTGCCAATGGTGAACGCTGAACATGCGGTCATGCTGGCTTTATCCGAGCCGAACCCGGAACGATACTGCGGTTTTATCCTGCAATTGTTAATGCAGCCGACGAATGGCTTGTCTTCAGAGAGAGTATTCAACAACCTGCGCAGCCAAAAATGGCTTTTGCACCGTGGTGTTGCGATAGCTCCAGAAAATATTCTGGATATCAAAGCGGCAGACTACCCGGAGATAGCGAAGCTGACGGAAGCCACACCGCTGATAGCGCTGCTTGAGGATATTGCTCTACCAGAAGACGCTAACCGCGCGCTGAGCCAATTTATCTTGCAGGGCAAGTCTGCGTTTTATAAAGCGCTCAATGTGGCAGGCACACTTCCGCTTTATGCTATCGGCATCAGCTTACGTCTCACTGATACGGTTATTCTTCAGGCCAGCGACAGGTCTTATGCGTTTGAGAACTTTGAAGGTTGGCGGCTTTTAATTGAGTGCCTTAAAGGTGCTGAGTCACTTGAGGGAAATGAGGCCATCAATGCGCTGAGTTTTGCGCATCCAGTGACGGACAAGATAGTTGCAAGCTACCGGCGTCTAGTCGATAGCATGAGTCCAGCCCAAAGCGGTGAATTGCGTAAAGCGCTGTTGAGCTCGTTGTGTCATACCCATTCAGCACCTACTAGTGTATTGCGTTCAATGTCGCTCAGAACGGCAGCGGATACCTGGGCGCTAGCCGCCGATCTCTGTTATGGCGTAACGGGGGCAGAGCGTAGTGCTGTACTGCATGAAGACGACTGGGCGTATTTGCAGCCTTGGCTGCAGGCTAGTGATTTGACGGTAGACGGCACTGAGTCTGAAGGGCATCTCACTCATGTGGAGCATTCAGCCAATGTCTTAAGGGACTACTTTGCTCCATGGGAACGCTGGGTTCCACGTAAGGCAATCGCTGCGCTGCTGGCTTTACTGGCGGGGAATCGTAAGGTTCGTACGCTGTGTGAGAGCTATCTGGGGCTGCAAAGTTATGCCCTGTTTGTGAAAGAACTGTCGCAAGACAGTAAACCTTTAACTAACCATGAAGCTCACTTTGCGGGGTTAACGCTCTTACAGTGCATTGAGAAATATGCCTTTGCCGTGAAGGTTTACGAAGAAAACACGTTGCAGGTTCATTCACTGTTCCAGGAACGTTTGACCGTGGCGCTGGCAACTGATCTGGATACAATCTTTGTGGGTCAGCACGGCTACGCTTTTTATACCGGCCAGGCACCGCAAATCTTCATTCGCCGATTTTCCCCAGACCAGTACACCTCTCAGCAGCTCCTGGCAATTTTAAAGCGCAGTACTAGCTGGCTGCAGGAAGGCATTTATCTGCAGCGAGCAAGGCTGGATACGCTCTGGCAATCCTTTGAGCAGGCCGAGCAACTGGACGTGAATATCGCGCGAGTCACTATCCTGAACAGCATCGTTGAGCGCCTGAAAACGCTGGGCCTTAAAAACTCTCAGCTTAACGTTTTAATGAGAGCCTATGAGAGTGAGCTTCACTCTCTTGCTGAAAGTAGTGGCGGCAAGTCGCTCCACAGCCCGAGGCTCACTGAAATTGTCTATGACATTGCGAATGCCATCCGGGATCGCCCTGAGCTGCAGGCTGAAATATTAACAGCGGTCAGAAAGCGTATAGAGGATGCTCAGTATCAGCCATCAAGCGTTCCTTTTGAGCTGTTCCAGAATGCCGATGATGCAGTAGAAGAGTTGTTTAAGCTGGATAGCGATGCCCGTCATGAGCGGGTGCACCAGAAATTTATGGTGAAAGAGCAAAACGGCGGGTTGTCGTTCTTCAACTGGGGTCGAGAAATAAACCGCTTCCAGAGCGTGAAAAATGAGCAAGTCGAGAATGTTCATGATGGCTACAAAAACGATCTGAAAAAAATGCTGGCGCTTTACCAGTCAGATAAAGAGCAGGGCGTTACCGGCAAGTTCGGTCTTGGCTTCAAAAGCTGTCTGCTGGTGTCTGATAATCCTTACCTATTGTCGGGGCGGCTGGCGACTAAAATAGCGGGTGGAATTGTGCCCGAGTCCTGTGACGCTGAAAGCTATAAACAACTAAATCAACTCACTGAAAGTGCCGCGATAAATGGCTTGTCACCAACTCTTGTGTATTTGCCACTGCGCCAGCATATGCAAGCGGAAATGGTGTTAAAAGATTTTACTCTGTACGCAGGTTTACTAAGTCTTTATGCACGTAACTTGCGCCAGATTGTCATTGATGAGCATGAATGGCGCTGGGAGCCTGCTCAGTATAAACGTATTCCTGGTCTGTCATTGGGCAAGGTTATGTTGCCGAACAGCAAGGGTGTTCAGTCACCAGTGCGAGTGGCGGTTTACCAGACCGAAATCGATGATGAACGCTGCCATCTAGTTTTCCAGGTCACGCGCAGGGGCCTGAGAGGTTTTGACACTCATATTCCGCGACTGTGGAATTTGTCTCCGTTGATGAGTGATACCCGGCAGGGTTTTTTGATTAACGCTGGATTTGAGGTTGATATTGGTCGGCGCCAGTTGGCTATTGAAGCTGAACGTAACCGGGGCATCATTCAGAAAGCAGGAGCGAAAGTTCATTCTCTGCTGGAATTGCTCTGGCGTGAAACTGAGTATAACTGGGAGGCGCTGGTTGCTGAGTGGGAACTAAGCCCAGAATTAACTCATAGTCAGTTCTGGGAAAGCATCTGGGACGTAATGTCTACAGGCATCAGTAACGACGCTACCGCGATGGAAAATGAAAAGTTGCTACAGCAACTTTACGAAAGCGAAAACGGCATCATGAGCTTCTATCGCTCATATCCCGCGCTGCCCAACGGATTTAAAGAGCAGGCTGCCGGGCTGATAAAGTGGAGCGACAGAGTGCGTTGTGCGGATGAACTGGTTTCTCGTCTGGCGAGTTCACTGATTCATCTCCCTGCGTTTCAGGCATTGCACAGTGCACAGTGCCTGGTAGCAGACACGACGGGAGGCAAACTTAAAGTCGAAAGTAAACTGTCGCTTGAATCGTTATTAAACGCGTCATTGCCGGATAAACAGGGCGTTGATATCCAGCATCTGGCACAGCGGGATGCGGAAAAGCTGGCAGTCGTATTTAACGAAGAGTTCGATAAGCGACTAGGTGAACTGACAGGCTGGCAGGATAAAATTGAGGCTTTCAGAAAACAGCTGGCGAACCTTCATGTGCAAACACAAGCAGGTTCCACACGTCCGATTAGCCAAATTTTGCTCGGTAACACTCCTTGTGCCGAAAAAAATGAACGGTTGATATCTGGGTTTGCACCTGCCGGTACCATCATTTCGTCATCATATTCTAAGCAGGCCTGTGAATTTATTGTTTATTGCAAACGCAGAAGTCAGGGATATGTTTTTGACGATTTACTTGAATGGGCAGGTCGCAATGACCTGGCGGCTGATAATCAAAAGCAACAAGCATTTTGTCGTTTTCTGATTGAAGGTCTGGAAGGAGATAAACTGGCGGGTAAGCTAATGGAAGAAATACCTCCAGGTTGGTTACTTGAACTTAAACTGCGCCCAGGCGCGTTCCCGGCAGACTGGCACTGGAGCAATAATGATATTGCCTCTCTCCTGCAGGGAAGGTTACTGACTAATAGCGACAGAACAAGGGCATTGGAGCGCGAAATTTGCGAGACACCAGAAGAATACAAACCGTTGGTGACTCCTGGTGAGGCGGTACAAAAAATTTACCGCTGGTGGGAAGAGAACAAGCAGGAAGAGTTGGCGAAATACAATACCCGACTCTACCCAGAAGGTTGGTTTGACTGGGAGGCTTTGAGAAATGGCTCTGACGATCAGCGTTCGCGCATGGCGTTATTGAAACTGCTTTATCTTGGTTCGTGCCAGACCATTGGCAGGACTCAGGAGGAGCAACACCGTGCCGCAATTGAGCATTTTGAGGAAAAAGGATGGTGGGAAACGTTTATAGATCCAGGTGCTGCGCAGCAGTGGTTGGATGTGATGGACGATTACCTTGAGGATTCTTTGTACGGAGATACGTATCGTATCTGGTTGCAAATACTTCCGTTGTATCGTTTTTCCAAACACTTAGATACCTACGGCGAACTGCTTAATATGTCGGAAGCGTTCCTTGAAGATATTGGCGATTTACTGCGACCGGCATCCAGTTTCAGGCTTTCAGGAACAAGGGTCGGTATCGTTCCCGAGTTACGTGCGACGCTGGGGACCGGGGTGAACTTTATCTTCCGTGAATTGGTGCGTAATAACGTGTTTACCGATTCCAGCATTCATCGATATTGTTTCTCTGCGCCGGAACGCGTCAGGCGTCTGTTACTGGCGATGGAGTTCGACGAAATAGATGTTAGGCAATCCACAGCCAGTGATTCACTTTTGTTGTGGACGTTTTTCAGCGAACACCTCGGCGAGGAAGATGCGACCTTTAATCATTGTTTCGACATACCGCTACGCATTTTAACCAGTGACGGGAAACGCTCACTTCGTATTGAGATATTTGGACAGGATCCCCTGGATTACGTATGAAAATGATATTTCAGCAGGGCCAGCAGGTACGACATGAACGCTTTGGGTTAGGGACGATTGAACTCCTGCGAGAAAACACCGCACTCATTCGTTTCGAGTCGAGTTTTGAAGAGCGTCCTCTTTCCGAACTAGAGCCAGTACGCAGCGCGCAGGACGCTTTAGCTGAAGGTAATTATGACGATTTGCGTGAAGTCCTTGCGCGCAGTCAGGCGCTTGCGATCCGCTCCATCAATGATAGTTGGGGGGTGTTCTCCACTTCACGTATCAACCTGCTGCCGCATCAGTTATGGGTATGTCACCGCGTGTTACGGCAATGGCCGGTACAAAAGCTGATTGCTGATGACGTAGGGTTGGGGAAAACCGTTGAGGCAGGGCTGATCCTTTGGCCGCTGCTGGCGAAAAAACGTGTACAGCGTCTGTTGGTTTTAGCGCCTGCATCGTTAGTACCGCAGTGGCAGGAGCGTTTGCGGCAGATGTTTGATATTCGTTTGTCCCTCTACTCCACGGAAATTGATACTGAGCGATCAGATTACTGGAATACGCATCCCTGGGTGGTCGCTTCATTGCCGACACTGCGAAAAGATATTAATGGCAGGCACGAGCGAATGCTCAAAGCAGACGACTGGGACTTGCTGATCATCGATGAAGCACATCACCTTAACTCGCTAGAAGATTCGGGGGCGACTCAGGGCTATCGATTTGTGCAGAAGCTTATCGATCACGGTAAGTTCGCCTCGCGGCTTTTTTTCACAGCTACCCCGCATCGCGGGAAAAATTACGGCTTCTTTGCCCTGCTGAGGCTTTTACGTCCAGACTTGTTTGACGTGAATAAGCCATTTGAAACTCAGCAGCATCATGTTCGGGATGTTGTGATTCGCAATAATAAGCAAACCGTCACGAATATGGACGGTGAACGTTTGTTCAAGACCGTCAACGTGACCTCACAGACCTATCATTTTTCTGAGGCTGAACAGTCATTCTATGACCGGCTCACACGATTTATTCTTTCAGGGCAGGCCTACGCTTCGTCGCTGAGCTCCGCAAACCAGCAGGCTGTGCAACTGGTGTTAACTGCAATGCAGAAACTGGCGGCAAGTTCGGTAGCGGCAATTTATGCCGCAATAAATGGGCGTATCGCCAGGCTCGGGGAAAATCAGAAAAAGCTGCAGGCGCTGAGTGATGAAATGAATGCCATCATGAGTGATTCTCAGGCCCCGGATCTCGATGATGCCTACATTGCGCTTGAAAGCGAATATGTTGAAATGTCTGCTTCGGTTCAACTTATGCAGAATGAGCTGCCCATGCTTGAAGAGCTGCAGGCGTTGGCGGGGAATGTAGAATCGGAAACGAAAATCCAGACCCTACTTAATGTGCTGGAAACCACGTTTCTTAATCGCACCGTCGTATTCTTTACTGAATATAAAGCGACACAGGCTCTGCTAATTAATACTCTGAATGCTCGCTTTGGCTATGGCTGTGTCAGCTTTATCAATGGCGAAGGACGGCTGGAAGGGATTTACAATAAACAAGGTGTCAAAACGTCATGGAGTATGGATCGATACCATGCTGCGGAGCAATTTAAAAGCGGGCAGGTACGCTTTATTGTTTGTACAGAAGCCGGTGGTGAAGGTATTGATTTGCAGGACAACTGTTATTCCATGATTCATGTTGATCTGCCGTGGAATCCGATGCGTCTTCACCAGCGTGTAGGGCGACTCAATCGCTATGGCCAAAAACATCAGGTTGAAGTTATTACTTTACGCAACCCCGATACTGTAGAGTCCAGAATTTGGGATCTATTAAACAGCAAAATAACCACAGTTATGCGTTCTTTGGGCGACGCGATGGAGGAACCGGAAGATCTGTTGCAGCTTATTCTTGGGATGAGTGATAAAGGGTTTTTCAATTCACTTTTTGCTGATGGCCTGATACAAAAACCAGAGACTCTAAATACATGGTTCGATTCCAGAGCAGGGACCTTCGGAGGTCAGTCGGCGGTCAGCGTAGTTAAGGGGCTCGTTGGTCATGCTGATAAATTCGAATATCAGAATTTACAGGAAGTCCCTAAGTTGGATCTAAATAACATGTATAGTTTTTTAGAAAATATGCTCAAATTGAATGGCCATCGTCTTGAAAATGAGGGGGGGACACTTTCTTTCGTTACACCGAAAGAGTGGATAACCCAGTTTGGGATTAAGAAAAAATATAATAACATGACGTTTGACAGAATATCTGAAGACAAGTCACTTGAAGTGCTTGGCGTTGGGCACGTCATTTTAAATAATGCGATCGCGCAGGCAGAGAAATTCAATGCGTCAACGGCGGTAGCTCGGGGAATTTCTGCGCCTTTACTCATTTATATTCTTCGCGATCAAATTACTGGTGACAGTAATGTACATTCATTCACCGTTGTAGGTGTATTACTGAATGACGAACCGAAAGTTCTGGTGAACGACGACCTTGTCCATCAATTATCTGTTATTTATGAAGGTATGCCTAAGGGATCACCAGTTGTAAAACTTGATAGTACCTACCAAATTGATTCTGCCAGTGATCTTAAAATTGCAGAGATATCGTTAGAACAGGCAATTGCTTCGTTAAATTTGCCTTACGAAAAAGTCAGTTGGAACCACACAGCAACATTTATACCTCAATAAATTATTTTATTATAGATACCAACTCCACCTTTAAAACAAAGGTGGAGTTGGTTTATGATTATTCCTTATGGAGACGCATTTCACAATTTTGAATATAATCACCATACCACTGCATCATTTCCCTACGACCATCCAGATACTGGGCATGGTTATAAGTACCACGAATCGAGTTTTTATCTACATGTGCTAGCTGTGTTTCAATCCAGGCCGTGTTAAAACCTTGCTCATGAAGAATGGTACTCATAGTGTGGCGAAAACCATGGCCGGTAGCTCTTTTATCATATCCAATTCTCTTCAAAACCATGTTAACACTGGCTTCACTCATCGGTTTATTAACATCATTTCGTCCAGAGAAAATAAACTGATAGCTTCCAGTGAGTTGTTTCAGTTGCTGAAGGGCTTGCAAGGATTGGCTAGATAGCGGGACGAGATGCGTTCGCTTCATCTTCATCCTGTTTTTAGGTATTTCCCAGAGACTGTTTTCGAAGTCAATTTCGCACCATTCAGCCATTCGTAACTCTACTGTTCTTAATCCAGTTAGCATCAACAAACGAGTCGCGAGCAGAGTTATTAAACTACCTGAATAATTTGATAATTTCTGTAAAAATTCAGGTAATTCAGGCACGGTCAGAAAGGGATAATGATGTTTTTCATATCCTTGCAATGCGCTGGCAAGATCTGCGGCTGGATTGTATTCAGCACGCCCCGTGACTATTGCGTATCGAAAGACTTCACTGCAGCGTTGGCGAACTTTACTGGCTAACTCAGGCGCGCCACGTTTTTCTATACGCTGAAGAACGGATAAAAGCTCTAGCGGCTTGATTTCGTTAACAGGCCTGGAACCTAAATGAGGGAAAACATTATTTTTGAATCCACGATTAACATAATCGGCATAGTTTTTTGACCATCCAGAGATTTTCGCGTTGTACCACTCTGTAGCTATTGCCTCAAAGGTATTTGTGATTGATCGTTTTTTGGCGAGTAGTTCTGCTTTTTTTACTTCACCTGGATCTTGATCGTTAGCCCGAATTCTCCTTGCGTCATCGCGCCTGGTTCGTGCATCAGCCAGAGAAATATCTGGGTATGTACCAAATGATAATTTTTTCTCTTTACCAGCAAATCTGTATTTCATCCGCCAGTATTTTGAACCGTTAGGGTTAACCTGGAGATACAGTCCACCACCGTCAGCGAGTTTATAGGCTTTGTCTCTGGGCTTTGCAGTCTCGACCTGACGCGCATTTAAGGGCATTTGGGGGCCTCATTTTTCATTGAACAGGATAAGCCCCCACTAAGGCCCCCAAACGTTTATTGATTCACGTTGAGATGGGTAGATATCGGTTGACATCACACAGCCAGAACAGAGGGTTTATTACTGATTATAAGGGGATTTTATTGAATTCGGTAGACGTCAGGAGAGTTGTATATGGTGTCCCCTGCAGGAATCGAACCTGCAACTAGCCCTTAGGAGGGGCTCGTTATATCCATTTAACTAAGAGGACAACGGCCGCCATTATACGCATTTTTATCAATAGAATAAGTGTGGTTGGTGTTGATTGCCTGCTTTGTCACCAATCTTGTGAAGTTTTCCTCGCAAAGCGCATTACTTTCCCTTTTCGATATTCCCCCATGTTATGTGTTTATGAAATATATTAATCAAATGTAACTCGCCGTAACGCTGCATCGGCGGAGAGGGAGGCGTGCTAATCTCGCCATTGGCGGTGCTCTGCTGGATGGGGTGAGATATCACTCCTTGATCTGACGCGGAATTTTACCTCCATGTGGGTAGTTTTCGCACAGGCTGCGGGGTACGAGCTGTTATAGGCTTATGATATGATGTGCTATCTCGATTTTAGGAATACATTCTTCGATGCTGAATATCTCCCTTCTAACCTGTAGCCGTGACGAGCGAGTGCTGTTTAGCCAGCTTAGTTTTCAGGTTAATGCGGGTGAAATGGTGCAAATAGAAGGCCCGAATGGGGCAGGAAAAACTACCTTGCTACGGATGATTGCCGGACTGTCTCAGCCTGAAAGTGGCGATATTCAGTGGCAACAAAAATCTATTCGTAAACAGCGCGAAGAGTATCAACAGCAGATGATTTATCTTGGCCATCAGGCCGGGGTGAAATCGGTGTTAACGCCGTTTGAAAACCTCGCCTTTTACCAAGAAGTGCAGGGCGATAATAATCAAGATGCGATTTGGGACGCACTGGCTCAGGTTGATCTTATCGGCTATGAAGACGTTCCCGTTGCCCAGCTTTCTGCCGGGCAGCAGCGCCGAGTTGCGCTGGCGCGGCTTTGGCTGAGCAAGGCAAAACTCTGGATTCTAGACGAACCGCTCACCGCCATTGATAAATCTGGCGTGGCGAAGTTGATCGCATTGTTTGAGCAACACACGCGGTTGGGAGGCATTATTTTGCTGACCACGCATCAGGATTTGGATTATCGCATGCGTAAGTTGCGCCTAAGCGGAGAGGAAACGGCACTATGATCATGACCGTTTTGCGCCGCGAGCTGAAAATTGCCTTTCGCAACGGCGCTGAAATTATTAATCCGCTGTGGTTCTTTTTGATCGTCATTACGTTGTTTCCATTAAGTATCGGCCCTGAACCCCAACTGTTGGCGCGTATCGCCCCCGGCGTGGTTTGGGTTGCGGCTTTGCTGGCGGCGTTACTTTCGTTAGAACGATTGTTCAAAGACGATTATCTGGATGGCACCTTAGAGCAACTGATGCTCACGCCATCTCCGCTGGCGCTAACGGTGTTGGCAAAGGTATTCGCTCATTGGCTGGTCACTGGACTGCCGTTGCTGATCCTTTCTCCGTTAGTGGCGCTATTGCTCTCTTTTGATATGGCAACGTGGTGGGCAGTGGCATTAACGCTGTTACTCGGCACCCCGACGTTGAGCTTTATTGGTTCGATTGGCGTTGCGTTAACGGTTGGGTTACGCAAAGGCGGCGTGTTGTTGAGTTTGCTGGTGCTGCCTCTCTATATACCTATTCTAATTTTTGCGACGTCGGCAATTGATGCGGCTTCGATGGGAATGCCTATCGGGGGTTACTTAGCTATCTTAGGTGCCATGTTGGCGGGAAGTATCACGCTGTCGCCTTTTGCCGCAGCCGCTGCGCTTCGGGTTAGCGTGCAATAGCACATTCGGTGAAGCCGAATTCAGCTATTAACAAAACCTTTTTGTTTGTTGCTAGCAACATGCGTCAAACTAACAAGTAAATATGTATTGCGGTATTAAAGTAGATTGACTGAAAAGAGCCTGCAAGTAGTAGAAGACAGCGCCTTTCTGTGGGGTTTCGGCAGTGACGCCGAGACAAAAATTTTTCGTTTTGTGAGCATAAATCTCAATGTGGAAATGGCTTCATCAGCTTGCCAAGCCTGAGCGGCTTTATCATCTTTGCGGTAAGTTCGTCCCGTGGCTTGGATTAGCCGGGGCGGTATGCCTGTTAGTCGGTTGGATCTGGGGTTTTGGCTATGCGCCGTCCGATTACCAGCAGGGTAACAGCTATCGCATTATGTACATCCATGTGCCTGCGGCTATCTGGTCGATGGGGATCTATGCCTCCATGGCGATTGCGGCGTTTATCGGTTTGGTCTGGCAGATGAAAATGTCCGATCTGGTGAGTGCGGCTATGGCACCAGTTGGCGCGGTGTTTACCTTTATTGCGCTGGCAACAGGATCGGCTTGGGGCAAGCCAATGTGGGGAACGTGGTGGGTTTGGGATGCTCGTTTAACCTCCGAACTGGTGCTGCTGTTCCTCTATTTAGGCGCTATTGCGTTGTATAACGCCTTTGAAGATCGCCGTACTGCCGGTCGTGCCGCCGGTATTCTGGTGCTGGTTGGCGTGGTCAATCTGCCGATTATCCATTTCTCCGTTGAGTGGTGGAATACCCTGCATCAGGGTTCGACCAATATGCAAAATACCATTGATCCAAGCATGCGCTATCCGCTGCGTTGGGCGATCTTCGGCTACCTATTTTTCTTTATTACCTTAACGTTGATGCGTTTACGTAATTTAATTTTACTGCAAGAGCGTAGACGCCCTTGGGTGAATGCCTTAGTGAACCCTCGCCCAAAAAATCAGCCTAAGGAGCGTTCCTGATGAGTCCAGCATTTTCCTCTTGGCAAGATTTCTTCGCGATGGGCGGTTATGCCTTTTACGTTTGGCTTTCTGTTGCCGCAACGCTTATCCCATTACTTTTATTGGTTTGTCATACCCAGTGGCAACGCCGCCAAATTTTGACTGAAGTTCTCCGCCATCAGGCGCGCGAACAGCGAATTAAACAAGCGCAGGGTCAGCAGCGCGCTTCGTCAGCTTCACAAGGAGAGCAATCATCATGAATCCGCGTCGTAAGAGTCGCCTCTATCTGGCCATTGTCGTTTTACTCGGCTTGGCAGTGACGATCACTTTGGTGCTTTATGCATTGCGCTCGAATATTGATCTGTTTTATACGCCAACAGAAATCCTACAGGGTAAAGGTGAAAACCATGAGAAGCCTGAAGTGGGTCAGCGTTTGCGTATTGGCGGGATGGTGATGCCTGGGTCGGTGAAACGCGATCAGCAAAGCCTGAAAGTCTCATTTAAAATCTACGATGCACATGGCGCTATTGGTGTGACCTACGAAGGCATCTTGCCGGATTTATTCCGCGAAGGGCAGGGCGTAGTTGCACAAGGCGTGATGGGTGAAGACAACGTGGTGCATGCCAAAGAAGTGCTGGCAAAACACGATGAAAAATATACGCCACCTGAGGTAAAAGAAGCGATGGAGCAAAACCATAATCGCCCAGCTGAGTCCTATCAGCAGAATAGTGGCAATGCGAATGCGGGGAGCCCGCAGTCATGATCCCTGAAATTGGCAATTTCCTGCTATCGCTCTCATTAGCGCTCTCCGTATTGTTGAGCATTTACCCGCTGTGGGGTGCAGCGCGGCAAGATGTGCGCATGATGTCGGTGGCGCGTCCATTGACCTATGGTTTGTTCTTTAGCATTGCGATCTCATTTGGTTGTTTGGTGTATGCCTTTATTACCAACGATTTTACGGTTTCCTACGTTGCGGCAAACTCAAATACCCAGCTTCCGGTCTATTACCGCATTGCGGCAACCTGGGGCGCACATGAGGGATCGCTCCTCCTCTGGGTGCTGCTGCTAAGCTGTTGGACGCTGGCCGTGGCGCTATTTAGTCGCAGCATGCCGCAAGACTCGGTGGCACGCGTGCTGTCAGTGATGGGGATGATTAACGTCGGCTTCTTGCTGTTCATTATTCTCACCTCCAATCCCTTTACGCGCACGTTACCGAACTTCCCCATTGACGGCAGCGATCTGAATCCGCTGTTGCAGGATATTGGCCTGATTTTCCATCCACCGTTGCTGTATATGGGCTACGTTGGATTCTCGGTCGCCTTTGCGTTCTCCATCGCTTCACTGATGGCTGGGCGCTTAGATACCGCATGGGCGCGCTGGTCACGCCCGTGGACGATGGCTGCGTGGATTTTCCTCACCATGGGCATTGTTTTAGGTTCCGCTTGGGCCTATTACGAGCTGGGCTGGGGCGGTTGGTGGTTCTGGGACCCGGTAGAAAATGCCTCCTTTATGCCTTGGCTGGCGGGTACGGCGTTGCTGCATTCGTTGGCGGTAACCGAAAAACGCGGGACTTTCAAAGCGTGGACGGTGCTGTTAGCGATCACGGCGTTTTCTCTGTGTCTGTTGGGGACGTTCCTTGTGCGTTCCGGCGTATTAGTTTCTGTGCACTCTTTCGCTTCCGATCCGGCGCGTGGAATGTTCATTCTGGCCTATTTGGTTATCGTCATCGGTGGCTCATTGCTGCTGTATGCGGTCAAAGGTGCGCAGGTTCGTAGCCGCACGCAGCACGAGGTGTTTTCACGCGAAACCTTCTTGCTAGGAAACAACGTGCTGTTAGTTGCTGCCATGCTGGTGGTGCTGTTAGGGACATTGTTGCCGCTGGTGCATAAACAGCTTGGCTTGGGCAGTATTTCCATCGGCGAGCCTTTCTTTAACTCGATGTTTACCTGGCTGATGGCACCGTTCGCGCTGCTGTTGGGCGTTGGACCGTTAGTGCGCTGGCGTCGTGATGAACCGGCTAAGTTCTGGAAGCGTTTGTTGGTTGCGATGATTGTGACCGTGATCCTTTCCGTGCTGCTGCCTTGGCTGATGCAGGACCGCGTTGAAGGGATGACGGTGGTTGGTCTGCTGATGGCATTCTGGGTAGTGATTCTTACGCTGATGGAATTGCATGAGCGCGCCACGCATCGCCACGGTTTCTGGAAGGGGCTGACCAAACTGCCTCGCAGTCATTGGGGCATGGTGCTAGGCCATTTGGGCGTTGCCGTTACGGTGATTGGTATCGCCTTTAGCCAAAGCTACAGCATTGAGCGCGATGTGCGCATGAAGTCCGGTGATAGCGTAGATATTCACAATTATCACTTTGTGTTCCGCGACGTGCATGACATCAAAGGCCCGAACTATACCGGCGGGGTGGGCATCATTGATGTTACGCGCGACGGTAAGCCAGAGGCCACTCTGCGCGCTGAAAAACGTTACTACGCGACCGCGCGCAGCATGATGACCGAAGCGGCCATTGACGGCGGTTTAACTCGCGATCTGTATGCGGCATTGGGTGAAGAACTCGATGACGGAGCGTGGGCTGTGCGTCTTTATTACAAGCCTTTTGTGCGCTGGATTTGGTACGGCGGCGTGCTGATGGCAATTGGCGGCGTGTTATGCATGCTCGACCCGCGCTATCGTTCAAGCCGTAAAGAAAAGGCACAACAAGAGAAAGCGGAGAAAACAGCATGAATCGCAAGCTGCTCTTTATCCCGTTAGTGTTATTTATGCTGCTGGTGCTGGCGTTTGTCATCCAGCTGCAGCGCAACGCGGGTGGGGAAGATCCCACTATGCTGGAATCCGCGTTGATCGGTAAACCCGTTCCTGAATTCAAGCTGGAATCGTTGGATCAGCCGGGCAAAACCTTTGACCAAGGCGTTCTCCACGATGGTAAACCCATGTTGCTGAACGTATGGGCCACATGGTGTCCAACCTGCTATGCCGAGCATCAGTATCTGAATAAGCTGGCGGCGAAAGGGATCCGCGTCGTTGGGCTGAACTATAAAGATGACCGCCAGAAAGCGGTCAAATGGCTGAATGATTTAGGAAATCCCTATGCGTTAAGCCTGTATGACGGCGACGGTATGTTGGGTTTGGATCTTGGCGTTTATGGCGCACCTGAGACTTTCCTGATCGATGGCAACGGCATTATTCGCTATCGCCATGCGGGCGATCTTAACGATCGCGTATGGCAACAAGAGATCGAGCCTTTATATCGCCAATATGAAGGAGCTAAATAATGCGAATGCTACGATGGGTTAGCGCGCTGGCGGGCATTATGCTTTCGGTGAGCGCGTGGGCGGCTATTGATACCTACAGCTTTAAAAGCGTGGAACAAGAGCAGCAGTATCGTGAGTTAACCGAACAGCTGCGCTGTCCAAAATGCCAGAACAACAGCATCGCTGACTCCAACGCTATTATCGCCTCCGATATGCGTCAGAAAGTGTATGAGCTGATGGAAAAGGGCTACACCAACAAGCAGATCACCGAGTATATGGTGGCGCGTTATGGCAACTTCGTTACCTACGAGCCGCCGTTAACCGCAGCGACCATTATTCTTTGGGCTGGCCCTGCGCTGTTTGTTTTACTGGGCGCAATCGTGGTGATTACCCGAGCACGCCGTCGCCGTCCTAACGAGCCTGAGGTTTCGAGCAGCGAGACGCTCAGCGAGGCCGAGAAACAACGTTTAAACCAGCTACTTAACGACAGCGACAGGGAACATTAATAATGGCTTTTTGGTTGATAGTTTTAGTTTTGTTGATTATCGCTGCCGCATTATTGCTGGTTCCAGTGCTACGTCAGCCTCAGCGCGATCTGCCGGAAGATCGCGATCGCCTTAATACGCGTTTTTACCATCAGCGTTTGCAAGAGCTTGAGCAAGATGAAGAGCAGGGCGTGGTGGCTGAGCGTCAGGTGATGATTGAGGAACTACAGCAAAATCTGTTGTCTGATGTTCCTGATGCACAAGCGGCGAAACCTGAGCCGTTAAACCGCTGGGTTTTACTGCCGGGCGTGGTTATTTTGGTGCTGATCTCAGTCGGTTTTTATCTTAAAACCGGCGGTCTGGCGCAGGTACAGGGCTGGAATTTGGTCATGAGCGAAATGCCTTCCCTGCGTGAGCGCGTGATGAATGAAGATAAGCAACCGCTGACGATGGAAGAGATTGCGCGTTTAGGATTAGGCTTGCGTACCGAGCTGCAAACCGATCCGCGTAACGTCGCTGACTGGGTGATGTTAGGCCGTATCGGCATGGCGCTAAATAATGCAACGACTGCCACTCAGGCGTTTTCTCATGCGTATCAATTAGCACCGAATGAGCCGGAAGTGGCACTGGGCTACGCAGAAGTGCTTACTCGCTCCAACGATCCTGAAGACAATAAGCAAGCGGCGGATATGTTGGCCAATATGATGGCGCGCAACCATCAAGATGTGCGGGTTCTCAGTTTGTTAGCCTTCAATGCTTTCGAGCAGGGTGACTATAAGAAAGCAATCGGTGCATGGGAGATGATGCTGCGCGTGTTGCCGGAAAATGATAGCCGTCGCGAAGTGTTAAAGCGCAGCATTGAGCAAGCCAAAGCGCAGTCAGGTGCGGATAATACGCAGTTGAGTGTCACGATTAATCTGTCACCGGATGTCGAACGCCAATTGCCGCCAACGGCGGTGCTGGTGGTGTCAGTAACCGATGGCGTTGCGCCTATTCCTGTGACGGTTAAACAGCTGCCTTTGGGGCATTTCCCGGTTACGGTATCGCTATCCGATGCGAATGCCATGATGCCAGAGCGTTTGCTCTCGGCACAAAAGCAGGTGAAGGTGCGTGCACGGATCTCTCGAGATGGTTTAGCCAATCCGCAACCGGGTGACTGGTTCGGTGAAAGTGCGGTTATGCCCTATAATAAAGAGAGTCAGATTAGCGTACAGATTGATCATCAAGTACCATAAATCGTCTGTTGCAAAGACCTAAGCATCTGGGCATAAGAACGATCAGAATAAAAATATGAGGATCGCTGACGGCGGAGTCAATTTTCAGCCGGTTATCAGCGGTCCCTTTTCATGGAGAAGATATGAAACTTCGGCTGACAGGAGTGGCTCTGGCAAGCGTATTGCTGGCGGGGTGTGCGTCTAGCTCATCTAAACCAGAAGCTCAGGGGCGATCTGACCCGTTAGAGGGTTTTAACCGCGCGATGTTTAGCGTGAACTACGACTATCTAGACCCGTATGTACTGCGTCCTGTCGCCGTCGCTTGGCGAGACTATGTACCCGTGCCTGCACGAACCGGTATCTCGAACTTCACCAGCAACCTTGAAGAACCAGCTAGCATGGTGAACAGCTTCCTTGAAGGCAAGGTTTATGATGGCTTCGTGCACTTTAACCGATTCTTCCTGAATACTATTTTAGGTATGGGCGGCTTCATTGACGTTGCCACGATGGCGAATCCTAAGTTAGCGAAGCAGGAGCCGCATCGTTTTGGTAGCACGCTAGGCTATTACGACGTGCCTTATGGCCCGTATGTCGTGCTTCCAGGCTACGGCAGCGTGACGCCACGTCAGGACGGCGGTGACTACGTTGACTATCTGTATCCAACCTTAAGCTGGCTGACATTCTGGATGTCTGCGGGTAAATGGGTGGTTGAAGGTATCGAAACGCGTGCACAGTTACTGGATTCTGATGGCCTGCTGAAAAATTCTTCAGATCCTTATATCTTTATGCGCGAAGCGTATTTCCAACGCTACGATTTCTTGGCAACCGGTGGCCAGTTAACCGCGCCAGTCAATCCGAATGCGTCTGCGATTCAGGATGACTTGAAAGATATCGATTCAAACTGACACTAAGCTTGATGTGAGAAAGCGCCTTAGGGCGCTTTTTTTATGCCTGAAGTTTATTTTGCCCCAAACAAAAAAGCGCCCAGAAGGGCGCTTTTGATAACGATGCGTTTTAAAAATTAGAACGCGTAGTTGAAGTTAGCGCCGTACAGCCACGCTTTACCTTCAGACTTGAACTCGTATGGACCTTCGTTGATGGTCACTTTCGAGCCGTGCATATAGGAAACACCTACGTCAACAGAAGCGTCTTTGTTAAAGGCGTAGCTGGTACCCGCACTGATCCATGCGCGATCCTGATCGGGAATCGAGATAGAACGAGTACCGGCTGGCACTGGGCTATCATCGAACGCGATACCGGTACGGAAGGTCCAGTTGTCGTCGTAGAAGTAAGTCGTACCGATCGCGATGCGGTAAGCATCTTTGAAGCCTTCGTCTTTATAGAACAGCGTCTGGCCGTTAGAACCTTTCGCTTTCAGCTCTTGGAACTGGCTCCAGCTGGTGTATGCCAGGCTGTAGTGAACGGCCCACTGTGGTGCCACTTTGTGGTAACCAGAGACTTCCCACATTTCAGGCAGGTTTAAGGTCAGAGAACCCGGAACGGTTGCACCGTTGGTACCCGCTGGCAGACCAATCATTGAACCAATACCGTTCAGAGAAGATGGCAGGTCGCTTTTGTAATCACCGTCGAAGTCGATTTTAACTTCTGAACGATAGGTAAAGCCGAAGCGGTTGTTTTCATCCACTTCATAAAGAATACCTGCGTTCCAACCAAAGCCCCACTCATCACCTTTCAGGTGGCTGATCTGAGTATTCGCAGGGATTTGTGCGATCTGGCCCGCAAGAGCAGGTGGCAACTTGCCTGAACCTGCAATCAGCAGCGGCAGATCACCTGCGTAGCGGTCAATCTTAGCTTTGGCGTAGACCGCATCAAAGCCCAAACCGAAGCTGAAATGCTCGTTGGCGCGGTATGCTGCGCTCAGGTTCAGGTTAGCAGTGGTCAGGTCGGTAGTACCGCCCATAGAGCCTGCTGCGTAGTTATCGTTAAACTCGGTTGCCAGACCATAGTTAGAGGTGACAGACGCGCCTACGGCCCATTGGTCGTTGATCGGCTGTACGTAATGGAAGTTAGGTACCCATGCGGTTGGTGCGATGTTTTTCGCGTTCAGGCTCTGACCGCTTGGAGAACGACCAGAGATATCAACGTCTGGATCGATAAATACGCCGCCGATGGACATCGCTGGGCGATCGTACATGCTCAATAGTGCCGGGTTGCGGCTGGCAGATGCCGGGGTATCTGCGATGGCGCCTTCACCGGAATAGGCTCGGCCCAAGCCAGCGGCTGAGAACTCATTCAGCTGGAAACCAGCGGCATTGACGTTTGATGAAAGCAGTGCCACTGCTGCAGCTAATGCTGACTTAGTAAACAGGTTTTTCTGGCGCATGACCGAAACCTCATTATTGTGTGTTTTATTTAAACTATGTTACGTACTGTAACAAGGAGCGCGGATTGTAGGGTCCGAGTTCGATCTGACAAATCAGACCAGTGAGCTGAGTATAGGTCTGACCTCTTGGTATGTTGCAAGAATGTTTATTAAATATTTCCAAATTGATTCAAGAAAAGAGATCTCTGTAACAAAAAACAACGGAACTAATAAAGAAATGATTACAAGTGCGGAGAAATAACCGCCAAATAATGTGATTTTGCTCACTTAATGTCATTCATCTGGCATATCACTAGTCTCTGTCGTGGGAGAGGAGTAAAATACCCACAGTTTTTATATTTTTTGAGCCAGATCATAATTGGCGATATAAAAGGGGTTCATTCCCCATCGAGGAGATGATTGAAATGACTGATGCTATTAAAAAATGCAGTGCACAAGAAACAGCCGCTTGCTGTTGCGTTGATGTCGGCACCATCATGGATAACACCGACTGCACCGCATCCTATAGCAATGTATTTGCTACGGAAGCTGATGCGAAAGCCATGCTGGAACAGCTGACACAAAAAGCACGTGGTATTGAATCAGACCCATGTGAAATTAAGAGCAACATTACTAAAACAGCAGAAGGCTATGCGCTGACCGTTGATTTTGCTTTTGCCTGTGAAGCTGAAACTCTGATTTTCCAACTTGGCCTGCGTTAATCGCATCGCGTGAGTTGGTCGTATTTTAAGCGTGGCTTTGGCCGCGCTTTTTTATATTTAAATAAAGCCTCTCGCGCTCCTGCATTTCTATTTTTATCCGTGCATATATTCACGGACTATATTATTTCCTCGAAATTCATTCTTCTCTTCCCGCATTCTCTCTGAATAAGAAACCTGCTTCTGTTCTCAGTTCTTACGTTTTGTTGTTTGCTAAATGTAAAAATTGGGTTAAGAATTTACGCTATCAGGTCAGACCTGTTAACTGAAAGCAATGAGCAGATCATGCAAGCTGACTTTCATGACTCAGGGTTTGGTTACAATTTTGATATTTTTAGCGTATTGCGCAGGAGCACAAAATGAGTCAGGCACTTCCTTTGTCATCCCCATTGGCTCTGACGACTCGCACAGGCGATCGCGTCGCGATTGTGCAGGGGCTAAGAACGCCCTTTGCTCGTCAAGCGACGGCGTTTCATGGTATTCCTGCCGTTGAACTAGGCAATATGGTCGTGAGTGAATTACTGGCTCGAAGCAATATTTCTCCTGAGGCTATCGATCAACTGGTGTTTGGGCAGGTGGTGCAAATGCCAGAGGCACCGAATATTGCGCGAGAAATTGTATTGGGCACCGGAATGAGCATTCACACCGATGCTTACAGCGTATCGCGAGCCTGTGCAACCAGCTTTCAGGCGATTGCCAACGTGGCAGAGAGCATTATGGCCGGTACCATTTCTGTGGGTATTGCGGGGGGCGCTGATTCGTCCTCGGTTCTCCCTATTGGCGTAAGCAAAACGCTGGCGCGTACTTTGGTCGATGCCAATAAAGCACGCACGTTGTCTCAACGTTTAAAATTATTCAGCAAGCTGAAACTCCGCGATCTCCTGCCGGTGCCGCCTGCGGTTGCGGAGTATTCAACCGGGCTGCGTATGGGCGACACCGCGGAACAGATGGCAAAAAGCCATCACATTAGCCGAGAAGAGCAGGACGCCTTGGCGCATCGCTCGCATACCTTAGCGGCTAAGGCGTGGGAGTCAGGCGTTTTGCGCGACGAAGTTATCACTGCTTATATCCCGCCTTACAAGCAGTCGCTTGATAAAGACAATAATGTGCGCAGCGATTCTTCTATGGCCTCTTACAGCAAGCTAAAGCCTGCCTTCGATCGTCGCCACGGTAGCGTAACGGCGGCGAACAGCACGCCATTAACCGATGGTGCCGCTGCGGTGCTGATGATGAGCGAATCACGAGCGCGTGAGCTGGGGTTAGTCCCGTTAGGCTATCTGCGCAGTTTCGCTTTCTCCGCAATCGATGTTTGGGAAGATATGCTGCTTGGGCCGTCGTATGCGACGCCGCTGGCGTTAGACCGCGCCGGTATCACGTTGCAGGATCTCACCCTGATCGATATGCATGAAGCCTTTGCATCACAAACGTTGGCGAATTTGAAAATGTTTGCCAGCGATGAGTTTGCGCGTGAAAAATTAGGCCGCCAGCAGGCGATTGGCGAAGTCGATATGAATAAGTTCAACGTGTTGGGCGGCTCTATTGCATATGGACATCCTTTTGCCGCTACCGGAGCGCGCATGATCACCCAAACGTTGAATGAATTACGCCGTCGCGGCGGAGGGCTCGGGTTGACGACCGCCTGCGCCGCAGGTGGTCTCGGTGCCGCCATGATCGTGGAGGTGGAATAATGTCAGCTCAAGAAAACCTCGCTATGCAAGAAACTCAGCCGAGCGCTTTTCGTTTTAGCGTGGTAGAAAATGATATCGGTGTGATTACCATCGATGTTCCCGGCGAGCGCGTGAATACGCTTAAAGCAGAATTTGTGCAGCAGATCGAAGACGTGTTGCAACAGGCGCAAACGCACAAGTTACAGGGCATTGTGATTATTTCTGGAAAGCCGGATTCATTCATTGCCGGTGCGGATATCACCATGCTTGATGCTTGCCAAAGTGAGCAACAGGCGCGCTCATTGGCACAAAAAGGGCAGGTTACGCTGGCGAAAATCGCCGCGCTTTCTATTCCTGTGGTCGCGGCTATCCACGGCGCTTGCTTAGGCGGCGGCTTGGAATTGGCATTAGCCTGTCATCGTCGTATTTGTTCACTGGATGATAAAACCGCGCTAGGACTGCCTGAAGTGCAGCTTGGTTTGCTGCCGGGCTCAGGCGGTACTCAGCGATTACCGCGTTTAATCGGCGCTTCGCAGGCCCTAGATTTGATGCTGACCGGTAGGCATGTGCGCGCGAAACAAGCACTGAAAATGGGGCTAGTTGACGACGCGGTTCCGGCCTCGATTCTGTTGGAAAGCGCGATCCAATTGGCGCGTCAGGGATGGCGTACCCGCCCTGAACTGCCAGTGATCGAACGTTTGCTTAACGGGCCATTAGGGCGTTCGCTGCTGTTTAGCATCGTGCATAAGAAAACCTTAGCTAAAACGCAGGGCAACTATCCGGCGGCGGAAAAAATCATTCAGGTGGTGCGCCAAGGGTTAGAACACGGTAGCGCCAGTGGTTATGAAGCCGAGGCGAAGGCGTTTGGTGAGCTGGTTATGACGCCAGAGTCTGCGGCGTTACGCAGCCTGTTCTTTGCTTCGACGTCGCTGAAAAAAGAGGCTGGCGGTACTGCAAAACCCCATGAACTACGCCATATCGGTGTATTAGGCGGCGGGCTAATGGGCGGTGGTATCGCCTGTGTTACGGCCACTCGCGGCGGACTGCCGGTGCGTATCAAAGATATCAGCGAGCAGGGGATTAGCCACGCGCTCAGCTACAGCTGGGATACGCTGACCAAGCGGGTTCGCGCCCGTCGTATGCGTCCGGCTGAGAGACAAAAGCAGATGCAGTTGTTATCCGGCTGCACGGATTACAGCGGATTTAATCAGATGGACGTGGTGATCGAGGCGGTGTTTGAAGATCTGAAACTCAAACAGCAAATGGTGGCTGATATTGAACAATATGGTGCCGCGCATACTGTCTTTGCCTCGAATACGTCATCGCTGCCGATTAGTCAGATTGCGGCGCAGGCACAACGACCTGAGCAGGTGATTGGTCTGCACTATTTCAGCCCAGTCGACAAAATGCCGCTGGTGGAGGTGATCCCACATGCCGGAACCAGCGAGCAGACTATTGCTACTACGGTGGCATTAGCGCAGAAGCAGGGCAAAACGGCGATTGTCGTCGGCGATCGTGCCGGTTTTTACGTAAACCGAATTTTGGCTCCCTATATCAGCGAAGCGGCACGCTGTTTATTAGAGGGCGAGTCCATCAATGGAATCGATCAGGCGATGCTGAAAGGTGGCTTCCCTGTGGGGCCATTTGCGTTGTTAGACGAAGTGGGTATCGATGTGGGCACCAAAATCATTCCTATTCTGGTGGCTGAACTGGGCGAGCGCTTTGCGGCACCCGCGGCGTTTGATGCCTTGATTAAAGATAACCGTAAAGGGCGTAAAAACGGCCGCGGTTTTTATCTCTATAAAGCCAAAGGGAAAAAGGGCAAGAAAGAGGTCGATACCTCAGTTTATTCATTGCTCGGAGTGACGCCGAAACCACAGATGAGTGACGCGGATATTTTTCAACGCTGCGTGATGCTGATGCTCAACGAAGCTGCCCGCTGTTTGGATGAAGGGATTATTCGCAGCGCCAGAGACGGCGATATTGGTGCCGTTTTTGGCATCGGTTTCCCTCCGTTTTTGGGTGGGCCATTCCGTTATATGGACCGCTTAGGCATTGATAAAGTGATTGAGGTATTGCAAACGCTCAGTCTGCGCCATGGAACACATTTCACGCCGTGTGAGAGATTGTTGCGAATGAAAGAGCAAAATCAGCGCTTTTATTCGTAATCCATAGAGCTTCATATAAAACTGCATGTTGCTTGGTTGCAAGCATTTATCTGGGAATGAGAGGCCGATCACTGCTTGCAACTCTTTCACCGTTTGCCTCTGTACAGGCAATTCTGTGCAAGGTAATTTACGGCGTTGGACTGACGGTATCGGTGCTGATGCGCTGAACGGCGTTTCGTAGTATATTTAGATATTGGATAAAAGATAAACAGCATCCATGTATGCTTTTATCAATACCCACGTGGATGTTTTCAGTCTGCGTGACTAACGCGCGGTAAAATTAGCGTGTTAATTCTGTGTCGAATCAGGCAGAATGCCCGACCGTCAAATGCCCTCTGGCCTGACGGTACAGGATTCAGCCAACAATAGCGGTGCAATATGCAAGTTTTTATTATGCGTCATGGTGAGGCCGCTCTTGAAGCAGCTAGCGATTCAATTAGGCCTCTGACGACCCGTGGTCACGATGAATCAGTCTGTATGGCCTCTTGGCTACAGACGCAATCAGGCAAAATTGAAAAGGTGTTAGTGAGCCCTTATCTGCGAGCCCAGCAAACGCTGGCGGCAGTACGTGAAGGGTTAGCATTACCTGAAAATGTTGAGGTGATGCCAGAGCTAACGCCAGGCGGCGATCCCGCTATGGTCGGATGCTATCTGGAAGCGTTAGCGAAAACCGGTGTTGGCAGCGTGTTGGTGATTTCACATCTGCCTTTGGTTGGCTACTTGGTTTCTGAGCTCTGTCCAGAAGAAGCCCCGCCGATGTTTGCAACGTCTGCGATTGCCGGTGTCTCTTTCGATATCAGCACCGAACGCGGCGTATTTGACTGGCAGGTTGGGCCTGCGCAGGTCATGGCGAAAGTTTAACGCTTCTCTTTTTGGCAATGTGCTTTTGGCAATGTGGCGGTCATCGCCGCCACACCCATCGATTACCGACGTTCTTCCCGCTCATCAATCTCAATCAATACTAACAACGCCGCATCGCCGCCCCATTCGCGGGACGCTTGGTGAAAAGCGATTACGTCTGGATGCTGAGCAAGCCAAAGCGGCGTTTGTTGTTTAAGAATATGTTTGCCGTGACCGTGCATGACACAGGCGCAATGCACATGTTCGCGTCGACACGCCGCGATCAGCGCGCCCAGTTCCTGCTTCGCTTGTAGCTGAGTTAAACCATGCAAATCTAAAAACAGCTCGGGTGAATAGTCTCCGCGCCGCAGTTTTTTAAGCTCAAAATGGCTGGCATCGGGGCGGATATAACGCATCGGCCCTTCGCTATCCAACTGTGGCTGAAATTCATCTGAGAAATAGAAGCTGGCATCAATTTGCTCTTGCAGCATTTTTTCTGGCGCTATTTTGCGTGTACTGCGCTTAGGCTTATGTACCACGGTGTCTTGCGCAATCTTACGTGCTCCACTGATGGACTCACGAAAAAGGGCGGCATCTTCGCCGCTGATTGTTTTATTTTTCTTCATTATTAATCTGCCTTAGTCACTCTTATCCGTAGTGTATCTAAACTTCACGCAGCATCTAAGAAAAACTCGTCACCAATCTTTCCACAACGATAGGTGCTCATATCCATGACAGCCATATTCCTGCTGATTTGTGGGGCTCTTCATGGCAAACTACGGGATTGCTTACTTTTCTCATTATTGAGACTTCATGACTGCTTTAACGGTACGCATGGGGTCAAAGAACAGGTCTGTTGGAGGCTAATTTGGACAAGATTTTCGTCGATGAAGCGGTGAATGAGCTGCACACCATTCAAGATATGCTGCGCTGGACCGTCAGTCGTTTTAATGCAGCGAATATCTATTATGGTCACGGCACTGATAATCCGTGGGACGAAGCCGTGCAACTGGTGCTGCCAACCTTATACCTGCCAATGGATATTCCCGAAGATATGCGCTCTGCGCGTCTAACGCTGAGCGAACGTCATCGCATCGTTGAGCGCGTCATCCGTCGCGTGAACGACCGTATTCCGGTTGCTTATCTGACCAACAAAGCGTGGTTCTGCGGGCATGAATTCTATGTGGATGAGCGCGTGCTGGTTCCGCGTTCTCCGATTGGTGAACTGATCGACAACCGTTTCAGCGGTATTATCGACCACAACCCAAGCCATATTTTAGATATGTGCACCGGCAGCGGCTGCATTGCGATTGCTTGCGCTTATGCATTCCCAGAAGCCGAAGTTGACGCCGTTGATATTTCAACGGACGTGCTGTCTGTCACCGAGCAAAATATTCAGGAGCATGGTCTGGATCAAAGCGTTACGCCGATCCGCTCCGATCTATTCCGCGAGTTGCCTCCGCTACAATACGATCTGATCGTCACTAATCCGCCGTATGTGGATGAAGAAGATATGTCGGATCTGCCGGAAGAGTTCCGCTTCGAGCCAGAATTGGGCTTAGCCGCGGGCAGCGATGGTCTGAAACTGACGCGTCGTATTCTGGCCTGTGCGCCTGATTATCTTACCGATGACGGCGTGCTGATTTGCGAAGTGGGTAACAGCATGGTTCACCTGATGGATCAGTACCCGGATATTCCATTCGTATGGCTAGAGTTTGAAAACGGCGGTGACGGCGTCTTCATGTTGACCAAACAGCAACTGATCGACTGTGCACCGCACTTCGCGCTCTACCGTTCGTAGAAACAGGTTACGCGTGCAAATCGCGCAGGCATACGCCTCGTCTTATGAAGGGTAGAGGCCGATAAGTCCTGCGCGATTCATGACACTAAAACACAACATTCATCTGCAAGTCAGAAAACAACGCTAAGGAGCCGCGCATGGCAGGCAATAGCATTGGGCAATTTTTCCGTGTCACCACGTTCGGTGAATCACATGGCATCGCATTAGGCTGTATCGTTGACGGCGTGCCGCCGGGCATTCCGTTGACCGAAGCCGATCTTCAGCACGATTTAGATCGCCGGCGTCCAGGGACTTCGCGTTACACCACGCAACGTCGTGAACCCGATCAGGTTCGTATTCTTTCTGGGGTGTTTGAAGGTATTACCACCGGTACCAGCATTGGCCTAATGATTGAAAATACCGACCAGCGTTCGCAAGATTACGGCGCTATTAAAGATTTATTCCGCCCAGGCCATGCTGATTACACCTACGAACAAAAATACGGTACGCGCGATTACCGCGGTGGCGGTCGTTCTTCTGCGCGTGAAACTGCGATGCGCGTTGCCGCAGGGGCGATTGCCAAAAAATATCTTAAAGAAAAATACGGCGTACAGATCCGTGGCTGCCTGACTCAGATGGGTGATATCAGCTGTGAAATCAAAGATTGGGAGCAGGTAGAGCAAAATCCGTTCTTCTGTCCCGATCCTTCTCAGCTAGAAAATTTAGACGAACTGATGCGCGCGCTGAAAAAAGAGGGTGACTCCATCGGGGCTAAAGTGACCGTGGTTGCTGAACAAGTCCCAGTGGGTTTAGGCGAACCGGTATTCGATCGCTTAGATGCGGATTTGGCCCATGCGCTGATGAGCATCAATGCGGTGAAAGGCGTTGAAATTGGTGATGGTTTTGCGGTTGTGAACAAGCGCGGCAGTGAAAATCGCGATGAAATTACGCCGGAAGGTTTCCAAAGTAATCATGCTGGCGGCATTTTGGGCGGCATTAGCAGCGGACAAGATATTGTTGCGCACTTAGCCTTAAAGCCAACGTCTAGCATCATGGTTCCGGGCAAAACTATCAATCGCCAAGGCGAAGCCGTTGAAATGGTGACGCGTGGGCGTCACGATCCCTGCGTTGGGATCCGTGCGGTGCCGATTGCGGAAGCGATGATGGCGATCGTGCTGATGGATCATTTGCTGCGCCAACGTGCGCAGTGTGGTGACGTGATTTCTAACGTTCCTCGTTTCTAAATGGCCTTAGGCTCATTTTGATGATGGGTTGTCTTTTATGCAAAGAATGAAGTGTTACATGGCAGGTTTGTTTGCGTTAGCGGTGAGCGCACAAGCGATGGCGCTCACGCCGTGGCAGCAGATAACTCAGCCTGTGCCGGGAGCAGCGCAGGCGATTGGCGGTTTTGCCAATGGCTGTATCGTGGGGGCTAACCCGTTACCGCTACAGGCCAATGACTATCAGGTGATGCGTCCCGATCAGCACCGCTACTATGGCCACCCTGATTTATTAGCGTTTATTAACCGTCTGGCGGGAGAAGTGAATCAACGTCAAATGGGGACGTTGCTAATTGGTGATATGGCGATGCCAGCCGGTGGGCGTTTCAACGGCGGTCATGCGAGCCACCAATCTGGCTTAGACGTTGATATCTGGCTACAGTTGCCTAAACAGCGCTGGAGTCAGCAACAGCTTTTGAAGCCAACGCCGATTGATTTAGTAGCGGTGAATGGCCGCAACGTGATCCCATCACAGTGGCGTCCTGAAACCGGTGAACTGATTAAGCTGGCGGCAAAAGACAACGAAGTGACGCGCATTTTTGTTAATCCAGCGATTAAACAAAAACTGTGTGACACCGCAGGCAATGACCGTGATTGGTTGCGCAAGGTGCGACCTTGGTTTGCGCATCGCGCTCATATGCATGTCCGTTTGCGCTGCCCGGCAAATAGCCTAGAGTGCGAAGACCAAACGCCACCACCGGCCGGTGATGGCTGTGGGGCGGAATTGGCAAGCTGGTTCCAGCCACCGCCTCCGGGCAGTAAACCATCAAGACCATCAACGCCGCCGCCATTGCCGCCATCGTGTCAGGCATTGCTGGATAACCACTTTGCGGGTTAATTCGGTGAAATAAAAACGCTCCAATTATGGAGCGTTTTTTTATCGCTATTTCCTCGCTATGCGTTTTTTGCATAGCAAAAACCATTCTTGCATTTTCCTGCGTTATTCATCACATGCTATGTTCGAAATCGGTCTTCTGGCCATGCTATTTAAATTATTAAGCACTCGAAGAAGTGCAGAATAGACTTTCATAAACATTATTAATCTATATCCCAAATAATTCGCTTTGCATCAAAGTGGTCATTTCAAATATGGCAGGGATATATTTGCAAACACAGGGCAGGGAATATATGGCAAATCAAGAAGCAGAACTGGCAATACCCAGCCAGAAAATAAAAGTTACGTGGGTAGGTTATCTTTCATTTTTTCTCACCATTATTTTCTTTTCAGGTATGTTTTCCGGCAGTGATGGCTGGTGGCGAGTCTTTGATTTCACCGTTCTTAATGGCTCCTTCGGGCATGTAAACGGTGATAGTGCAAAGACGGCATTAACATTCCGAGGCGTGAATGGGACAGGCGCTAAAGATGGCTTTCTGTTCGCGCTTGAGCTGGCACCATCGGTGATTTTATCGCTGGGAATTATTGCCGTTACCGATGGTCTTGGTGGGCTGCGCGCCGCCCAGCAGCTGATGACCCCCATCTTACGCCCTTTGCTCGGTATCCCCGGAATTTGCTCGCTGGCGCTGATTGCCAACCTACAAAATACCGATGCAGCAGCAGGTATGACCAAAGAACTGGCGCAGGATGGTGAAATCACCGAGCAGGAAAAAGTTATTTTTGCCGCCTATCAAACCAGCGGAAGCGCCATTATTACTAACTATTTTTCATCAGGCGTCGCCGTATTTGCTTTTTTAGGAACGTCGGTAATTGTGCCACTTGGCGTTATTTTATTATTTAAATTTGTTGGCGCGAATATTCTGCGGATATATATCAACGTTGCTGAGCAGCGTGTTGTAAAAAATAAGGAATAAAACCATGACGGCTCAAGTACGCAAAAATGTGATGGATATGTTTATTGACGGCGCTCGGCGTGGTTTTACTATTGCAACAACGAATTTATTGCCCAACGTGGTGATGGCGTTCGTTATTATTCAAGCATTGAAAATTACCGGATTACTCACTTTAGTGGGCGACGTTTGTCAGCCGATAATGGCGCTATGGGGATTGCCCGGTGAAGCCGCGACGGTTTTGTTGGCGTCGTTGCTGAGCATGGGCGGTGCGGTTGGCGTTGCCGCCAGTTTAGTGACGGCGGGAACGCTTAGCGGGCATGATGTCACGGTGTTATTACCCGCCATTTACTTGATGGGAAACCCGGTACAAAACGTTGGGCGCTGCCTCGGTACGGCTGAAGTTAATGCCAAGTATTATCCCCACATTATTGGCATTTGCGTGATTAATTCACTGCTGTCGATCTGGGTTATGCAACTGATTGTAAGATAACGAGGAGCCGGAAATGGACTTAACTTCCGCAGGATTTATGTTGTTACGTGGGGCTCAGGTCTATGCACCTCAGTCACTGGGTGTGCAGGATGTTTTATTGGCCTACGGCAAGGTATTAGCCGTTGCCCCGCAGATCCCGAGCGATGTTTTACCCGACTGTCAGGTTATCGATCTGAACGGTTTGATACTTTGTCCCGGATTTATCGATCAGCATATTCATTTCATCGGTGGCGGCGGTGAGGCAGGGCCAGCTACGCGCACGCCAGAAGTGCGTTTATCAAAGTTGGTTGAGGCGGGCGTGACAACGGCCATTGGCCTGCTCGGCACCGATTCGGTGACGCGGCATCCTGAATCATTATTAGCCAAAACACGGGCGCTGAACGAAGAAGGGATCACCGCCTACATGTTGACGGGGGCCTATAGCATTCCGTCGCCGACGATCACCGGCAGCATTGAGCGTGACGTGGCATTGATCGACCGCGTTATCGGCGTGAAGTGCGCGGTGTCCGATCATCGTTCTTCTGCACCGCATGACGCAGCCTTGGCGAACATGGCGGCTCAGTCACGGGTGGGCGGATTACTGGGTAACAAAGCGGGCATCAGCGTATTTCATATGGGGAGCAGCAAAAAAGGATTAGCGCCGCTCTACGCCATTCTGGAAAACAGCGATGTACCCATGAGTAAACTGTTGCCAACCCACGTTAATCGCAGTGAAACACTGTTTGATGCGGCCATCGAGTTTGCCTTAAAAGGCGGACATATCGATATCACCAGCGGGATCCCAGGCCCTGTCACGCCGTCACAGGCGGTGAAGCGAGCCGTTGACTCAGGCGTCGCGCTTGATTTGCTCTCTGTGAGTTCTGACGGTAACGGAAGCCAGCCCGTCTTTGATGCACAAGGTAACCTCACCGGTATTGGCGTAGCAGGTTTTGAGAGCCTGTTAGATACGCTGGTGGCGTTGGTTCAAGTTCAGAATATGCCGCTTGCTGATGCGCTAATTCCCTTTACCCGCAGCGTGGCAAAATTCCTTGGGTTGGAAAGCAAAGGCGAAATTGCGGTGGGTAAAGACGCTGATTTTGTAGTGTTAACACCGGCGCTGGCGATCCATCAGGTTTATGCCCATGGGCGTCTGATGGTGCAAGAGGGCAAAGCCTGTGTGAAAGGAACCTTCGAATAACGGTTTGTCTGTTGTCGCGCCGATCCTCGTGCTAATAGTATGTTTGGGAAGATACTCGGTGCGACAACAGGAATTGAGATGAGCATTGTGCACAATATTGAAACGAAATGGCTGTATGATTTTTTGACGTTGGAAGAGTGCCGCAATTTTTCTCAAGCCGCAGTAAAGCGCAATCTGTCGCAGCCCGCTTTCAGCCGTCGAATTCGTTCCTTAGAACAGGCCGCAGGCGTCGAACTATTCAACCGAGAAGTCTCTCCCTTACAGCTGACAGAGCCCGGTAAGGTGTTTCACTCGCAGGTACGAAATTTATTACAGCAGCTTGAAAGCAATCTCACCGAGCTGCGCGGCGGCAGTGATTTTATTGAACACAAAATCAAAATAGCGGCTGCGCATTCATTATCCTTAGGGCTGCTCCCCTCCATTGTGAAACAAATGCCGAGCCGGTTTGCCTACGCCGTTGAAGCGATAGATGTAGACAGCGCGGTCAACACGCTGCGTGAAGGGAAAAGTGATTTTATATTCTCCTACCACGACGAGTATTTATTGCAGGCACCTTTCGCACATATTCGGTTATTCGAAGCCCAGCTGTTTCCTGTTTGCGCCTGTGATGAACAGGGGCAGCCACTTTACTCGTTGGAACAGCACGATTTTCCACTGCTAAATTACAGTCAAACGTCGTACATGGGACGTTTGGTCAATCGGATGTTGGCCAAAAATACGCATCTCAATTTTCGTACCGTATTTGTTTCATCTATGAGCGAGCTATTAAAGCAGGTTGTGCTTGATGGTTCAGGGGTGGCATGGCTACCAGATTGTTTGATTTCGCCTGAGTTAGCACAGGGGACATTGATACGTTTGGACGAAGAGGCGCTCACTATTCCTATTTATGCTTACGCGTACCGGATGGATACGCGTATGAGCATGACCGCAGAGAGCTTTTGGCGCGATCTGAGAAAATTATTCCACACCGAGTAATTCAGGGCGTTCAGGGGAAACCGTTTCTCCATTTTTTTCTTCGTACCAGCGGATCGCGGCCCTCACCAGTGCGGCGGTTGAGTCAATAAAGGTACAGTTAAACCGCGCAACCTCCGTATTGATAATCAACGGTATTTCCGTGCAGCCCATAATCAGCGTATCTACGCCGCGTTCAATCAACGCCTCAATCTGCGGGAATAACAGCGTCTGAGACAGCAAAAGATCGCCTGCTTTGTAGGCATAAATCGCCTGCATCACCGCGCACTGATGTTTCCCTTCAGGAACGAATAACGTTTTCCCCTGCTGCACCAGTTTGCGTTGGTAAAGTCCGGTAGCCAGCGTGGCGTCGGTTGCTAGCAATCCTACAGTTTGGCTGTGTTGAGGCAGTTCGGCCAATGTGGCATCCAGAATATTAATCATCTCGACATGGGCGCTGTGCTGAAGGCGTTCAAACCAGTAATGCGCAGTGTTGCAGGGAATGACGATGCACTCAGCGCCTGCGCCCTCGAGCATATGCAGATAGCGTTCAAGATAATCATAGGGTGAAGGGCCACCGGAAAGCAGACACGCGCTGCGGTCGGGAATATCTGGGATCGAGCAGGCAATAATCGGAATATGCTGCTGATCTTGCCCTACATGCCGAAAATGCACGAATTTACTCAGCATATCTGCCGTGGCGGCGGGGCCCATTCCACCGAGAATACCTATTGTGTGCTGCATACATTCAACCTCACTGATCGTTTACTTGCTTCACACACTATCAATCTGAACTTAAAAGGATAAATGCCGATTGCTTAGCCGCAATGCGCAAAACGCATAGGTAAATGAGCGCTAATAAAATGGTTATGAAAAATGATAATGAAGATTGGCGAGGGAAAGTTGAACATTGCTGGTTGTGATGTTTATTTTTTGTTACGTACAGCGTAAGGTGTGCGGCGAATCACAATACAGCACCCATTTCGCGCAGCTTACTCGGCGTCACCGGTGCGCTAAATAATAAGAATTCATGCTGCTAGATTCGGCGTGAACAACGAACAAATGTTTGGCAAGAAATATGGGTGAAAGATGATGGATTTAATCAGTGGGCTACCGGTAAGTCCTGAACTATTAGGGATACTCTTTTTTGTCGCGATGCTGGCGGGATTTATCGATTCCATTGCTGGAGGCGGTGGGCTGTTAACCGTTCCCGCGCTGTTAGCCGTGGGCGTGCCGCCAGCGCAGGCGTTAGCAACCAATAAGCTGCAATCGGTGGGCGGTTCGTTTTCTGCCAGCCTGTATTTTATCCGCCGTAAAGCCGTTGATTTAAACGACCAGAAACTGGTGATTGCGTTGACCTTTGTGGGGTCAATGATCGGCTCGATTCTGGTGCAGAATATTCGGGCGGATATTCTCCGCCAAATGCTGCCGCTGTTGGTGGCGGGAATTGGTGTCTATTTCCTGCTCACGCCGCGATTAGGTGAATCCGATCGTCTGCGGCGGTTATCGTATATCCCGTTTGCCATCGTGGCAGGCGGCTGTGTGGGCTTTTATGACGGCTTTTTTGGCCCTGGTGCGGGTTCATTTTATGCGTTGGCCTATGTCACGCTATGCGGATTTAATCTCGCCAAATCTACGGCGCATGCCAAGGTCTTGAATTTCACTTCCAACGTGGCCGCGCTGATGTTTTTTATCATCGGCGGTAAAGTTATTTGGTCGATTGGTTTGGTTATGCTGGTGGGGCAGGTGATTGGCGCTAGAACCGGCGCAAAAATGGTGCTGAGTAAAGGGCAAAAACTAATAAGGCCGATGATCGTGTTTGTATCTTTAGCGATGACCTGCAAGCTGATGTATGACAACCACGGGCCAGAAATTATGCAATGGCTAGGTCATTGGTTCTGAATAACCACACTTTATTTGCGTATTAACGCTATTGATAGTGCGCCTTTGCGGTGAGCGTGAGATAATTTCCTCATACCCGTCATATTTGAAGCTGCATCAGCGTTGGCTGCACTCACTCACCCGAATCACTTACTTGAGTAAGCTCATCGGGATTCGCTCCTTTGCCGCCTTGATGCAACTCCAATTATCTTGGGTATGGGTTAGCGGTATCGTTACAACGATGCCGCTTTTTAATGATTTTTTTGTCGACGGCCATCATGTCTCAAACTCACCATTTTCAGCAATTAATCGATCTGTTCAATCAGACCTTCAGTGACGACTATCAAACACAGCTTGTAGCGGGTGACGATGAGCCGATCTATCTGCCCGCGGATGAAACATCACCTTTTCACCGCATCGTTTTTGCCCATGGCTTTTACGCCAGCGCCCTGCACGAGATTTCTCACTGGTGTATTGCCGGTGAAGCGCGTCGCCAGCAGGTTGATTATGGTTATTGGTATTGCCCAGACGGTCGCGATGCTAAAACCCAGTGTGAATTTGAAGTGGTAGAGATTAAACCGCAGGCGTTTGACTGGTTATTCTGCGAAGCGGCCGGTTATCCGTTTAACGTCAGTTGCGACAATCTTGAGGGGGATTTCGATCCCGATCGCATCGCGTTTCAGCGAAAAGTGCGTGAGCAGGTTCTCTGGTATTTAGAAAACGGCATTCCAGAACGTCCAGCGCGCTTTATTCAAGCGTTACAATCGTTTTACAATACGCCAACGCTAACCGCTGATAGGTTCCCCTATCCGGAAGATTTATAATAATCCCGAGGACCCACGATGATCGCAGATTTTGAAACCCGCATTCTGGCGCTGATTGATGACATGGTTGAACACGCCAGCGATGACGAATTATTTGCCGGAGGCTATCTGCGTGGGCATTTAACGTTGGCAGTGGCTGAACTGGAAGCTGAAGGCGAACATACGCCGGCGGCACTCAATGACGCGGTTCAGCATAGCTTGGATAAAGCCATTAAAGCCGGTGAGCTTTCGCCACCCGACCAGATTCTGGTGAACAATATGTGGGAATCGCTGTTTGCTAAGGTTTCAGGCTAAGCTTCTGCTGCATACACTCTTTTAACCCTCCTTTTGCAAGGAAGAGCCGTTCGGTGCAAGTTGAAACCTGATCGGCTCCTCCCCCTGACAAGGGTGTTCAGACCGGAGACATAGTAGACGGATGTTCGGAGACATGGTGTACACTT